>NZ_JAIOAB010000030.1 GCF_019890635.1 Streptomyces sennicomposti
GGCCGCGATGATCTCCCCGCGTGAGCACACGGCCGTCCCCGGCCCGAGCCGTATCAGTGGGAAAGTCGCACGAGCAGGATGACGACAGGAGAATTGGACACGTGCAGCTGGTAGTCGCACGGATCGGCCGTGCCCATGGCATCAAGGGCGAGGTCACCGTCGAGGTGCGTACCGACGAGCCGGAGCTGAGGCTCGCGCCCGGCGCCGTACTCGCCACCGATCCCGCATCCACGGGCCCGCTCACCATCGAGACCGGCCGGGTCCACAGCGGCCGCCTCCTGCTGCGCTTCGAGGGCGTGGGCGACCGCACCGCCGCCGAGGCGCTGCGCAACACCCTGCTCATCGCCGAGGTGGACCCGGAGGAACTGCCCGAGGACGAGGACGAGTACTACGACCACCAGCTGATCGACCTCGACGTGGTCACCGAGGACGGCACGGAGGTCGGGCGGATCACCGAGATCTCGCACCTGCCCTCGCAGGACCTGTTCATCGTGGAGCGCCCCGACGGCAGCGAGGTGATGATCCCGTTCGTCCAGGAGATCGTCACCGAGATCGACCTGGAGGAGCAGCGGGCCGTCATCACCCCGCCGCCCGGCCTGATCGACGACCGCGCCGAGATCGCCTCCGCACGCGACGCCGGGCAGGAGGCGCACGAGGCGGGACGGGAATCGCGCCAGGCGGACCAGGAAGCCCGCGGGTCCGGGGACGCGTCCTGATGCGCCTCGACGTCGTCACGATCTTCCCCGAGTACCTCGAACCGCTGAACGTCTCCCTCGTCGGCAAGGCACGCGCGCGTGGCCAGCTGGACGTGCGGGTGCACGACCTGCGCGCCTGGACCCACGACCGGCACAACACCGTCGACGACACGCCCTACGGCGGCGGCCCCGGCATGGTCATGAAGACCGAGCCCTGGGGCGACGCCCTGGACACCGTCCTCGCCGACGGCTACGAGGGCGGCGCGCACGCGCCCGCGCTGATCGTCCCGACCCCCAGCGGCCGGCCGTTCACCCAGGAACTCGCCGTCGAACTCTCCGAGCGCCCCTGGCTGATCTTCACCCCGGCCCGCTACGAGGGCATCGACCGCCGGGTCATGGACGAGTACGCGACCCGGATGCCCGTCTACGAGGTCTCCATCGGCGACTACGTCCTGGCCGGCGGCGAGGCGGCCGTCCTGGTCGTCACCGAGGCGGTGGCCCGCCTGCTGCCCGGCGTCCTCGGCAACGCCGAGTCCCACCGCGACGACTCCTTCGCCCCCGGCGCCATGGCGAGCCTGCTGGAGGGCCCCGTCTACACCAAGCCGCCGCGTTGGCGCGGCCGGGAGATCCCGGACGTGCTGCTCAGCGGCCACCACGGGAAGATCGCCCGCTGGCGCCGCGACGAGGCCCTGCGGCGCACCACCGCCCACCGGCCCGACCTCATCGAGCGCTGCGAGCCCGGGGCGTTCGACAAGAAGGACCGTGAGATGCTCTCCATCCTGGGCTGGGCCCCGGACCCCGAGGGCGAGCCGTACGGGCGATTTTGGCGCAGGGCCGACGACGTGGAAGAATAGGCCGCTGTTGTGCGCCGTCCGGCGTGCGCCCCTGCCACAGGGGGACACGACGCCCGCCCCGATCAGCACAGCACCGTCCCAGAACCTCTAGTTCCGTTGATGACCTGTGGCATCAACGAGGAAAGCAGACGAAATGTCTCACCTGCTCGACACCGTCGACGCCGCGTCGGTCCGCGACGACATCCCCGCCTTCCGCCCGGGCGACACGGTCAACGTGCACGTCCGCGTCATCGAGGGCAACCGCTCCCGTGTGCAGCAGTTCAAGGGCGTCGTGATCCGCCGCCAGGGCTCGGGCGTGCGCGAGACCTTCACGGTCCGCAAGGTCTCCTTCTCCGTCGGCGTCGAGCGCACCTTCCCGGTGCACACCCCGATCGTGGAGAAGATCGAGCTCGTCACCCGCGGTGACGTCCGTCGCGCCAAGCTGTACTACCTCCGTGAGCTGCGCGGCAAGGCCGCGAAGATCAAGGAGAAGCGCGAGAACTGAGCGCCTTCCGGGGTTCATGGCCGGGGCGGATAGCATTCCGCCCCGATGGACACCGAAGCACAGTCGATGGAGCGCGACCGCTCCTGCCGCCCCTGCGACGCCGGACCCGATGAGGCTCCGGACGCACAGGGCCGACAGGGGCGGTCGCGTTCGTCGTTGCGGGCGCGGCTCACCGGACGGCTCCCGGGCGGGCGGATCACCCTGGCCGCGCTGCTCTGCCTGGCCCTGCTGCTCCTGCTCAACACGTTCGTGGCCCAGCCGTTCCAGATCCCGAGCGGTTCCATGGAGCCGGGATTGAGGATCGGCGACCGCGTTCTCGTAAACAAGTTGGCGTACCGTTTCGGAGCCGGGCCGCGCCGCGGCGACGTCGTCGTCTTCGACGGCACCGGGTACTTCGGGGACTCCGACTACGTCAAACGCGTCGTGGGCGTGGGGGGAGACCACGTGGTCTGCTGTGACAAGGAGGGCAGGATCGAGGTGAACGGCCGGCCGGTCGACGAGTCGACGTTCCTGCACCCCGGCGACCGCCCCTCGGCGGTGCCGTTCGACGTCGTCGTGCCCGCGGGGACCCTGTTCCTGCTCGGCGACCACCGCGACGACTCCAGCGACTCCCGCGACCACCTCGGCTCGCCGGGCGGCGGCATGGTCCCGGTCGGCAACGTCGTCGGCCGCGCCGACTGGATCGCCTGGCCCCCCGGCCGCTGGACGCGCATCACCCGCCCCGACGCGTACGCGCGCGTGCCCGAGGCCGGTGCCTACGCGCGCGTGCCGGTGACCGGTGTCCACGCGCGCGTGGACGCGGTCGGCGCCCGGGACGGCGGGGTTCCCGCTGCGGACGGCGGCGTCCATGGGTAGCCGCGGCCGGCCACGCGGCGTCCCCGCGTCGGACGCCGCCGCGGGCCTGCTGCCCACGGGGGCCCGGCGCGCCTCCGGCCCGGCCGGCGGGCGCACCCGCGCCGAGCGGCGCAAGCTGCAGCGCAAGGTCAAGCGCAAGCGCAGGCGCTCCGCCGTGCGGGAGATCCCGCTGCTGGTCGGCGTCGCCGTGCTCATCGCGCTGGTGCTGAAGACGTTCCTCGTGCAGGCGTTCGTGATCCCGTCCGGCTCCATGGAGCAGACGATCCGGATCGGCGACCGGGTCCTGGTCGACAAGTTCACCCCGTGGTTCGGCTCGAAGCCGCAGCGCGGGGACGTGGTGGTCTTCCACGACCCGGGCGGCTGGCTCAAGGACGAGCAGCCGGCCAAGAAGAACGACCCCGTCGTCGTCAAGCAGGTCAAGGAAGGGCTCACCTTCATCGGCCTGCTGCCCTCCGACAACGAGAAGGACCTCATCAAGCGGGTCGTCGGCGTCGGCGGCGACCACGTCAAGTGCTGCGACGCGCAGGGCCGGATCACCGTCAACGGCGTTCCCCTGAACGAGCGGGACTACATCTTCCCGGGTGACGCCCCCTCCGACGAGCCGTTCGACGTCACCGTCCCGCAGGGGCGGCTGTGGGTGATGGGCGACCACCGCGGCAACTCCGCGGACTCCCGCTTCCACCAGGACTCGGCCTACAAGGGGACCGTCTCGCTGGACTCGGTGGTCGGGCGGGCCATGGTGATCGGCTGGCCGCTCGGCCACTGGAGCACGCTGAAGGAGCCCACGACCTTCGCCTCCGTGTCCGACGCGGCGGCCGGGTCGACCGCCGCCGCCCCGCTGTCGCATAGGGTTGCCCCCTACGATCCCAAGAGATCGGTCCAACTCCCGAGCCCTGCGGAACTCCCGCTCGTTATGGGAGTGGTGGGCCTGCACCGCGCATGGGGCAGGCGGCGGCACGGAGTGAGGAGTTGGCGTGGGGGATGTGGCGGTTGGCGCACGGTCCGGAGGCGACGGCGAGGAGCACCGCCGGCGCCCGGTGGGAGCGGCGGCCCCCGCCGCGGACGGCGCCGTGCCCTCCGGGAGTGACAGCGAAGCAGCCGAGGACGGCACGGTGACGGAGCACAGCCAGAGCGAAGAGCAGGGGACCGGCGGCGGCTCCCCGGAACCGAAGAAGCCGCGCTCCTTCTGGAAGGAGCTGCCGATCCTGATCGGTATCGCGCTGGTGCTGGCGCTGCTGATCAAGACCTTCCTCGTGCAGGCGTTCTCCATCCCGTCGGACTCGATGCAGAACACCCTCCAGCGGGGCGACCGGGTCCTGGTCGACAAGCTGACCCCGTGGTTCGGCTCGGAGCCAGAGCGCGGCGAGGTCGTCGTCTTCCACGACCCGGACGACTGGCTGGCCGGCGAGCCCACGGCCAAGCCCAACCCCCTGCAGAAGGTCCTCAGCTGGATCGGCCTGATGCCGTCCGCCGAGGAGAAGGACCTGATCAAGCGCGTCATCGGCGTCGGCGGCGACACCATCGAGTGCAAGAACTCCGGCCCCCTGCTGGTCAACGGCAAGGCGCTGAACGAGCCGTACGTCTACCCGGGCAACACCCCGTGCAGCGTGGACGACCAGGGCGGCCAGTTCAAGGTGACGGTGCCCAAGGGCTACATCTGGGTCATGGGCGACCACCGGCAGAACTCCCGCGACTCGCGCTACAACCAGACCGACGAGCACCACGGCATGGTGCCGGTCAAGGACGTCGTCGGCCGTGCCATCGTGCGCGCCTGGCCGATCAACCGCTGGGGCACGCTGCCGGTTCCCGACACCTTCGACCAGCCGGGCCTCGGCGAGCAGTCCTCGGCGGCGGGCGCCCTGACGGTCGCCCCGACCGGTGTGGCCCTCACCGCGGTCGTGCCGGTGGCGGTGTGGCGCCGCAGGCGCTCGATGAAGGCCCTGAACGGCACGGGCGCCACCACGACGCCCACCGGCGGCCGCTGAGCCGTCCGACGCGCCCCCGAGGGCCCCGTCCGGGGCCGTCGGGGGCGCGCGCGGTTGCGCGAAGAAGGGGGCTGCCCCGTTCCGGTACCGCCGGGTAGGGTGCGGGTCCATGGGTGGCGAGAGCACGACGCGTACGGCCCCGCTGAGCGGCGGCACGGGCAGGGCCCCGGCGGGCGGCAGGACGGGACAGCGGCTGTCCGGGCTGGCCGTGGCGCTGGGACTGGTGCTGTTCCTCGGTGGCTTCGCGTGGGCGGCCGTCGTCTACCGCCCGTACACCGTGCCCACCAGTTCGATGTCGCCGACGATCGGCATGGGCGACCGGGTGCTGGCCCAGCGCGTGGACGGCGACGAGGTGCGCCGCGGTGACGTCGTCGTCTTCCGCGACAAGACCTGGGTGGCCGACGCCCCCGTGGTCAAGCGCGTGGTGGCCGTCGGCGGCGACACCGTCGCCTGCTGCACCGACGGCAAGCTGACCGTCAACGGCAAGGAGATCGACGAGCCCTACCTCAAGGGCGGCGTCGCCGAGATCCAGGGCTTCCCCACCGTGAAGGTGCCCGAGGGCCGGCTGTTCCTGCTCGGCGACGAACGCCAGGGCTCCCTGGACTCCACCGCCCACCTCACCGACGCCGCCAAGGGCACCGTCTCCCGCGGCGACGTGAGCGCGCGCGTGGACGCCGTGATCTGGCCCGCCAAGGGCATGCTGGAGCGCCCCACCGGGTTCCAGGCGCTCGGCGCCCTCTCGCAGCCGGGCCCGCTGCGCACCGTCGTCGCCCTGATCGTGGCCGGCGCCGTGCTCGTCCTGGCCGGCGGCGCCTACGGCCCCGTCGCCAAGCTGCTGGGCCGCTCCCGCACCCGTGCCCGGACGGAGCCGGCCGGTGCCCGCTGAGCCCCGGGACGCGGGCGCGGACACCTACGCGGGCGGGCTGCGCAAGGTGGCCCGGGTGGTGCTGCTCGACCCGGCCGACCGCGTCCTGCTGCTGCACGGCCACGAGCCGGACGATCCCGCCGACGACTGGTGGTTCACGCCCGGCGGCGGCCTGGAGGGCGACGAGAGCCGTGCGGAGGCCGCGCTGCGGGAACTCGCCGAGGAGACCGGCATCACGGACGTGGCGCTGGGCCCGGTCCTGTGGCGGCGCCGGTGCTCCTTCCCGTTCGCCGGCCGCCGGTGGGACCAGGACGAGTGGTACTACCTGGCCCGCACCACCCGGACGGCGACCGCCGCGACGGCCCTGACCGAGCTGGAGCGGCGCAGCGTGGCGGGCGCACGCTGGTGGACCTGTCGGGAACTGGCCCGGACGCATGAGACCGTGTATCCGACCAGACTCGCCGGGCTGCTGCGGACACTGCTCGACGAAGGTCCTCCGGCCGAACCCGTGACCCTGGACACCGAAATCGTCTAGGGGCGCACGGGACTGGCGCACAATGGGGGGACCGTACGGCTGAAGGGGAACATGCCATGAGCGCCGAGGACCTCGAGAAGTACGAGACCGAGATGGAGCTGAAGCTCTACCGGGAGTACCGCGATGTCGTCGGTCTGTTCAAATACGTGATCGAGACCGAGCGGCGTTTCTACCTCACCAACGACTACGAGATGCAGGTCCACTCGGTCCAGGGCGAGGTGTTCTTCGAGGTGTCGATGGCCGACGCCTGGGTGTGGGACATGTACCGGCCGGCCCGGTTCGTCAAGCAGGTGCGTGTCCTCACGTTCAAGGACGTGAACATCGAGGAGCTGAGCAAGAGCGAGCTGGAGCTGCCGGGCGGGTGAGGTCCCCCGTGTGGGTGACGGAGTTGTCCACAACCGCCGAGTAACCCACCAAGATCCACTCGGTGGGCGCGGATGCGTGACGGTGGGCGCCGGAGGTGGTGCCGACATGAACACCCATCAGGCACGCAGCGCACTCGGCAGGTACGGCGAGGGACTGGCCGCGCGCCGGCTGGCCGCGGCCGGGCTGACGGTCCTGGCGCGCAACTGGCGCGACGGCAGGACCGGGGAGATCGACATCGTGGCCCGGGACGGCGACGTCCTGGTCGTCTGCGAGGTGAAGACCCGCAGGGCGGGCGGCTTCCAGCACCCGATGGCCGCGATCACGCCCGAGAAGGCCGCGCGGCTGCGCGGCCTCGCACAACGCTGGATCCAGACCCACGGCGGGGCCCCGCCCGGCGGCGTTCGCATCGACCTCGTCGGCGTCCTGCTGCCCCGGCGCGGGGCGCCGGTGGTCGAGCATGTGCGGGGGGCGGCCTGATGGGATTCGCACGCACGTGCTCCGTGGCCCTCGTCGGGGTGGAAGGCGTGGTCGTCGAGGTCCAGGCCGACCTGGAACCGGGCGTCGCCGCCTTCACCCTGGTGGGCCTGCCCGACAAGAGCCTGACCGAGAGCCGGGACCGGGTCCGGGCCGCCGTGGTCAACTCCGGCGGCGAATGGCCGCAGAAGAAACTCACGGTCGGACTCAGCCCCGCCTCGGTGCCCAAGGCCGGCAGCGGCTTCGACCTCGCCGTCGCCTGCTCCGTGCTCGGCGCGGCCGAACGGATCGACCCCCGGGTCCTCGCCGACATCGTCATGATCGGGGAACTCGGCCTGGACGGCCGGGTGCGCCCCGTGCGGGGCATCCTGCCCGCCGTGCTCGCCGCCGCCGACGCCGGCTACGAACAGGTGGTCGTCCCCGAGTGCGCCGCCGCCGAGGCCTCGCTCGTCCCCGGCGTCTCCGTGCTCGGCGTACGCAGCCTGCGCCAGCTGATCGCCGTGCTCACCGACGAACCCGTGCCCGAGGAGGAACCGGACGAGCAGGGCCGCCCGGACCCCCTGCTGGCCGGACTGCGCCTGCCCGGCGCCGGCTCGGCCACCGGCATGCACAGCGTGGGCGCCGCCCAGCACGACCAGGGACACGACCTCGCGGACGTGATCGGCCAGGCATCCGCGCGCACCGCACTGGAGGTCGCCGCGGCCGGCGGCCACCACCTGTTCCTGGAGGGGCCGCCCGGCGCCGGCAAGACCATGCTCGCCGAGCGGCTGCCCGCCGTCCTGCCCCCGCTCGCCCGGCAGGAGTCGCTGGAGGTCACCGCGATCCACTCGGTGGCCGGACTGCTGCCGCCGGGCAAGCCGCTGATCGACCTCGCCCCCTACTGCGCCCCGCACCACTCGGCGACGATGCAGGCGCTCGTCGGCGGCGGCCAGGGCATCGCCCGCCCCGGAGCCGTCGCCCTCGCCCATCGCGGCGTGCTCTTTTTGGACGAGACCCCCGAGTTCAGCAGCCACGCCCTGGACGCCCTGCGCCAGCCCCTGGAGGCCGGCCACGTGGTGATCGCCCGCAGCGCCGGGGTGGTGCGGTTCCCGGCGAAGTTCCTGATGGTCCTCGCGGCCAACCCGTGCCCCTGCGGCCGGTTCTCGCCGCGCCGCGACAACCTGTGCGAGTGCCCGTCCTCGGCGATCCGCCGCTACCAGGCCCGCATCTCCGGCCCGCTCCTGGACCGGGTGGACCTGCGGGTGGAGGCCGAACCGGTCACCCGGGCCGAGCTGGCGCTGCGCGGCGCCCGCGGCGAGTCCACGGCGGCCGTGGCCGGGCGGGTGCGGGCCGCCCGGGAGCGCGCGGCGGCCCGGCTCGCGGACACCCCCTGGCGGACCAACGCCGAGGTGCCCGGCCACGAGCTGCGCACCCGCTGGCACGCCGCGCCCGGCGCGATGGACGAGGCCGAGCGCGGCCTGGAGCGCGGGGTGCTGACCGCCCGCGGACTCGACCGCGTGCTGCGGGTCGCCTGGACGATCGCCGACCTGCGCGGCCACGCCCGCCCCGACGCGGGCGACGTGACGCTGGCGCTGCAACTGCGCACGGGAGTGCCGCGGGGCGTGCCGATGGCCATCGGGGCACCGGCATGAAGGGGGAGCGCGCCGAGCCACTGGAACGCCGGGGGCGCGTGGAGCGCGCCGAGCTTTTGGAGCGCCGGGGCGGCGTGGAGCGCGCAGAGCTTTTGGAGCGCCGGGGCCGCGCGGAGGGCACCGGGTTCCCGGAGCGCCAGGCTTGTGCCGAGCGCGCCGAGCCTCCAGAACGCCGGGACTGCGCGGAGCGCGCCGAGCTTGCGGAAGGCCGGGGCTGCGGGCAGCGCCCCGAAACCCCGGAGCGCCCCGAACCCCCGGAGCGCCGCGATCGCCCGGAGCGCGCCGAGCTTTCGGAGCGCCAGGGCCGTGCGGAGGGCACCGGGTTCCCGGAGTGCCAGGGCCGTGCCGAGCGCGCCGGGCTTCCGGTCCCGTCCCAGTCCAGGGACTTCTCTGATCTCCCGGAGCGCCGGGGCCGTGCCGAGCGCGCCCGGCTTGCGGTCCCGTCCGAGTCCATGGAGTTCTCTGATCTCCCGGAGTGCGCGGAGCGGCCGGAGCTTCCCGAACCGCCGCCCGAGCTTCCCGAGCCCTCGGAGCGCCCGGGCGGGGCCGGCGGGCGCGTGGCGGCGGGCTCCGAGCTGTCGGCGCGGGCCTTCCTCACCCGCGTCCTCGAACCGGGGGACGCGACCGGTGGCCGGTGGGTGCGGGAACTGGGGGCCGTGACGGTGGCCCGGCGGCTGCGCGACGGCGGGCCGCGCCTGGCCGGGGTCTCGGACAAGCGATGGGCCGGACTGTGCGCCCGGGCCGCGCAGGCCGACCCCGCACGGGACCTCGCCGCCGCCCGCGAGGCCGGCGTGCGGTTCGTGTGCCCCGGCACGCCCGAGTGGCCGGCCCAGCTCGACGACCTGGGGGACGCCCGCCCCCTCGGCCTGTGGGTGCGCGGCAGACCGAGCCTGCGGCTGTGGGCGCTGCGCTCGGTCGCCGTGGTCGGCGCGCGGGCCTGCACCGAGTACGGCGCCCATATGGCCGCCCACCTCGCCGCCGGTCTCGCCGACCGCGGCTGGGTGGTGGTGTCCGGCGGCGCCTACGGGGTCGACGGCGCCGCCCACCGCGGTGCGCTCGGCAGCTCCGGAGCCACCGTCGCCGTACTGGCCTGCGGCGTCGACCGGCCCTACCCGCGCGGCCACGCCGCCCTGATCGACCGGATCGCCGAGCAGGGCCTGGTCGTCGGCGAACTGCCGCCCGGCGACCATCCGACGCCGAGCAGGTTCGTCGTCCGCAACCGGGTCATCGCGGCGCTCACCCGGGGCACCGTGGTCGTGGAGGCCGCCTACCGCAGCGGATCGCTGGTCACCGCCCGCGCCGCGCAACGACTGGGCCGCCACACCATGGGGGTGCCGGGCCCGGCCACGAGCGCGCGCTCGGCGGGCGTCCACGAACTGCTGCGAGGCGGGGCGACGCTGGTCACCGACGCCGCGGAGATCGTCGAACTCGTCGGCGACATGGGCGAACTGGCCCCGGCCCGGCACGGCCCCGTCCTCCCGCGCGACCTGCTGGAGCCGGACGCCCGCGAGGTCCTGGCCGCACTTCCCGCGCGCGGTGCGGCGACCGCGGCCGACGTCGCCCGGGGCGCCGGGACGACGACGGACGACGCGATCGCGAGACTGTACGAACTCCGATCGCTTGGCTACGTCGAACGACACGGCGAGGGATGGAAGTTGACACGCCGGGCGGTGATCTCGGCGCGCGCGGGCCAAGGCGGTTGCTGACCGAGCGTGTTCGGCCGTCCGGGGGAACGCCGAAGGCTGCGGAAATTCCGGCAGTTGAGCGACCAGATCATCACTCACAGTAATCGAAGTGACCCGGTGGAGCGCGGTGCGGAACGAATCTGCGCACGCCCCACGCCTCGCCGTTCGCGCACCGCGACACTCCAGTCACGCTACGCTCACGGGGTTCCGACGCTGAGACCGACGAAAACCGGACCAGAACCGACCGAGACCGACGACTCGCCCAGGCGACCAGAAACCCCAGAAACCCACAAGCCCGCACTCCACGGCAGAACGGCACAAGGCGACGAATGCCCCAGCACACCTCCGGGTCCGACCGGGCGGCGCTCCCCCCAGCCGCCCGCGACGGTGGCAGCGTGCGGCCGCCCGCTCCCTCGACGCTCGACGAGCTGTGGCGGTCGTACAAGGCGACGGGGGACGAACGGCTGCGGGAGCAGCTCATCCTGCACTACTCGCCGCTGGTGAAGTACGTGGCGGGACGGGTCAGCGTCGGCCTGCCCCCCAACGTGGAGCAGGCCGACTTCGTCTCCTCGGGCGTCTTCGGGCTGATCGACGCGATCGAGAAGTTCGACATCGACCGGGAGATCAAGTTCGAGACGTACGCGATCACCCGGATCCGGGGCGCGATGATCGACGAACTGCGCGCGCTGGACTGGATCCCCCGCTCGGTGCGGCAGAAGGCGCGCAACGTCGAGCGGGCGTACGCGACGCTGGAGGCCCGGCTGCGGCGCACCCCGACGGAGACCGAGGTGGCCGGCGAGATGGGCATCGCGGTGGACGAACTGCACGCCGTCTTCAGCCAGTTGTCGCTGGCCAACGTCGTCGCCCTGGAGGAGCTGCTGCACGTCGGCGGCGAGGACGGCGACGGGCTGAGCTTCATGGACACCCTGGAGGACACCGCCGCCGACAACCCGGTGGAGGTGGCCGAGGACCGCGAGCTGCGGCGCTTTCTGGCCCGCGCGATCAACACGCTGCCCGAGCGCGAGAAGACCGTCGTCACGCTGTACTACTACGAGGGCCTCACCCTCGCCGAGATCGGCAACGTGCTCGGTGTGACCGAGAGCCGGGTCAGCCAGATCCACACCAAGTCGGTACTGCAGTTGCGGGCCAAGCTGGCCAGTTTCGGACGGTGACCGGCGGGGCCCGTGCCGGGGGAGTCACTCCCGTCCCGGGCGCGGCGTCCGTACAGTGGTCGACGTGCCAAGGATTCGAGCGGCCTCCGTGGCCGAGCACCGGTCGATGCAGCGAGCCGCCCTGCTGGACGCGGCGCGGACCCTGCTGTCCGAGGGCGGGACGGAGGCTCTGACCTTCCCCGCCCTGGCCGAACGGACGGGGCTGGCAAGGTCGTCGGTGTACGAGTACTTCCGGTCGCGGGCCGCCGTGGTCGAGGAGCTGTGCGCCGTCGACTTCCCGGTCTGGGCCGCCGAGGTCGCCGCGGCGATGGCGGCCGTGGCCGGGCCGGAGGCCAAGGTCGAGGCGTACGTCCGCAAGCAGCTGGAGCTGGTCGGCGACCGGCGGCACCGGGCCGTCGTGGCGATCTCGGCGAGCGAACTGGACGCGGGCGCGCGGGAGAAGATCCGCGCCGCGCACGGCGAACTCGTCGCCATGATCGTCGAGGCGCTGGGGGAGCTGGGCCACGGCCAGCCCCGCCTGGCGGCGATGCTGCTCCAGGGCGTCGTGGACGCGGCCGTACGCCGCATCGAACTGGGCGCGGCCGAGGAGCCGCCGGTGATCGCGGAGGCGGCCGTGGGGATGATCCTGCGGGGGGTCCGCGGCTGACGCTCCGGGGGAGGCGGCGCGCCCGATCTCGTCGAGGAGCGCCCCGTCCCGTACGGCTCGGCGGCGCTCGCTTCGGTGCCGGGGGCGGGGGCGGCCGTCACGCCGCCGTCGCTGCCCCCGGCACCGGCAGCAGTCTCGACGGGCCGGTGCGCAGCAGCCACGGCGGCAGGAGCAGCAGCGGGTCGAGATAGGCCTCGCCTCTGCGCAGGCCCCAGTGCAGACAGCCGCTCCCGCAGTGCGACCCGGAGGCGGGTCCCGCTCCCTGCACCGTGCCGACGATCTGCCCGGCCGCCACCCGCTCGCCCTCCCGCACCGAGGCCCGTACCGGCTCGTACGTCGTCCGCAACGGCGGCTCGCCCGTCCCCGACAGCTCCACCGAGACCACGCCGCGCCCCGCCACGGGACCCGCGAAGGAGACCCGGCCCGCAGCCACCGCCCGTACCGGAGTGCCCGGCGGCGCGCCGAGGTCCACGCCCCGGTGGCCGGGCCCGTACGGCGTCGCCGGCGGCTCCCAGCCCCGCAGCACCGGCGGCCGCGCCCCCACGGGCCAGTTCCGCCCCACAGCCGGCACGGACCCGCCGGCGGACACCGAATCATCGGCGGACACCGAATCATCGGCGGGTGCCGACCCACCGTCCGGGCCAGCTCCACCGGTCTGCGCCCCGTCCCCGGTCGGCACCGACCCACCGTCCGGCACAGCCCCGCCGGCCTGCGCCCCGTCCCCAGTCGGCACCGACCCACCGGCCGGCGGCGCCGCGCGAGCCGGGACCGCCCCGTCGGCTGCCTCCGCCGCACCACCCGCCCCCGGCATCAGCACCAGCACCACCACACCCGAAACCAGAGCCAGGACCAGTAGCCCCACCAGTCCCACCAGCCCCGGCAGCGGCCCGAGCCGCCCCTCCGCACAGCGCTTCCCGCGCATCCCAGACATGCCCACCACGGTGCCGACTCCCGCCGTCCGCCGCCGGGACCTGTGGACAACCGACGGGTTGTGGACAGCGGCGTCACCCGGCGCCTTCCGTGTCCCGTACACTTCTAGCGGCGACCCGGGTCACCGGGTCGACTTCGCACGCCCCGACACCCCGGCCGGCAACGGTCGGTGTCAGCGCCCCTCGGTCCTTCGCGGCAGGCGCACGCGGGCGTCAGGCGCGGGAGCCGTCCGGTTCCCGCGGCACAACCGAGAATGTCAAGGAGATACGGCCATGGCCGTCGTCACGATGCGGGAGCTGCTGGAGAGCGGCGTCCACTTCGGTCACCAGACCCGTCGTTGGAACCCGAAGATGAAGCGCTTCATCTTCACGGAGCGCAACGGCATCTACATCATCGACCTGCTCCAGTCGCTGTCGTACATCGACCGCGCCTACGAGTTCGTCAAGGAGACCGTGGCCCACGGCGGCACGGTCATGTTCGTCGGCACGAAGAAGCAGGCGCAGGAGGCCATCGCCGAGCAGGCCACCCGCGTCGGCATGCCCTACGTCAACCAGCGCTGGCTGGGCGGCATGCTCACCAACTTCTCGACCGTCTACAAGCGCCTGCAGCGCCTGAAGGAGCTCGAGCAGATCGACTTCGAGGACGTGGCCGCCTCCGGCCTCACCAAGAAGGAGCTGCTGGTCCTCTCCCGCGAGAAGGCCAAGCTGGAGAAGACCCTCGGCGGTATCCGCGAGATGCAGAAGGTGCCCAGCGCCGTCTGGATCGTGGACACCAAGAAGGAGCACATCGCGGTCGGCGAGGCCCGGAAGCTCAACATCCCGGTCGTCGCCATCCTCGACACCAACTGCGACCCCGACGAGGTCGACTACAAGATCCCGGGCAACGACGACGCGATCCGCTCCGTCACCCTGCTCACCCGTGTGATCGCCGACGCCGTCGCCGAGGGCCTCATCGCCCGCTCCGGCGTCAACGCCGGTGACAAGGGCGAGAAGGCCGCGGGCGAGCCGCTGGCCGAGTGGGAGCGCGACCTGCTCGAGGGCGAGAAGAAGGCCGACGAGGCTCCGGCCGCCGAGGCCGAGAAGCCGGCCGAGGCCGCCGAGGCTCCCGTCGCCGAGGCTCCCGTCGCCGAGGCTCCGGTCGCCGAGGCGCCGGCTGCCGAGGCCGAGGCCCCGGCCGCCGAGGGCGAGCAGCAGGCCTGACCCGTCAGCGTCAGCGTTGACGGCGGGAGCGGTGTGAATTCCGCTCCCGCCGTTCACCCGTAGGTCAGCGGCGCGTCAGCGGGCTCCCGCTCCATGGGCGGCGGGGGACCGCAGGCCCCCTGATCTTCGATCTTCCAGACTTCGAGAAAGATTCACAGACTCATGGCGAACTACACCGCCGCCGACGTCAAGAAGCTTCGTGAGCTCACGGGCGCCGGCATGATGGACTGCAAGAAGGCGCTGGACGAGGCCGAGGGCAACGTCGAGAAGGCCGTCGAGGCGCTGCGCATCAAGGGCCAGAAGGGCGTCGCCAAGCGCGAGGGCCGCTCCGCCGAGAACGGCGCCGTGGTCTCGATCATCGCCGACGACAACTCCTCCGGCGTCCTGGTCGAGCTGAAGTGCGAGACGGACTTCGTCGCCAAGGGCGACAAGTTCCAGGCCGTGGCCAAGGCCATCGCCGAGCACGTCGCCAAGTCCGCCCCGGCCGACCTGGAGGCCCTGCTCGCCTCCGAGATCGAGCCCGGCAAGACCGTCCAGGCGTTCGTGGACGAGGCCAACGCCAACCTCGGCGAGAAGATCGTCCTGGACCGCTTCGCGCAGTTCGCCGACGGTTTCGTCACCGCGTACATGCACCGCACGATGCCCGACCTGCCCCCGCAGATCGGTGTCCTCGTCGAGCTGGACAAGCCGAACGCCGAGATCGCCAAGGGCGTCGCCCAGCACATCGCCGCCTTCGCGCCGAAGTACCTCTCCAAGGAGGACGTGCCGGCCGACGTCGTCGAGTCCGAGCGCCGTATCGCCGAGGAGACCACCCGCGCCGAGGGCAAGCCCGAGGCCGCGATCGCCAAGATCGTCGAGGGTCGTCTGAACGGCTTCTTCAAGGACGCCACGCTGCTCGGCCAGCCCTACGCGCTGGACAACAAGAAGTCCGTCCAGAAGGTCCTGGACGAGGCCGGTGTCACCCTGAAGCGCTTCACGCGCATCAAGGTCGGCATCTGAGTCCACGGTCCGTACCGCGACGGACACCCGGCCCGGATAGGGTCGACAGCAGTCGTCCACGTCGCCCGCGTATGGCGCCACGCACGCGTGGGTGACGGACGACAGCAGATCTGACGAGGAGGCCATTGCCGAGCATGGGATGCGAAACACGCCCCACCGGCAATGGCCTTCTTCGCATGTGCACCACGTAACAGAGGCGGGATCTCAATGACCAGCAAGCCCCGGAAAAGCGACGACGGCAAAGTGACCGGCCGGTTTCTTCTGAAGCTGTCCGGAGAGGCCTTCTCGGGCGGCGGGGGCCTGGGGGTAGACCCGGACGTGGTGCACGCCATCGCCCGTGAGATCGCGGCCGTCGTCCGGGACGGCGCGCAGATCGCGGTCGTGATCGGCGGCGGCAACTTCTTCCGCGGCGCCGAGCTGCAGCAGCGCGGCATGGACCGCGCCCGCTCCGACTACATGGGCATGCTCGGCACCGTGATGAACTGCCTCGCCCTGCAGGACTTCATCGAGAAGGAAGGCGTCGACAGCCGGGTCCAGACCGCCATCACCATGGGCCAGGTGGCCGAGCCGTACATCCCGCTGCGCGCCGTGCGCCACCTGGAGAAGGGCCGCGTGGTCATCTTCGGGGCGGGTATGGGCATGCCGTACTTCTCCACCGACACCACCGCCGCCCAGCGCGCCCTGGAGATCGACGCCGAGGCGCTGCTCATGGGCAAGAACGGCGTGGACGGGGTCTACGACTCCGACCCGAAGACCAACCCGGACGCCGTGAAGTTCGACTCCCTCGGCTACAGCGAGGTCATCACCCGCGACCTGAAGGTCGCCGACGCCACGGCGATCACGCTCTGCCGCGACAACCGGCTCCCGATCGTCGTCTTCGAACTCCTGAAGGAGGGCAATATCGCCCGCGCCGTCAAGGGTGAGAAGATCGGCACGCTGGTGGGTGAACAGGCCGGCCGGGGCTGACCCGACCCGGCGGAGATCGCCCCGGCCCGACGACTCGCCCCGCCCGCGGCCCGGCACCTGTCCGGGGGACGGGCGGGACGGACCCGGGCCGGGGGATGGACAATGTCCTGCCGGTCGGGAACCGTGCAGGAAGAAGACGCGACGCAGCCGGCCGCCGGCCCCGACAAGGAACCGCGACCGGGCCTACTCAAGACACGCAGGAGCAAGTGGTGATCGAAGAGACCCTCCTCGAGGCCGAGGAGAAGATGGAGAAGGCCGTCGTGGTCGCCAAGGAGGACTTCGCCGCGATCCGCACCGGCCGTGCGCACCCGGCGATGTTCAACAAGATCGTGGCCGACTACTACGGCGCGCCGACGCCGATCAACCAGCTGGCTTCGTTCTCCGTGCCGGAGCCGCGGATGGCGGTCGTGACGCCGTTCGACAAGACCGCGCTGCGCAACATCGAGCAGGCGATCCGCGACTCCGACCTGGGCGTCAACCCCAGCAACGACGGCAATATCATCCGAGTGGTCTTCCCCGAGCTGACCGAGGAACGCCGCCGCGAGTACATCAAGGTCGCCAAGGGCAAGGGCGAGGACGCCAAGGTCTCCATCCGCTCGGTGCGCCGCAAGGCCAAGGACGCGATCGACAAGCTCGTCAAGGACGGCGAGGTCGGCGAGGACGAGGGCCGCCGTGCGGAGAAGGAGCTCGACGACACCACCGCTAAGTACGTGGCGCAGGTGGACGAGCTCCTGAAGCACAAGGAGTCGGAGCTGCTCGAGGTCTGATGAACGACTCTTCCTGGGGAGCGCCGCAGCAAGCCGGGTACTGGGGGCCCGCGGACGGTTCACCCGCCCAGGGGCCCGTTGCCGGAGGCCCCGCCCACGATGCGCCGCAGGGCGCCCGGCAGACTCGCCCCATGCCCATCGTGCCCGAGGTGCCCGCACACGGCGGTACCCAGGATGACGACCGGGGGGCCGTCCGCACGGACGGCCCTCTGTTCCGGGACGAGGCCCCGCAGCACCAGGGCGGCCGAGCCCCGCAGCCCCGGTCGTACGACCCGCGACAGCAGCAGCCGCAGCCCTACGCCGCGCAGCCGCACGCGTACGACACGCGGCACCCGGGCGGCCCGTACGGCATACCGGCCCAGCCGCAGCCGTACGAGATACCGCAGCACCAGCACGACCAGCAGCCGCAGTCACCGTCGCGGTCGCACCCGCAGCCGTACGAAGCGCCGCAGCCGCGGCCCTACGACACGCCGCAGACGCCGCCCGCCCACCGGACGGCGTCGCAGAATCCGGAGCCCATGCCCGACGCCCCGCAGCCGGCGCCCGCCCCGCAGAAGAAGAGCGCGGGCCGGGACCTCGGTGCTGCCATAGGAGTCGGTCTCGGGCTCGGCGTGGTGATCGTCGCCTCCCTGTTCATCGTCAAGGCGGTCTTCGTCGGCGTGATCGCCGTCGCGGTCGTCGTGGGCCTGTGGGAGCTGACCAGCCGCCTCCAGGAGCGCAAGGAGATCAAGGCGCCGCTGGTGCCGCTGGCCGTCGGCGGCGCCGCCATGGTGGTCGCCGGATACGTGCGCGACGCCGAGGGCGCGTGGGTGGCGATGGCCCTGACCACGCTCGCGGTCCTGGTCTGGCGCATGACCCAGCCCCCCGAGGGCTACCTCAGGGACGTCACGGCGGGCGTCTTCGCCGCCTTCTACGTGCCGTTCCTGGCCACGTTCGTGGCGATGATGCTCACCGCGGACGACGGCCCGTACCGCGTGCTGACCTTCCTGATCCTCACGGTGGTCAGCGACACGGGCGCGTACGCCGTCGGCTGGCGCTTCGGCAAGCACAAGCTCGCCCCGCGCATCAGCCCCGGCAAGACCCGCGAGGGCCTGTTCGGCGCGGTCGCCTTCGCGATGGCCGCCGGCGCGCTGTGCATGCAGTTCCTGATCGACGACGGCGCCTGGTGGCAGGGCCTGCTCCTCGGCCTCGCGGTCGCGGCCAGCGCCACCCTCGGCGACCTCGGCGAGTCCATGATCAAGCGGGACCTGGGCATCAAGGACATGGGCACGCTGCTGCCGGGCCACGGCGGCATCATGGACCGCCTCGACTCCCTCCTCCCCACGGCCCCGATCGCCTGGCTCCTCCTGGTGGCCTTCGTGGGCTCGGCCTGATCCGCGGACCCCACACGTAAGAACGAGCCCCCGCCGATCCGGTGGGGGCTCGTCTCACTCGGGCCACGCACGGCGCCCACCGGCCCGACCGGCCCACCCAAGTCGATCTGCGACACTGGATGCACCATGCCCAAGCCCGGAGAACTTACTTTCGTCGCCCCGCGCGGAGCCAAGAAGCCGCCGCGGCACCTTGCCGATCTGTCGCCTGCCGAGCGCAAGGAGGCCGTCGCCGCGATCGGTGAGAAGCCGTTTCGTGCCAAGCAGCTCTCGCAGCACTACTTCGCGCGGTACGCGCACGACCCCGAGCAGTGGACCGACATCCCGGCCGGGTCGCGGGAGAAGCTGCGCGAGGCGCTGCTGCCCGAGCTGATGTCGGTCGTGCGGCATCTGTCGACCGACGCGGGCACCACCCGCAAGACGCTGTGGCGGCTGTTCGACGGGACGCTGGTCGAGTCGGTGCTCATGCGCTACCCGGACCGGGTGACCATGTGCATCAGCTCGCAGGCCGGTTGCGGCATGAACTGCCCGTTCTGCGCGACCGGGCAGGCGGGCCTCGACCGCAATCTGTCGACCGCCGAGATCGTGCACCAGATCGTGGACGGCATGCGCGCCCTGCGCGACGGCGAGGTGCCGGGCGGGCCGGCGCGGCTGTCCAACATCGTGTTCATGGGCATGGGCGAGCCGCTCGCCAACTACAAGCGCGTCGTCGGCGCCATCCGCGCCCTCACCGACCCCGAGCCCGACGGGCTCGGCCTGTCGCAGCGCGGCATCACCGTCTCCACCGTGGGCCTGGTCCCGGCGATCCACCGGTTCTCCGACGAGGGCTTCAAGTGCCGGCTCGCCATCTCCCTGCACGCCCCCGACGACGAGCTGCGCGACACCCTCGTGCCCGTGAACACACGGTGGAAGGTGCGCGAGGTGCTGGACGCGGGCTTCGAGTACGCCGCGAAGTCCGGGCGCCGGCTCTCCATCGAGTACGCGCTGATCCGCGACATCAACGACCAGGCCTGGCGCGGCGACCGGCTCGGCCGGCTGCTCAAGGGCAGGCCCGTGCACGTCAACTGCATCCCCCTCAATCCCACCCCCGGTTCCAAGTGGACCGCCTCGCGGCCCGAGGACGAGAAGGCGTTCGTGGAGGCGATCGCCGCCCACGGGGTGCCGGTCACCATCCGGGACACCCGTGGCCAGGAGATCGACGGCGCCTGCGGTCAGCTGGCCGCCACCGAGCGGTAGGCCCCGGGGGCGACCACGGCCGCGGGCCGCAGGCGGTCGTACGGCGGCCGGGCGGTACTCTGAGCGCGTACACATCTTCATATTCCGACAGGGGAGCGCCACAGCGCTGAGAGTGCGGCACCGGCCGCAGACCCTCTGAACCTCGCCCAGGTCATTCTGGGTAGGAAGTTCGGTCATCACTCGAGCTGTTGCGCCCTGCCCGGACATCCCCGCGGATGCCCGGGCAGGGCCGCGTCTCTTCCTGGCCACCATCCAGGAGGAAAATCCAGTGCACACCAAGACGTTCGTCGCAGCCGCGGTCGGGCTGGGACTGGTCACGCTGTCCGCGTGCGGATCGTCCGGCGGCCAGAAGAGCGCCGCCGACTCCAAGACCGTGACCCTGGTCAGCCACGACTCGTGGAAGGCGTCCCAGAGCGTCATCACGGAGTTCGAGAAGTCCTCCGGCTACAAGGTCAAGGTCCTCATGGACGGCGACGCCGGGCAGGCCGTCAACAAGGCCATCCTCACCAAGGACCACCCGCAGGGCGACGTCTTCTTCGGCGTCGACAACACCCTCCTGTCCCGCGCCCTGGACAACGGCCTCTTCCAGCCCTACGAGGCGAAGGGCTCCGACCAGATCCAGCCGCAGTACCGGGCCGACGAGGCCAAGCACCGGGTCACCCCGATCGACACCGGCGACATCTGCGTCAACTACGACAAGAAGTACTTCGCCGACCACAAGCTGGCCCCGCCGGCCACCTTCGACGACCTGGTCGAGCCGCAGTACAAGAACCTCCTCGTCACCGAGGACGCCGCCGCCTCCTCGCCCGGCCTCGGCTTCCTGCTCGGCACCGCCGCCAAGTACGGCGACACCGGCTGGCAGGCGTACTGGAAGAAGCTGAAGGCCAACGGCGTCAAGGTCGTCTCCGGCTGGGAGCAGGCCTACGACCAGGAGTTCTCCGGCTCGGCCGGCGGGAAGAAGGCCAACGGCGACCGTCCGCTGGTCGTCTCCTACGCCTCCTCGCCGCCCGCCGAGGTCATCTACGCCAAGCCGCAGCCCAAGACCGCGCCCACCGGCGTCGCCGAGGGAACCTGCTTCCGCCAGGTCGAGTACGCCGGACTGCTCGCGGGCGCCGAGAACACCGAGGGCGGCAAGGCCTTCCTCGACTTCCTGGTCGGCAAGCGGTTCCAGGAGGACATGCCGCTGAACATGTTCGTCTACCCGGTGCGCCAAGGCGCCCGGGTCCCCGCGGAGTTCACCCAGTACGGCCCGCAGGCCAAGAACCCGGAGACCATGGCCCCCGGGAAGATCGCCGCCAACCGTGACCAGTGGGTCAAGTCGTGGACCTCGCTCGCGGTGAAGTGACCGGCCGGCGACGCCGCCGGCCGGGGAACGCGGCGCGGCTCGGCCTCATGGCCCTGCCCGTCGCGTTCTTCGCGGTGTTCTTCGCCTACCCGGTCGCCGCGATCGTCCGCCGCGGCCTACGGGTCGACGGCGCCTGGCAGTTCGGCAGGTTCGCCGACGTCCTCGGCGACCAGGGCATCCGGCACGTGCTGTGGTTCACCACCTGGCAGGCCCTCGCCTCCACCGCGCTCACCCTGCTCATCGCGCTGCCCGGCGCCTACGTCCTGGCCCGCTTCGACTTCCCCGGCCGCCAAGTGCTGCGCGCCGTGGTCACCGTGCCGTTCGTGCTGCCCACCGTCGTCGTCGGCACCGCCTTCCTCGCCCTCCTCGGGCACGGCGGCCTCCTCGACCAGCTGTGGGGCGTACGCCTGGACACCACCGTGTGGGCGATCCTCCTCGCCCACGTCTTCTTCAACTACGCCGTCGTGGTGCGCACCGTGGGCGGCCTGTGGGCGCAGCTCGACCCCCGGCAGGAGGAGGCCGCCCGGATGCTCGGCGCCTCGCCGCTGACCGCCTGGCGCAAGGTCACCCTGCCCGCGCTGGCCCCCGCCGTCGCCGCCGCCGCGCTCATGGTGTTCCTGTTCACCTTCACCTCCTTCGGCATCGTGCAGATCCTCGGCGGCCCCGCCTTCTCCACCCTCGAAGTGGAGATCTACCGGCAGACCTCCGAGATCTTCGACCTGTCCACCGCCGCCGTCCTCACCCTCGTCCAGTTCGCGGCCGTCGGCGCGATCCTCGCCGTGCACGCCTGGACCGTACGGCGCCGGGAGAGCGCGCTGAAGCTGGTGGACGCCGCCCTGACCGCCCGCCGGCCGCGCGGCGCCGGACAGTGGGCGCTGCTCGCCGGAGTGCTCGCCACCATCGCGCTGCTGCTCCTGCTGCCGCTCGCCGTCCTCGTGCAACGCTCCCTGACCGCACCCGGCTTCGGCTACTACCGGGCGCTCACCGACCCCGACGGCGGCGTCTTCCTCGTCGCCCCGATCACCGCCATCGGCACCTCCCTGTCCTACGCCGCCGCGGCCACCGCCATCGCCCTCGTGATCGGCTCCCTGGCCGCCGCCGCGCTCACCCGCCGGGACGCGGGACGCCTCGTCCGCGGCTTCGACGCGCTGCTGATGCTGCCGCTCGGCGTCTCCGCGGTGACCGTCGGCTTCGGCTTCCTCATCGCCCTGGACAAACCGCCGCTGGACCTGCGCCAGTCCTGGATCCTCGTCCCGCTCGCACAGGCCCTGGTCGGCGTGCCCTTCGTCGTACGGACCATGCTGCCCGTGCTGCGCGCGGTCGACGTACGGCTGCGGGAGGCGGCCGCCGTGCTCGGCGCGTCCCCGTGGCGGGTGTGGCGGGAGGTCGATCTGCCGATGGTGCGGCGGGCGCTGCTGGTCGCCGCCGGGTTCGCCTTCGCGGTCTCGCTCGGCGAGTTCGGGGCCACCGTGTTCATCGCGCGGCCCGACAACCCGACGCTGCCGGTCGCCGTGGCCCGGCTGCTGAGCCGCCCCGGCGACCTCAACTACGGGCAGGCGATGGCCCTGTCCACGATCTTGATGGTGGTGTGTGCCGTGGCCCTGCTCCTGCTGGAGCGGCTGCGGACCGCCGACCGGAGCGGGGAGTTCTGATGCTGCTGAGGCTGGAAGCCGCCACCGTCCGCTTCGGCGGGCGGGCGGTGCTCGACGCCGTCGATCTGGCGGTCGCCGAGCACGAGATCGTGTGCGTGCTGGGCCCCAGCGGCAGCGGCAAGTCCACGCTGCTGCGCGCGGTGGCCGGACTCCAGCCGCTGGACTCGGGACGGGTGCTGCTCGACGGCCGCGACCAGGCGGCGGTGCCGGTGCACCGGCGCGAGGTCGGGCTGATGTTCCAGGACCACCAGCTCTTCCCGCAGCGCGACGTCGCCGGCAACGTCGGCTTCGGCCTGCGGATGCACGGCACGGCGAAGGACGAACGGGCCGCGCGCGTCCAGGAGTTGCTGGACCTGGTCGGGCTGCCCGGGGCCGGCGGCCGGGCCGTCGCCGCCCTGTCCGGCGGCGAACAGCAGCGCGTCGCGCTGGCCCGCGCGCTCGCCCCCCGGCCCCGGCTGCTGATGCTGGACGAGCCGCTCGGCCAGCTCGACCGCACCCTGCGCGAACGCCTGGTGGTCGAACTGCGGGAGTTGTTCGGCCGGTTGGGCACCACCGTGCTCGCCGTCACCCACGACCAGGGCGAGGCCTTCGCGCTCGCCGACCGGGTCGTGGTGATGCGCGACGGCGAGATCGCCCAGTCCGGCACCCCGCTTCAGGTGTGGCAGCGCCCGGCGGACGCCTTCGTGGCCCGCTTCCTCGGCTTCGAGAACGTGGTCGAGGCGAGCGTCGAGGGACAGGTCGCGCTCACCCCCTGGGGCAAGGTGCCCGTCCCCGAGGGCTCCGCCGGGGGCGCCCGCACCCTCCTGGTCCGCCCGGCCGGCGTGCGCCTGGTCCCCGCCGGGGAGGGTCTGCGCTGCACGGTCGCCGCCCGCGCCTTCAAGGGCACCCATGTCGCCGTCCACCTCCAGCCCGGGGACGCGCCGCGTCTGGAGGCGGCCTGCGCGCTGCGGTCGGCGCCGGAGGTCGGCGCCGAGGTGGGGGTGGAGTTCGACCCGGCCGACGTCGTCCTGCTGGGCTGAGCACGCCCGGTAGGTCAACGCCCGGGCAGCGCGCCGCCGTTCCGCCCACAGCGCCCACGGAGCGGGTCAACGCCCGTGGCCCGCACCCTGCTTCGGGCGCGGGCCACGGACGCGGTGCGTGAACGGCGCTGTCAGCGACCGCTGCCCGCACCGCGGCGGCGCATGCCGTAGAAGACGGCGCCACCGCCGACGACGACCAGGGCGACGGCGATGCCGACGATCAGCCCGGTGTTGGAACTCGCCCCGGTCTCCGCGAGGTTGGAGTCACCGGCCGCGGGCGAGGGGGCGTTGTCCACGGTGGTGCCCGCCGGGGCGGTGCCGCTCTGCGAGGGGGTCGGCGTCCCGGCCGCGGGCGTCGAGGGCGCCGCGGAGGTCGCCGGGGCCGACGGGGTCGCGGTGGCCGGCTGCGAGGGTGTGGCCGGCGTGGACGGGGTGGCCGGCGTGCTCGGGGTGGCCGGCGCGCAGGCGGCGGACGGGGTCCTCAGGTTCGGCTCGATGTCCGCGTCGACCAGCTTGCCGCCGGCCTTGACGTGGACGCGGTACTCGGCGTTCGGCTCCCAGGCCTCGGCGAAGGAGACCGTGGCGCCCTTGGCGGTGCCCTTGACCGTCTGCGGGATGCCGATCCGCTTCACGTCCGCGCCGTTGTTCTCCAGGAAGACGGTGACGACGGCCGGGGTGCCGGAGGCGTCCTTGTCGGTGACGACGATGACACCGTTGCCATCGAGGCACTTGGCCTCGGCGGAGAACTCGCTGATGTCGCAGGCGAGCGCGGTGCCCGCCGTGCCGAGGGCGACCGCGGCGGACGCGGCGGCGACCCCCAGGACGCGCAGGGGACGTGCGGTGCGGCGGGATATCGACAAGATGGCCACTTTGCCCTTCACGGGAGGTGCGATTGCGGGGGGTGAAGGGGGTGTTGGGGCGGCCACCGGACGACGAGGAGTGCCCCGGCACCCCCAAGAGGCCCACATCTATAGGCGCTCGGTCAGCAGTGTCAACGCGCGTGTCCCCTATGGGCGTTGACTTTGCCCGTTCATTAACCGCCCGCATGTTTGGGCCCGTTGTGAACCGGTCCGATCCGGGCGGCTTGGCCGATCGGCCCCGCCCGGGCGCATCCCGCCCGGGCCGGAACGAATCCGTCCGGGGCGCCCCCCTCAGAACCGCCGCCGGGACGCTCCCCTGGGTCACCCTGCACCGCCGCCAGGACGACCCTGGGGTCAGCCCTGCACCGCCGCCGGGTCCATCCACATGACCTCCCAGGTGTGCCCGTCGAGGTCGTCGAAGGAACGGCCGTACATGTGGCCGTAGTCCTGGACCTTGTCCGACGCCGTGCCGCCGGCCGCGACCGCCTTCTCGACCAGCTCGTCCACCTTCTCGCGGCTCTCGGCGCTCAGACAGATCAGCACCTCGCTGGTGCGGGTGGAGTCCGCGATCTCCTTGTCGGTGAAGTCGGCGTAGCGCTTCTTGCCGAGCAGCATGGCGATGATCGCGTCGCTGATGACGACGCAGGCGCAGTCGTCGGTGGAGAACTGCGGGTTGATCGTGTAGCCGAGGGCGGTGAAGAACTTCTTCGCCGCGGCCACGTCCTCGGTCGCCAGGTTCACGAAGATCATCTGCTGGTACATGGTGGGGTCGCTCCCGTCGTGGGTGGTGCCGTGCGTGCCGTGCGCAGGGGTAGACGGAGCGGGCCCGCGGAACTCATCGGCGGTCCGCGGATTTCTTCCGGCGCCTTTCCCGGGGCGTCCGGGACGGCCGCCTCAGCGGGTCAGGGGCAGTGCGGCCAGGGTGGCGATGGCCCAGGTCAGCGGGGCGAACAGGGCCAGCAGGGCGGCGCTGCGCAGGGCGGCGGCCGAGCGCAGCACGGTGGCGGGGGCGCCCAGCCGCCGGAGCGCGGCGGTGGTGCCGACCCTGAGCTGCCGGGCCTCGACGGCGGCGGTGACCAGCGCGGCCACCGCGCAGCCGGCCACGAGCAGCGCGCCCAGCGCGGTGAGCGGACCGAAGCGGCCGGAGGCGCGGCCGTGCAGCGCGATCATGGCGAACGCCGCCGAGGCGACCGCGCACAGGACGCCGAGCGGACTGCCGATCCGGCCCGCCTCCGCCATCAGGACCCGCCCGGCCAGCAGGCGTACGGCGCCCGGCCGCACCGCCTGGAGCAGCCGGCCGCACAGATGGGTGAGGCCGGGACCGGCGAGGGCGAGGCCGACGGCGGTGAGCAGCCAGCCGGCGAGCACGGGCGCGGAACCGGCGGTGAGCCCGCCGGGCAGGACGGCGCGCGCGGCGTCGCCCGTGCCCCCGGCGTAGGTCTCGACGGTGAGCCCGGCGGCGAGCACGGCGATGCCCCAGGGCAGGCCGGTGGGGGAGCGGTCGGGCGGCAGCGGGCGGCCGGGGTCGTCGTCGGCGACGGGGGCGTCGGCCGGCCTCCCGTCGACCGCCTCGCTCCCGCCCGCCGTCCGGTTCCCTTCGGCCGTCCCGCTCCTGCCTGCCGTCCGGTTCCCTTCGGCCGTCCCGCTCCTGCCTGCCGTCCGGTTCCCTTCGGCCGTCCCGCTCCCGCCCGCCGTCCCGTTCCCGTCGGCGTGGGTCTCCCGGTCGTCGTCGGCCGTGCCCCGCGCGGTCCCGGCGGCGCGGGCGGGCGGGGCCTTCGGCTCGCGCGGGCGCAGGGCAGCGGCGACCGCGGCGGAGGCGACCGCCGGGACGGTGGCGAGCAGGAGCAGCGTGCCGGGCACCGGCAGCCGCTTGCGCGCGGCGAGGACCGTGTGCGGCGCGCCGTCGAACGGGAACGGCGGCCCCGGCAGGTCGCCGCGCAGCCAGAGGAAGAGCAGCAGCGCGAGCAGCGCGCCGAAGGCGCAGGACAGGGCGGTCGTGGCGGCCGAGACGGCCATCAGCCGGGCGGGGCCGAGGCCGAGCGCGGACAGTCCGCCGCGCGGCCGGGTGCCGGGGTCGGAGCGGGCGACCGCGACCGCGAGGTACGCCGTGGCGGCCAGCGGCACCGCGCACCAGGCCAGGCGCAGCAGCGCGGCGGACGGGTCTGCGGGGTGGCCGAGGGCGTGGCCGAGGCTGCACAGCAGCAGGAAGCCGGTGCCCGCCGAGGCCGCCACGACGGTCAGCCGGCGCAGCTGGACGGCGGGGTGCGCGACGCGGGTCAGACGGAGAGCGAGCACGCGGCCCGGCCTTCCGTGGTGTCACCGGCCGGTGGCAGGTGCACGGTCTTCACGCAGCGGCCGTCGAGCAGGTTCACCGTGCGGTCGGCCAGGGCCGCGGTCTCCGCGTCGTGGGTGGCGAGGACGACGGTGATGCCGTGCGAGCGGGCGGCGGTGGTGAGGGTGCGCAGCGCGTGGGCGCGGTCGGCGCGGTGCAGCGGGGCGGTCGGCTCGTCGGCGAACAGCACGGTCGGCGTGGAGGCGAGGGCGCGGGCGATGCAGACGCGCTGCCGTTCGGCCTGGCGCAGCTGGTGGGGGCGTTTGCGGGAGAGTTCGCCGGCGTCCAGGCGTTCCAGCCACTCCAGGGCGGCCACCTTGGCCCGGCGGCGGGTGGAGCCGCGCAGCATCAGCGGCAGGGCGGTGTTCTCCCAGACGTTCAGCTCCGGGACGAGCACGGGCGCCGGGTCGATCCAGCCGAACCGCTCGCGGCGCAGGCGTTCGCGGGCGAGCGGGCCGAGGGTGTGCACGGGGGAGCTGTTGAACCAGACCTCGCCCTCGCGCACCCGCACCATGCCGGACAGGCAGCGCAGCAGCGTGGTCTTGCCGCTGCCGCTCGGGCCGCCGACGGCGAGGATCTCGCCCTGCCGGACGCCGAGCGAGACGCCGGCGAGTGCGGGCGAGCCGTCCTTGTGGGTGTAGTGCAGGGCGCGTGCCCAGAGCACGTCGTTGTCCGGCGGGGCCACCATGGCGTACACCTCGGTTCGGATCAGAAATGCCGCGCGTTGCCGTACGGGTCCGGGATCCTTCGTACGAATCCCCCGTACGAGGGAACGAAGGCGAAGCCGATCGGTCACTGAACGCTAGGCAGCCGACGCCGGGAGCCCGGACAGCACACGGCCCCGGGCCGCCGTTTCCCACTCGAACGGACGGCTCCGGGGCCGGTGATGATCATCTGATCGGAGGCACGCGCCTCAGACGTACGCCTCGGGCACGCGTCTCGGACGTGCGCCTCGGGCACGCACCTCGGACGTACGCCGTGCGGCAGGCGCCGAGGCGCGCGCTTACCGCGACGCGTCGGTCACAGCTTGGTCCAGGCCTCCGTCAGCGTGGCGCGCAGGATCTGCTCGATCTCGTCGAAGGTCTCCTGGTTGGAGATCAGCGGCGGGGCGAGCTGGACGACCGGGTCGCCGCGGTCGTCGGCACGGCAGTACAGGCCGTTGTCGTACAGCGCCTTGGAGAGGAAGCCGTACAGGACGCGCTCGGTCTCCTCGTCGTTGAAGGACTCCTTGGTGTGCTTGTCCTTCACCAGCTCGATGCCGTAGAAGAAGCCGTTGCCGCGGACGTCGCCGACGATCGGCAGGTCGTGCAGCTTCTGCAGCGTCGACAGGAACGCGCCCTCGTTGTCCAGCACGTGCTGGTTGAGGCCCTCGCGCTCGAACAGGTCGAGGTTGGCGAGGCCGACCGCGGCGGAGACCGGGTGGCCGCCGAAGGTGTAGCCGTGCAGGAAGGTGTTGTCGCCCTTGTAGAACGGCTCGGCCAGGCGGTCGGAGATGATGCAGGCGCCGATCGGGGAGTAGCCCGAGGTCATGCCCTTGGCGCAGGTGATCATGTCCGGGACGTAGCCGAACTTGTCGCAGGCGAACATGGTGCCGAGGCGGCCGAAGGCGCAGATGACCTCGTCGGAGACGAGCAGCACGTCGTACTGGTCGCAGATCTCGCGCACCCGCTGGAAGTAGCCGGGCGGGGGCGGGAAGCAGCCGCCGGCGTTCTGCACCGGCTCCAGGAAGACGGCCGCGACGGTGTCGGGGCCCTCGAAGAGGATCTGCTGCTCGATCTGGTCGGCGGCCCAGCGGCCGAAGGCCTCGGGGTCGTCGCCGAAGAGCGGGGCGCGGTAGATGTTGGTGTTGGGGACCTTGTGCGCGCCCGGCACCAGCGGCTCGAAGGGGGCCTTCAGGCCCGGCAGGCCGGTGATGGACAGGGCGCCCTGCGGGGTGCCGTGGTAGGCGACCGCGCGGGATATGACCTTGTGCTTGGTGGGCTTGCCGACCAGCTTGAAGTACTGCTTGGCGAGCTTCCAGGCGGTCTCCACCGCCTCACCGCCGCCGGTGGTGAAGAAGACCTTGTTCAGGTCGCCCGGCGCGTAGTCGGCCAGGCGCTCGGCCAGCTCGACGGCCTTGGGGTGGGCGTACGACCACACCGGGAAGAACGCCAGTTCCTGGGCCTGCTTGAAGGCGGTCTCGGCCAGCTCGGTGCGGCCGTGGCCGGCCTGGACCACGAACAGACCCGCGAGACCGTCGAGGTAGCGCTTGCCCTTGTCGTCGTAGATGTAGGTGCCCTCGCCGCGCACGATCGTCGGCACGGGCGAGTTCTCGTACGAGGACATGCGGGTGAAGTGCATCCACAGGTGGTCGTACGCGGTTCGGCTGAGGTCCTTGCTCACGGTTATCGGGTTCCCCACATGTAGGTCTGCTTCTTGAGCTTCAGGTAAACGAAACTCTCGGTGGAGCGCACGCCGGGCAGGGCCCGGATGCGTTTGTTGATGACGTCCAGCAGGTGGTCGTCGTCCTCGCAGACGATCTCGGCGAGGATGTCGAACGAGCCCGCGGTCATCACCACGTACTCGACTTCCGACATGTCAGTCAGCGCGTCCGCTATGGCCTCGACATCGCCCTCGACGTTGATGCCGACCATCGCCTGCCGGCGGAAGCCCACGGTGAGCGGGTCCGTGACGGCGACGATCTGCATGACGCCCTGGTCCAGCAGCTTCTGGACGCGCTGGCGCACGGCCGCCTCGGAGAGGCCGACCGCCTTGCCGATCGCGGCGTAGGGCCGGCGGCCGTCCTCCTGGAGCTGCTGGATGATGGCGAGGGAGACGGCGTCCAGCTGGGGGGTGCCGTTCCCGTTGCGGGACTCGCGGGACGAGTCCCTCTGCTCTGCGCTTCGACTGGCCACGACCTCACTGTGCACGACGTCTCGACAGTTTCGCAAGCCTTGGGCGATGAAATTCGTTGTTTGAGTGCTCGCTGTTTGCGGATTTCGCAGAACTGGTGGCGACGGGGGTGTTGAAAACGTGGCCGCGCCGACTAGGGTGGGTGTCTCAGTGATTGGACACCTGCACCAGCCAAGGAGGGCCGGCAGTGAGCACCGAGCTGCGTCGTCTGCGCAACTACATCGACGGTGAGTTCCGGGACGCCGCCGACGGACGGACCACCGAGGTGGTCAACCCCGCGACCGGTGAGGCGTACGCGACCGCGCCGCTGTCCGGCCAGGCGGACGTCGACGCCGCCATGGCCGCCGCCGCGGCGGCCTTCCCGGCCTGGCGCGACACCACCCCGGCCGAGCGCCAGAAGGCCCTGCTGAAGATCGCGGACGCCTTCGAGGAGCGCGCCGAGGAACTGATCGCGGCCGAGGTGGAGAACACGGGCAAGCCCATCGGGCTCACCCGCTCCGAGGAGATCCCGCCGATGGTCGACCAGATCCGCTTCTTCGCGGGCGCGGCGCGGCTGCTGGAGGGCCGCTCGGCCGGCGAGTACATGGAGGGCCTCACCTCCATCGTGCGCCGCGAGCCGATCGGCGTGTGCGCGCAGGTCGCGCCGTGGAACTACCCGATGATGATGGCCGTGTGGAAGTTCGCCCCGGCCCTCGCCGCGGGCAACACGGTCGTCCTCAAGCCCTCGGACACCACCCCCGCCTCCACGGTCCTGATCGCCGACATCATCGGCTCGATCCTGCCCAAGGGCGTCTTCAACGTCGTCTGCGGCGACCGCGACACCGGCCGTCTGATGGTGGAGCACCCCACCCCGGCGATGGCCTCCATCACCGGCTCCGTGCGCGCCGGCATGTCGGTCGCCGAGTCCGCCTCCAAGGACCTCAAGCGGGTCCACCTGGAGCTGGGCGGCAAGGCCCCGGTCGTCGTCTTCGAGGACACCGACATCGAGAAGGCCGTCGAGGACATCTCGACGGCGGGCTTCTTCAACGCCGGCCAGGACTGCACCGCCGCCACCCGCGTCCTCGTCCACGAGTCGATCCACGACGAGTTCGTCGCCGCGCTCGCCAAGGCCGCCGAGGAGGCCAAGACCGGGCAGCCGGACGACGAGGACGTGCTGTTCGGCCCGCTGAACAACCCGAACCAGCTGCGGCAGGTCGCCGGCTTCATCGAGCGGCTGCCCGCCCACGCCAAGGTCGAGGCCGGCGGCCACCAGGTCGGCGACAAGGGCTACTTCTACGCCGCGACCGTCGTCTCGGGCCTCAAGCAGGACGACGAGATCATCCAGAAGGAGGTCTTCGGCCCGGTCATCACCGTGCAGTCCTTCACCGACGAGGACCAGGCCGTCGAGTGGGCCAACGGCGTCGAGTACGCGCTGGCCTCCTCGGTGTGGACCAAGGACCACTCCCGCGCCATGCGGATGTCCAAGAAGCTCGACTTCGGCTGCGTGTGGATCAACACCCACATCCCGCTGGTCGCCGAGATGCCGCACGGCGGCTTCAAGAAGTCCGGCTACGGCAAGGACCTGTCGGCGTACGGCTTCGAGGACTACACGCGGATCAAGCACGTGATGACGTCGCTGGACGCGTGACGCTCGGCGGGGCCGCCGGATTCGTCCTCGGGTGCGGGGAGCCGCCGTCGAAACGGCGGCCCTCCGCGCCCGCGGCGCGACCGGCGCCCGCGATCGCGTGGCCGCCTGGTGTTCGACCGGCGCCCGCCGTAGGACCCGCGACCCCGGACGGAGGACGGACCGTCCGGGGTCGCGTCGTGCCGTCCGGCGGGCGGCACGGGCTCCGGTCCGCCGCAGGGGGCGGGCGCTGATCGACAACGTGTCGCCTGTGCACCGGCGGGCTCGACGGAGCGTCGATTGTCCCGGTCCCGGCCGTCGCGGGATGCTGCGCCAATGCCCCGGACACCGATGACGCCCCCGAAGCCGCTCGCGAGCGTGCCCGCTCCCTCCCGCCGTTCCCTGCTGCGCGCGCTCGGCGCCGCGTCCGCGCTCGGCGCGCTCGCCGGCTGCGGGGTGCCCGCCGCCTACGTCCGGCCCGGCGAGCGCGCGGCCCCGGACACCTCCGCCACCGACAAGCAGCTGACCTGGTCGAACTGGCCGCTCTACATCGACACCGACGACAAGAACCCCAACCGGCGGCCCACCCTGGAGGCCTTCGAGAAGCGCACCGGGATCTCCGTGCACTACTCGGAGGAGATCAACGACAACGACGAGTTCTTCGGCAAGATCAGCCCCGCGCTGATGAACCACCAGAAGCCCGGCCGCGACCTCATCGTGATCAGCGACTGGATGTGCGCGCGGTTCGTCCGCCTCGGCTGGGTGCAGGAGATGGACCGCGCCCGCCAGCCCCACGTGGCCGCCGAGCTGGACCCGCTGCTGCGCACGCCGGCCTTCGACCCCGGCCGGCGCTTCACCGTGCCGTACCAGTCCGGCATCACCGGCATCGCCTACGACCGCCGCCGCCTCGGCCGCGAGATCCGCTCCGTCTCCGACCTGTGGGCGAGCGACCTGAAGGGCAGGGTGACCCTGCTGTCCGGGCTCGACGAGGCGTTCGCGCTGCTGATGCAGGGGGACGGCGTCGACATCCGGACCTGGAAGGCGGCGGACTTCCACCGGATGTGCGACCAGGTCGAGAAACAGGTGGCCCGCGGCCAGATCCGCCGCTTCACCGGCAACGACTACACCAAGGACCTGGTCAGCGGCGACGTCCTGGCCTGCCAGGCCTACTCCGGCGACGTGATCCAGCTCCAGGCGGACAACCCGGACATCCGCTTCGTCGTCCCCGAGGAGGGCGCCGAGCTGTGGTCCGACTCCCTGATGATCCCCAACCGGGCCGCCCACAAGACCAACGCCGAACGCCTGATCGACTACTACTACGAACCCGAGGTCGCCGCCGAGCTGGCCGCCTGGGTGAACTACGTGTGCCCGGTCCCCGCGGCCCAGGAGGTGCTGGCCAGGTCCAAGGACGAGGACACCGCCGCCCTGGCCGACAACCCCCTGATCTTCCCCGACGCCGCCATGCGCCGCCGCCTGGCCATCGCCCGCGACATAACGTCCACGGAACGCCTGGAATTCGCCCGGCGGTGGAACAAGATCGTGGGGTTGTAGGCCGAGACGTTCGGGTCCGGACAGCCCGAAGGCCCCGCAGGTGGCGGGGCCTTCGGGCTGTCCGGACCCGTGAGGGGGCGGCTCAGTTTCCGTTCGACGGGCCGAAGAACTCGATCTCGGCGATGGAGACCTGCTTGCTGGCCGAGGGCTGGTACGCGGTCTCCAGGATGAAGCGGACCGCCGAGACCTTACCCACCCGGAACGCGCGGCGCTGGCCGCCCGCGCCCTGGTCGAGGACGAGTTCGCGCTTCGTCGTCTTGCCGTCGGCCAGCGTGATCAGCGCCTCCACGCGGTGCGGCAGCGCCGACTGGGAGAGCTGGTCGGGGCGCGTGGACACTCCCGGAGTGATGATCAGGTCCAGCAGCCGGGTCGGCTCGGAGAACCGGGCCTCGATCCACTGGCCCTGGCCCGACTCGGACACCCCGGGGCCCCACCAGGTGTTGCTGAGCTTGTCGAAGGCCAGGTCGGGCTTGTGTCCCGGGTAGGAGCGGGACGCGGTGACCCGGTCCGGCGCGACCGGGGCACGCTTGGCGAAGTGGTCGCGGGTCGCCTGGACGCCCTGCGGGATGTGCACCGCCAGCACGATCAGCAGCGTCAGGACGACGGCCGCGACCAGCCAGGCCAGCACCCGGTCGAAGGCCCGGCGCAGGCGCGGCCGGTCGCCGGCCCAGGGGGCCTCGCGGTTGCCGGCCGCCGTCAGCCGCCGCCACCAGGGCAGCCGCCCCGGCGTCTGCCCGCCGCCGGCCATCGGCATCGCGCAGCGCGTGCAGTAGTGCCGGTCGGGCCGGTTGCGCGTCTGGCACCACGGGCACGGCGTCCCGCCGTCGGCGCCCAGCTCCTCGCCCGGCGCCCGTACGGTCTGCGGCCGCTGCGCGACCGGCCGGCCCGGCAGCACCGGGGCCACCGAGGGGGACGGCGCGGCCTGCGGCTGCGGGTCGGCGACCGGGATGAGCAGCTGCCGCGCCCGGTCCGTCATCCCCTCGCCCGCGCCGGGAGCCTGGGTGGTGGGGAGCGGGGTGGTGGGGTCGTTCTCGTCCACGGCCGGGGCGGGGGCGCCGGACGCGGGCACGGGGGGCTGGGGGACCGTGTCCGCCGACGGTGAGGTGCCGGGGGCGGGTGCGCCCGGGGTGGGTACGCCCTGGGCGGGGTGGGACGCCGGGGTCGCCGCTGCGGCGTCGTCGTTGTGGCGCGGCGCGGGGTCTGGGGCGCTGCCGGGTCCGCTGTCGGCAGCGGTGGCGGTGGGCCGAGGCGGGGTCCCGCCGGTCGCGGCGGCCGTCGCCGACGGTCCGCCGGTCGCCCCCGTTCCCGGGAACGTGGCGTGCGCCCCGGCGGGCCCGCCCGAGCCGCCGAAGCCGCCCGAACTGTCCGAGCCGCCCGGACCTGCCTCGGCCGTCGCCGTCCCGCCGGTCACCGGCGCACCAGTAGTCACGGAGGCCCCGGAGGCCCCGGCAGCGGGCACCGTCCCGTCGGCCGCCCGGCCACCGGCAGAGCGCGGCGTCCCGGCGGAACCCGGCGCACCGGCGGAGCCGGAGGCATCGGCGGACCCCGACACCTCGGCAGGCCCCGGCGTCCCGGCCGTGGCCGCACCGGCGGCCCCCGGCGTCCCGGCCGCCGCCCCCGCCGTCGCTCCGGCCGCCGCGCGCGGCGCGGCCGACCGGTCGGTCCAGCTCAGCACCGCCCCGCAGGCGTCGCAGAACGACTGGCCCGGTTCCGCGCGGGTGCCGCAGTCGGCGCAGTTCTGGGTGGTCGTCATCTCTCGGAGGTCCTTTCGGCGGGGACGGCGGCTTCCGTGGCGGTCACCTGAACCGTGTACGGCATATGGGCGGGGCGGGCGGCGGCGACCAGGGTGTCCAGGCGGTGCCGGTCCGCGGTGGTGGGGTGGGGCAGCCGCAGATGGACGTGCAGGCGGGGCCGCCGCTCGCCGGGCACCGGGCCGAGCGGGCGCGCGCTCCAGTCGGCCGCCCCGCTCTCGCTGATCTCCGGCGCCACGCCGAAGGCCAGCCGTACGGTCTCCGACAGCCCGCGCCGGGTCCCGCGGATGCGGTGCAGATACGCCGCGGCGGCCACCGCCGCGCGCAGCAGCGGCTCCGGTTCGCCGCCCTCGGTCTCCGCGCCGACCCAGCCGCCGAGCCACCGGACGAAGTCCAGCGGCGCGACCGAGGGCCGGAAATACGTGTCGAGGCAGTCCAGGACGCTCAGGATCGGCGCCATCACCTCGTCCAGACCGCCGACGAAGCGCTGCGCGAGGTCGTCGTCGGCGAACACCGCCGGCAGCATCATGCCGATCGGCGCGGACGAGCCGAGCCCGTCGATGGAACCCCGCATCAGGCACCGTCCCCGATCACACGCACCCGGTGGTCGAAGGAGAACACCAGCGAGGGCCGGGACAGGTCGATACGGTCGGTCGCCTCGCCGCGCTTGCCGGTCAGCGGGTCGGCCGGGTGCAGGACCACCTGGTCGACCAGCTCCACCCCCGGCACCCGCTGGAGCACCGCGAACACCTCACCGGACTGCACCGGCCGCCCGAACGGCCAGCCGGCCCCGTCCGCACCGCCGGTGAGCGGGTCGAGGTGCCGGTACAGCGCGTCGTGCGCGTCGCGGCGCACCCGGTCGGTGTCCACACCCCGGAAGGCGTGCACGGTCGCCACCACCGTGACCCCCTGGTAGTACGGCGGCCCCACCGCCAACCGGGTGCCGATCAGGCGCCGTTCGTCCAGATGCCGGGTGATCCGGTCCAGCAGGGCGTCACCGGGCACCAGTTGCTCGAAGCGCAGCCGGCCGCCCGGGTCCGCGACCGCCTGCGGCACCACCAACACCCGTACCGCGTACGCCCCGTGCTCGCCCTCCTCGCCCTCCAGGCAGGTGATCCGCGCCGTCTCCGGGGCGGCCCGGCGGGCCAGCTCCTCGTAGTCGCGCAGGGTCACCGCGCGCTCCTGGGCGCGCAGGGTGATCGGCGCGCGGACCTTCGCCTCCGCCACGGTCTCCCCGTCGACGCCGCCGCGCGCCGCCTCGCGGTTGACGACCTCCGAGACGTACGGGATCGAGGTGCGCAGGATCTGCACCGCGCCGCGGGCCACGTTGCCCGCGCGGCCGCCGCCGGTGCGGTAGCGGTGGGCGCGGATCGGCGCGCCCTTGGGGGCGACCGCGCCGAACTGGCGCAGCGAGCCGTCCGGTTCGCGCACCGCGGGGCCGAAGGCGATCTCGCCCGTGGTGGCGTCGAGGGTGATGTGCCGGTCGTCCGGCCCGGAGGCGGCGAAGTTCGGCACCACCCGCCAGTCCCGCCAGCCCTCGGGCTCGGCGGTCTGCAGCAGCAGCGGCGGATCGTCGCCGACCACGGGCGCGTGCGCCAGGCGCAGCCGCTGCCCCGGCAGCCCGGTGGACTCGCCGAGCGCCTCGTCGTACACCGTCTCGGCGTGCACGACGGCGGTGGTGCCGCCGACGGTGAACGCCTCGGCGGCCCGGACCGTCGGGGAGGTGGTGTAGAACGGCTGGCCGGAGTGGGGTTCGGTGACCCGGCAGCGCAGCCAGCCCGCCTCCTGCCCGGCGTTGCGGGACAGCACGTGCCCGCCGGGGACGTGCAGGATCACCTCGCCGGGCCGGTTGAGGCCGCCCGTGCCGTCCCGGTCCACCTCGCACGGCCGCCAGCCGTCCGCCGTCCACGCCTCCCACACCAGCGGCGGCTGCCGCGGGTCCACGCCGACGCCGTCCACCCGGCTGTCCAGGTCCAGCGCGACGGCGCAGTGCGGCACCGCCGCCGACAGGCCGAACAGCATGCAGTCGCCGGGGTCGGGGGACTCGGCGAAGCACAGCACGTCCTTGTCCTCCTCGGCCAGGTCGTGCGTGCGGTCGATCGCCGCCTCGCCCCGGTGCTGCACCAGCAGATGCCGCAACTCGCTCGGCACCACGCTCAGTTCGCGCTCGGTGGCGAAGACGACGGCCTCCTCGCTCTCGGTGCGCAGGGTGGCGACCTCGGTGCCCACCGGCACCGCCACCGGCTCCTCCTGCGGCGCCGCCAGCCAGAACGTCACGTCGGTGCGGGCCGCCGACGGCGGGAACAGCGTGATCCCGACCAGGTCCAGGAAGGCCAGATGGTTCTTCTCCGGCACCCGGTTGAGCCGGTAGACGATCTGGTCGGCCATGTGGGCGACCGTCTCGACCAGGGTGACGCCCGGGTCGGAGACGTTGTGGTCGGTCCACTCCGGCGCGCGCTGCTGGATGTAGCGCTTGGCGTCGTCGACGAACTGCTGGAAGCGGCGGTCGTCGAGGTTGGGGGAGGGCAGTGCCATCAGCGGTCGCTTTCCGGAGCCGCGGAGGGGCCGGGGCCGCCCTCGGGCTCGTCGTGGGACGGAATGACGTAGAAGGGGAAGACGAGGCTGCGCGGGTTGTTGGTGCCGCGGATCGAGTAGCGCACGTCGATGTAGAGGACGCTGCGGTCGCCGCCCGCCGTCACCTCCACGTCGTCCACCTCGATGCGCGGCTCCCAGCGGTCCAGGCTGGCGTGCACCTCGTGCTGGATACGGCCCGCGGTCTGCTCGTTGACCGGGGCGAAGACCAGGTCGTGGATGGCGCAGCCGAAGTCGGGCCGCATCGGCCGCTCGCCCGGCGCCGTGGACAGCACCAGCCGGATCGCCTCCTCGATCTCCCGCTCCCCGCTGACCAGCGCGATCCCGCCGGTCGGCCCGATCCGCAACGGGAACGACCACCCGGACCCGACGAACTGCTCGGCCATCAGCGCCCCACCCGCCTTCCACGGACCCGGCCACGACAACTACTGCTGGAAAAAGGCTGGTTCACGGGATCACCATCGGCACCGGGATGGTGGTCACCCCGAACACGGGCGAGGCGACCAGCGTCGTCGGCGCCTTGATCGTCGTGTTGACGGCCGAGGTGATCTGCACCGTGCCCCCGCCGGTCACGTTGGCGATGCCGCCCGCCGTCAGGTTCAGCGCGCCCACGGTGTTCACACCTATCTCGCCCGCCGCCCGCACGTTCACCATGCTCGCGCTCTGGATGTTCAGCGGGCCGCCGCTCTTGAGGGTCAGGCTGCGCGCGGCGGTCAGCGAGAGATCGCCGCCCGCCTCCACCGACACCGACCGGGTGCCCTTGATCGTCACCGAGCCCTTGCTGTCCACCACGATCTCGGTGTTCGTCCGGTCCAGGCTGATCGTCAGCCGCTTGTCCCCGGACACCAGCCGCACACCCTGCTTGCGGCCCCCGGTCTTCTGGCTGAGCAGGTCCATGCGGTTGCCGTCCCGGTCGGAGACGGTGTGCCGGCTCGCCTTCTTGCGCACGGTGTCGTGCAACGGCACGTCACTGACCACCGTCGGCTTGTCCCGGCCGTTGTACAGCCCGCCGATGACGAACGGATGGTCCAGCGCGCCCCGGTCGAAGGCGACCAGCACCTCGTCGTTGACGTCCAGCGGGAAGATCCCGCCCCCGTCCAGGCCGCCCAGCTGCACGGTCCGCGTCCAGTCGCTGACATACGTGTCGTCCAGCCACGGGAACTGCAACCGCACCCGGCCCTGCTTCAGCGGATCGTTCACGTCCGTCACCAGCGCGTTGGCCACACTCGGCAGCCGCGGCGCGGTGTCCGAACCGCCCGAGGCCAGCCCGTACAGCGAGCGCCACTGCCGCCCGCTGACCGTCACCCACACCTCGTAGTGCTTGCCGTCGCCGAACACGTGCCGCACCGACGTCACCGTGTACTTGCCCTCGAACGGCACGCCGACATCCGCCAGCGCCACCGGAACTCCCGGCCGCAGCAGGGGATTTCCCCGCGCCACGACCTCCAGCTCGCCGAACGAGCCGGTCACGTCGTCGGCGAGCGCGTCGGCCGCGAACTTCACCTCGTTCTGCTTGTCGTAGGGCGTGCCCGTCTCCACCAGCTTCGCCGCCCCGAACTTCCCGGCCGCCGCGCCCGGCGTGGTGCCGATGGTGATGCCCGGGTTGGCGGTGGCCGGCGCGGTCGCCGTCAGCTTCTTCTTCGTCGTCACGTCCCAGCCGCGTGCCTCGACCTTCCCCACCTGGTCGGAGGCGGTGACCGCGGCCCGCAGCCGCAGGATGTCGTGCCCGGCCTGGAGCACGAACGGGCTCTTCTCGCCGTCGGTGCTCGGCGAGGGCGCCCCGGAGGCCGACTTCGGCTTCACGAACTGGAACTTGCCCTTCGCGTCCACCGACATGACCATCTCGTTCTCGTCGGCCAGCCGCGCCAGGAAGTCCCAGTCGGTCACATTGGACTGGCTGATGAACTCGTACACCGTCCGCGTCGACTCGATCTTCCCGACCGGCACCCCGTCCTGCGCGGCCAGCTTGCGCGCGATGTCGGACGCGCTCTGGTTGCGGTACGCCGCCACCCGCCGCCGGCGCAGCAGCCGGTGCCCGAGGTCGTAGCCGCGGACGACGGTGAAGCTGCCCGTGCCGTCGTAGTCGGCCTCCAGGCCCGTGACCTCGCCGGTCAGCAGCGGATCGCCGGACCCGTCGCCGTCGGCCACCGGCGCCAGCACCACCTTGGTCCCGAACGTGATGCCCAACTCGCCCAGCAGCAGTCGGTAGGGGTCGCGGAAGGTCAGCCGGAACGCCGCCGGCACCCCGACCCCCTGGTCGACATAGCTGTCCACCAGATCGGAGGCGTACTCGGGCGGCAGCTTGGCGCCCCCGATCCGCACATCGATGACATTGGAGAACGCGGACTGCACCATCAGCCACGCACCTCCTCGGCGGCCGGCATGATCAGCTCGGTGCCGGTCCGCAGCGACTGCGGGTCGTCGATGCCGTTGACCTCGGCGATGGCCCGCCAGGCGGCCGCGTTGCCGTACTCCCGCCAGGCCAGCGACTGCAGCGAGTCGCCCGCCACCACCCGGTGCACCCGCTGCGCGGTCAGCGCGCCCGACGTCGGGTTCTGCCCCTTGGTCCGGCTCGGGATCTCGTGCAACTGCATCCGGCAGGTCGCCCGGATCGGCACGCCCGTCGTCCCGAACAGCGTGTAACTGGCCTCCACCGAGCTGACGTACGCCGTGAAGCGCGCCGTGGAGAACGAACCCCACTGGAAGACCACCCACGGCGGCGACGGCTGCTTGGCCGCGATGCTCTGCGCCGTCACCTCGCAGCAGGCGAGCAGCGACTCCACCTTCTTCAGCACGGAGTTGCTCGTCGGATCGTCGGAGGAGTCCAGGAAGACCTCCAGGCTCATCTCACGCGGCTCCGCGCCCATGAACTCCGGGAGCGGGCCCTTGCGTTCGATCTGGGCCGGGGTGACCTTCCAGTTGGCGCGGCGGGTCATCGACAACTGCGCCGGGTTGAAGTCGAAGCCGAACGTCTTGATGATCCCGCCGGGCGTCCTGCTCTTGCCCTTGGGCGGCTGATGGATCGCGAGCGTGGCCCGCACCAGGCTCTTGCCCGCACCGCCCCTGCTGCCTTTCGCCATGTCTCCGTATCCCCTCAGTCCGCTCCGTCAGCTCCGTCAGCTCAGTCCGTGAACCCGTGGTGGGCGATCTCCAGCACCTCGGTCGCCACGGCCGGGCTCGCGGGGTCGAGCGTGGGGCCCGTCCAGCTCACCGGCAGCACGTCGATCAGCCCCCAGCGCGCCACCTCCGAGCCGTCCGCGCGCAGCGCCGCGATCTGCGCGGTGGGCCGCTTGATGCCGGTCTGCACGGACGAGATCCACTTGGCGACCTTGGCGGTGTCGGGGGTGAGCGGGCGGGTCAGCCGGATCGTGGAGAAGGTCACACGTGTCGGCAGATGCCAGACGAAGCCGTTGTTGCCGCCCTCCTGGCGGTGCTCGACCTCCACCTGGGACGACAGGCCCTCGCAGCCGTTGAAGTAGCCGAGGCTCTCGCCGTCGATGCTGAGGGTGAACCAGATGGTGGAGCCCGGGTCCTGGCGGGACATCGAGGAAGGGCCTTTCTTTCGGCCGCCGTCGTTCCTGGTGGGTGCGGGCGGTGGGCGGTTCGGTGTGGGTGCGGTGTGCCGTGTTCGGTGCGTGATGCGTGGTACGTGGCGTGCGGTGGTCGCGGGCCGGCGGGTGCTTAGCGGCGTGGATCGCGGAGCTTGCCGATCCGCTCGCGGTCCAGGCGCAGTTCGGTGCGGATCAGCCGGGTGACGCGGCCGATGATCCGGTGCACCAGCTCGTCGAGCTGGAAGTCGGTCAACTCCCTCGGGTCGAAACCGCCCGGGGGGATCTCCGCGTACTCGGGAGGCGCGCTCGCGGATGAGGGCGCGGGCGTTCCGGGGGGCGGAGGCGTGGTCGTGCCGGAAGCCCGGGGCGGCGGGGGTGGTGGGGGCGTGGTGGTGTGCGCGGTGGCCGTGTGGGTGGGCGGCGGTGCGGCCGGGGGGTGGTGCGGTGCGGGTTTGTCGAGTTTCGGGGCGCGCTGGACCACGGGAAGCGGTGCGGGCTGTTGCGCGGGGAGCGGCGTGGGGGTGGGTGTGTGCGGTACGGGCGGCGGGGTGGGGGAGGTGAGGCGGGCCACAGGGAGCGGGGCGAGGGGGGCGGTCGGAGGCGGAGTTGCCGGGGCGGCCGCCGTTCGTTGCACGGCGACGGGAGTGGACGCCCGGGGGAGGGCGGGGGCCGCCGGGGTGACGAGAGGGGCGACATCGGCCGGGACCGTGGGCAGCGGCGCACCGAGGGGGGAACGACGCCGGGCGGGAGCGGCGGCTTCGGGAGCGGCCTTGCGCTGAACGGGCAGCGGGGGTGCGTCGGCGGGTGCGGTGGGGGGCACGGCAGATGAAGTCGGCTGCGGGGCAGGGGCGTTCGGTACGGGGGTGCCGTGGCCGATCGACGGGGCGGCCGGGGCGGGAGCGGTGGGGCGCGTGGGCCGGGGGGCGGACTCCGGGGTGTGCGCTGTGCTGCGTTGGATCGACTGGCCCGGCTGGCCCGACTGGATTGGCTGGATCGGCTGACGCTGCGAAGGCGTTTCCGGAGTGACGTGCGGTGCGCTCGGGGAGGACGCCGACGAGGTGGGCTGTGTCGCCGGGCGGGGGGACTCTGAATCGCCCGGCGAAGGCTGCGGGGTGGGTCGTTCCGATGCCGCACGGACCGCCGGGGCGGTCGTCCGCTGGACGGGAGGGCCGGGCCGGCCGGACGCGTCCGGACCGGTGGCTTGTGCGGTCGGCTGGGGTTGCGGAGCGGCTGGTGCGGTCGGCCGGGGTTGCGGGGTAGCCGGGGTGATCGTTTGCGGCTGTGGGGCGGCCGGTGCCGTGGGCCGCGCGGACACCGGCGCGCCGAGCCCGAGACGCGGTGCGGGACGGTCGGCGCTGCGCTGGACGACCGGTGCGGCGGCGGGCGCGGGGCCGCTCGCGGGGGCCGCCGGGCGCGGGGCGGCGACCGCGGGGGTGGCGGTCGGCCGGAGGGATTCGGCGGTCGGAGCGGCCGAGGGCCTGGACTGCTCGGAGGCGGCGGGGGCCGCCGGACGCGCCACAGGTGCGGTGGTCGCAGGGCCGGTCACCGGTCGCTGTCCGGCGGTGAGGTCCGCCTGCGTCCGCTGTACGGGGAGATCGGCACCCGGCGTGGGCGCGGCCTGCGGCGAGGGGGCCGTCCGGGCCGGGCTCACCGGAGCGACAGCGGGCGTGGCCGGGGGAGCGGCCGGGGCCGGTGCGGTGCCGGACTTCGCCCGCTGTACGGGTGCGTCCGCAGCGGAAGTCTTCGGAGGGCGGGCCGAGTCGACCGTACGGGAAGGGTTCGTGGGAGCGGCCGGGGCGGGCGCGGACGGCGCCGTACCGGAAGGGGTGGCCGTGGGCCGGGCCGAGGCGCCGGACTCGGGGGCCGGGCCCGACGGAGTCGTACGGCCGCTCTCGCCCGCCGCCCGACGCTGTACGACGGGCCGGGACCCTTCGGCCTCCACACCCCTACTCGCGGCGGCGGGCGAACTCCCGGCACTCGACGCTCCCGAACGCCGGGGCGCGGAGCCCGCCGAACTGTCCGACGCACCCCCGCTCCGCCGCTCGGACGCCCCGGAGACTGGACCGGCACCCGAGCGCCGTACGGCACCGAGCGCGCCCTCGCCCGCCACGCGCCCGGAGGCGGGCGGCGTGGCCGCAGGCAGGAGCGGAGGCTCGGCGGAGGCCACCGAGCCGGACGACGGCGGCGGGACACTGTCCCCACCCACCGAACCCTCCGCACCCGCAGGGCCTACCGCACCCGCAGGACCTGCCGACCCCACCGACCTCTGGACGGACGGCACCGGACCGGCGCTCTCGCCTCCGGCGGACGCCGACTGCGCCTTCGGCCCACCGGGCGACAGCTCGGCCCGCTGCACCGCAGGCACGGCGCGGCCGTCGCTCTTCGCGGCGGGCGCGGGTGAACCACCCTCCGTGTCACCGGAGTTACGCGCGCTCGCCGTCCCGGGCGCGGCGGCGGCCGGGGACGCGGCCATACGCCGGGACACGGGAAGCACCCGGCCGTGCGTCCGAGTGAGCGATGCCGGAGGAGCCGCAGCCGCCGTTCCCGTGCGGACGGGGCTCACGCGCAGCCCGGAGGAGGGAGGGGTCGGCCGGACCGGCCAGGCGGCCGGCCCCTGAGACGACACCACCGGTACGACGGGCACGCCCGCCGCCGGGCTCGCCCCCGCAGGAGCCCCCGCAGCGGAAGCCCCCGCACCGGCAGCCGCACCCGAGCCGGCGGCCGAGGCAGCCGCCGACGGCACACCCGCCCCCACCGAGGACGAACCGCCCGACGACGAACTCACCGAAGACGAACCCACCGCAGCAGAGCCGGACGCACCGGAACGAGCGGACCCGCCACCCGCACCGACCGAGGCAGCCGCCCCACCGCCGGACGCGTCCGAGGCCGCCCTGGCGACGACACCCCCAGGACCAGCGGTGTCAACGGACCTGGCGACACCCCCGGAGGCAGAGGCGCCCGCCGTCCCGCCACCCGGAGCCGCACCTGCGGATGACCCGGCCGCAGCCGAAGGCCGGACAGCCCCCGCCGCGACCACCGGACGGACCACCCCGCCGGTCGCCCGCGTGAGGGATGCTCCCGAACCTCCGGACGGCCGTACGGCCCCACCTCCGCCCGACGGCGTACCCGACGCCGACGACACGGACGTACCCACCACGGGCGACACGGACATACCCGACGCCGATGTACCCGACGCCGACGTACCCGCCACGGGCGACACAGACGTACCGGCCACGGGCGACGCGGAAGTACTCACCCCCGGCGACGCGGACGTGCGCACCCCCGCCCCCGGCGTTCCCGACGCCGCGACTCCCCGAGGCGGAAGCCACCGCAGCGGCACGGCCGGCGCCCGCTGCACCACAGGACCCTGGCCAGCGGCGGACGGCAGCGATGCCGACGGCAGTGCCGCCGCCGGCTGTTCCAGCCCCGTCACCGGACGGCCCGGCAACGGCTGCTGTGCCGTGCCGCCGCCGAGCAGCGCGCTGGAGCGGCCGTCCAGGACGGCGTGCGAGGCCGTGCCCATGAAGGCCGGGTTCTGCCAGGTGGGCAGCCGTCCGCCGAACCCGCGGTCGGCGACCCCGGCCGGGCTCGGGGCGAGCGCCCGCTGGATCGGCGGCAGCGCGGACCAGGCCGCGGGCGCCACCGCACGGCCACCACCCGCCGCCACCTCCCCGCCGGAAGACCCCGCCCCCGAGGACGACACCTCACCACCGGAAGAAACCGCCCCCGCGGACGACACCTCACCGCCGGAAGACACCGGCCCCTCACCGCCACCGGAGGACACCGACCCCGAAGACACCTCAGCACCCCCGGAGGACACCGCCCCCGGGGACACCTCACCCCCGTCGTCCGCCCGTCCGCGGAACCGGTCCAGGAACCCCACCGCTCAGCCCTCCGCCCCGGCGCGCGTCACCAGGGACGCGATCTCGCCCGTGTAGCGGCGGCGGTCATGGTGTTCCAGGTCCAGGATCTCGTCCATGCTCCAGTGGAAGTGGTAGGCCACGTACGCGATCTCCTCGTGCAGCCGGTCGGTCGCGTACGTCACGATTCCCCCAGGCGGCTCCCGCCGAGTTCCACCTCGAAGGGCTCCGCGCAGTGCGGGCACCGCACGGCGGCGCGGGTGTGTCCCTCCGCGTTGATCTGGCGGTAGAAGTCCTGGAGGAACGCCAGGTCGGAGGCGAACATGTTCTCCACGATCCCGTCGTGGACCATGGGCAGCGTGCCCAGCCGGGTGATGACCCGGCCGAGCAGCACGACCGACAGATACGCCGGGTTCTCCTGCACCCGTACGTCCCGCAGCGGGACCAGCTCGTCCCGCGCGGTCGACAGCCGCATCGTCCCGTCCCGGTGCACGGCGCCCGACTCGTCGACGTACCCGCGCGGCAACTGGAAGGGGAACTCGGTGCGCAGCGCCTCCTGCTGGACCTGCTGGACCGGGAGCTGCTGCTGCGGGGCCTCCGCCGCCTCCGGTCCGGGCTCCGCCGCGTCCGGGCCGGCGTACGCGACGGCGCCGCCGGCCCTGGCAGCCGTACGCCGCATTACTCGATGACCAGTTCTTCGAACGTGATCGTCACGGTCTCGGTGAGGGCGGCGGCCTCGCCGGCCTTGACCGTGCTCGCGTCGATCTTGCTGCACCAGGCGTTGCGCAGGTGGTAGCGCTTCACCGGGTTGTTCTGGAAGTCCATCATGATGATGGAGGCGTTCTTGCGGGCCGTGGTCATCTGCCCGGTGATCGACTGGTTGATCCACTGGGTGAACGACGCCGACTGGGTCATGCCGCGCACCACCGTGCAGGTGCCGTTCTTCTTCACACCCGGCAGGTTCTTGACCACGTTCTGGCCGCCCGGGGTGTTCTGCTGGTAGGTGATGACGTCCTGCTCGATGCTGAGGCCGCTGACCTCGGCCAGGTACTCGACCATCACACCGTCGATCTGGAGGCCGAAATTGTGCGAGGTGAGGGCGTCACCCGGCTGGAGACTCATGAGTTCGCTGTCCTTCTAAGGGTGTTGAGGGCGACGGGCGGAGCGGCGCTTCGGCCTACTCCTCCAACTCGCCGCTGCCGCTGGAGAACTGGGCCAGCCGGAAGATCACGAACTCGGCCGGCTTGACCGGCGCGATGCCGATCTCGCAGACGACCCGGCCGACGTCCACGGACTCCGGCGGGTTGGTCTCCTCGTCGCACTTGACGTAGTACGCCTCTTCGGGGCGCTGCCCGAACAGGGCGCCGCTGCGCCACTCGTTGACCAGGAACGCCGAGATGTTCCGCCGGATCCGGGCCCACAGCGCGTGGTCGTTGGGCTCGAACACCACCCACTGGGTGCCGATCAGGATCGACTCCTCCAGGTAGTTGAAGTACCGGCGGATGTTCAGGTAGCGCCAGGCCGGGTCGGAGGAGAGGGTGCGGGCGCCCCAGACGCGGATGCCGCGGCCGGGGAAGGCGCGGATGCAGTTGACGCCGATCGGGTTGAGCAGGTCCTGCTCCCCGCGGGTGATCTGGGTCTCCAGGTCGACCGCGCCGCGCACGACCTCGTTGGCGGGCGCCTTGTGCACGCCGCGCTCGGCGTCGTTGCGGGCCCAGATGCCGGCGATGTGCCCGCTCGGCGGGATCATCCGGGTCTGGCCGCTGCTCGGGTCGAAGGACTTGATCCACGGGTAGTACAGGGCGGCGTACTTGGAGTCGTAGCCGGCCGTCTCCTGCCGCCAGACCCTGATCTGGCGGGCGTTGAGCCCCGGCGGCGGATCGATGACCGCGACCCGGTCGCCCATCAGCTCGCAGTGCGCGATCAGACCGAGCTGGACCGCCTTGACGGCCTCCAGGTCGATCGCGCCGCGCTGGTAGGCGGCCATCAGGTCGGGCACCGCGACCATCGACACCTCGTCGACGGCCTCCAGGCCGCCGAAGCCGGTGCGGTCCGCGCTGTCGCCCAGGTACTCGGCCGGGCCCGGGTGCGTGTCGCGCGCCGGGTCGGCGGCCGGCACCGCGGGGACGGGTGCCGGGGCGGCCACGGTCACCGTCTGGTTGTCCGGACGGGCCAGCTGCGCGGCCGGCGCCGTCTCGGTCACGGTGATGAGCTTGGACCGCTCCTTGACCTGGGTGACGACGTAGTTGCGGCCGCCCTTCTTCGCCGTGACGTCGAAGGTCTCCACCGCCTTGTCGCCGTCCTTGACGATCAGCCGGAACCGCTCCGCCGGGCCCTCGCCCTCCGGGTCGGCGACCTCCACGCTCAGCGAGCCGCCGCCGGGCGCGGAGGCGATGGCGGTCACCGCGAACGTGCCGAGCTGGGTCGGCTCGGCGGCCGGCAGCGCGGCCGGAGCGGCGGAAGAGCCCACCGCGGCAGGGGACTTGGCGGACCGCCCGTTCGACGCGTCCGCGTCCAGGGCCGCGCCCTCGGCGGTGCCGCCGACCCGCACCACATAGGCGGCGGTGCCGCCGTTCTGGAAGAACCCGTAGACCGAGTGCGCCAGGTAGTACCCGTCGGTGAACTCACCGAAGGACGCGACGTACTGGCTCCAGTTGGTCACCAGCGTCGGCTCGTTGAGCGGTCCGGCCGGGGCGAGCCCCACGAAGGCCGCCACCGAGGTACCCACTCCCTCGATCGGGCGAGAACCGCTGGCCACCTCCTCGACGTAGACGCCGGGCGACAGGTAGGAAGGCATGCTCCGCGCTCCTCGGGGTACGAGTCAGGATCCGGTCCACCCTCGCGCGCGAACGCGTCGGCCGAAACGTCCCGCGGTGCCGGGGCGGGGGCACTCCCGTTGCCCACAAGGGCAGTTCGCCGTGCGCCGACCTGGGGCGTGTGTGCGCGCCCGCCGGGCCCCGGCCCGCTGAGGACGGCAGGCCCCCGGCCGGGTCCGGACGGGGTGACCGATCGGGCAGCGGCTGTGCGCGCAAGACTCCTGACCAGGGCGGAACACGTTCGTAGCGTCGTCGCGTGAGCCTATGGACTTCCCTCGAACCCGCGTCCGCGACCGTGGACCCCGGCAGCAGTACGCGTGTGCGGCTGCGGTTGCGCAACACCGGTGACGTCGTGGACGAGTACCGTTTCGAGCCGGTCGGTGACATCGCGCCGTGGACGACGGTGGAGCCGCAGACGCTGCGGCTGTACCCGGGCACGACGGGCACGGTCGAGCTGACCTTCGCCCCGCCGCGCACCCCGGACGCCACCGCCGGTCCGAACCCCTACGCGGTGCGGATCACGCCCACCGAGCACCCGGAGGCGGTGACGGTCCCGGAGGGAAACCTGACGATCACCCCGTTCACGGAAGTGCGGGCGGAACTGGTTCCGCCGACGGTGAAGGGCCGTTTCCGCGGTCGGCCCCGCCTCGCGGTCGACAACTTGGGGAACACCAAGGTGACCGCCTCGGTGAGCGGCAGCGACAACGGTGACCAGTTGTCGTACGACCTTCATCCGAGCAATGTGCAGATCGAGCCGGGCCGGGCCGCGTTCGTGAAGGCCACCCTCAAGCCGCGGAAGATCATCTGGTTCGGCGCGAAGGAGCAGCGGCCGTACACCCTGTCCGTGCAGCGGTCGGGCGCGAACCCACTGCCCGTGGAGGGGACTTACCTCCAGCGCGGCTTCCTGCCCCGCTGGCTCGCCACCTTCCTCGGTGTCGGCCTGGCCCTCAGCCTCGCCTTCGTCATGTTCTGGATCGCCTACAAACCCAACGTGAGCAGCGCGGCCACCGAGAAACTGGCGGAGGCCGCGGCCACCGCGCTGCCGACCGCCATGCCCTCGGTCGGCGCGTTGCCCGCCGGCGGGGCGTCCCGGGGCGGCGGGGGCGACGCGACGGGCGGAGACGACGACGGAGCCGGCCTCGCGCCCCCGGCGGGCGGAGACGGCGACGGGCAGGCCGAGGGGGACACCGCCTCCGGCGGCTCGGAGGCGAAGGGAGGCGGCGGCGGAGCCCCGGCGGAGGCGAAGAAGGACGCGCCTCGCGGCCCGCTCCCCTTCCGGCCGGGTGACGGACCCAACCTGTTCGTGCAGTTCGCGCAGGTCAGGTTGGCCACCTTCCCGGCGGACTCCCCGTGCCGGCTCACCGACCACCACACCGTGGGCATGATGGACACGGCGACGGTCGAGGCCCTGAAGTGCTGGCAGCGGCAGGTCGACGGCATCTACGACGGCGTCATGGTCAAGACGGACGGGCTGGGCAACCTGGGCCGCTCCACCATGACCGCCCTGCTGATGGCCCACCTCGGCAAGAACACGGCCGACATCCAGCCCGGCGAGGACAACCCCAACGTGGTGTGGTTCAACAGCGTGCTGCTGTGGGCCACGTACGACCGGATCACCGACAACGTGGTCACCACGCAGAGCCTGTTCATCCGGTCGAACATGCAGTACCTCCAGGGCGTCAAGCCCCGCGCCCACGCGCCCGTCAACGACGCCCTGAAGGAGCGGGTCAAGCTCTACCAGCGGGCGATGGGCCTCCCGGTCACCGGGACGGTGGACGACGCCACGTACCGGCAGCTGCACGGCGGCAGGATCGTCTCCCAGGACCAGCCCGGCGAGGTGACCGCCGGCGACTACCCGCCGCTCCCGGCGACGGACCAGTAGCAACCGGCGCGGACCGCACGCGATCCGCGGTGTTCCCGTACGGCCCGGTCGGCGCCCATGGCGGCCGGCCGGGCCCGGGAGGGTTGCCGTTCCCTCCCCTTCGGGCAGCGATCGTGCCCCGGGGACTCCTGACGCGCCGAGGGGGCCGGTCGTAGCGTCGACCGGTGAGCCTTTGGACTTCCCTGGAGCCGGCGTCGGCGACCGTGGACCCCGGTGGCAGTACGCGTGTGCGGCTGCGGTTGCGCAACACCGGTGACGTGGTGGACGAGTACCGTTTTGAGCCGGTGGGTGACATCGCGCCGTGGACGACGGTGGAGCCGCAGACGCTGCGGTTGTACCCGGGCACGACGGGGACGGTCGAGCTGACGTTCGCCCCGCCCCGCACTCCGGACGCCACGGCTGGTCCGAATCCGTATGCGGTGCGGATCACGCCGACGGAGCATCCGGAGGCGGTGACGGTTCCGGAGGGGAACCTGACGATCACCCCGTTCACGGAGGTGCGGGCGGAGCTGGTGCCGCCGACGGTGAAGGGCCGTTTCCGGGGGCGTCCTCGTCTGGCGGTGGACAACTTGGGGAACACCAAGGTGACCGCGTCGGTGAGTGGCAGCGACAACGGTGATCAGTTGTCGTACGACCTTCATCCGAGCAATGTGCAGATCGAGCCGGGCCGGGCGGCGTTCGTGAAGGCGACGCTGAAGCCGCGGAAGATCATCTGGTTCGGGGCGAAGGAGCAGCGCCCCTACACGCTGTCCGTGCAGCGTTCGGGCGCGAACCCGCTGCCCGTTGAGGGGACTTACCTCCAGCGCGGCTTCCTGCCCCGCTGGCTCGCCACCTTCTTCGGAGTCTTCCTCGCCCTCGGCATCACCTTCACGATGCTGTGGATCGCCTACAAGCCCAACGTCAGCAGCGGCGCCACCGAGAAGCTCGCCGAGGCCGGCAGCACACTCGCGCCGTCCCCCTCGGCCTCCCCGGTCCTGCCCGCCCCACCGTCCCCTTCCCCAGCGGAGCGTTCGCCCGAGGCGCCGGCCGGAGGTGACGGCGACGGCAAGGGCGACGGCGGCTCCGGCGGTGACGGCGGCAGCGGCGGCAGCGGCGGCTCGGGCGGCGCACCAAAGAAGGAGAAGCCCAAACCGGTCGTGCCCGCCTCGAACGTCGTGCTGCGCAACACCACGACCAAGAAGTGCGCGGACATCCCGGGCTACGACAAGGGCACCAAGGCCGGGCCCGTGCGCGAGTACACGTGTGACGGCACCTCGCACGACAACCAGCTGTGGGACCTGGAGGTGACGGACCCGAAGGGCGGTCCCGGCGGTGCGCCCCTCTTCCTGATCCGCAACGTCAAGGACCGGTTCTGCATGGACCTCGCCAATTACGGTGCGGCGCCCCTGCGCTCACCGATCGCCGAGTACACCTGCGACGGCACCACCGCCGACAACCAGCTGTGGTGGGCCGAGAAGCAGCCGAGCGGCGCCTACTGGATCCGCAACTTCGCCAGCGACAACAAGTGCCTGGACGTGTCGGGCTACAGCACGGGCGGCAACGACACCCCGCTCACGATCTTCGACTGCTCCAACACCGACGACCAGGAGTGGCTGATCATTCCCCAGACGTCCCCGGCGGGTGAGTGACATGTCCGGCCTGTGGACCTCTCTGGAGCCGGCGTCGGCGACCGTGGACCCCGGTGGCAGTACGCGTGTGCGGCTGCGGTTGCGCAACACCGGTGACGTGGTGGACGAGTACCGTTTTGAGCCGGTGGGTGACATCGCGCCGTGGACGACGGTGGAGCCGCAGACGCTGCGGTTGTACCCGGGCACGACGGGGACGGTCGAGCTGACGTTCGCGCCACCCCGCACTCCGGACGCCACGGCCGGTCCGAATCCGTATGCGGTGCGGATCACGCCGACGGAGCATCCGGAGGCGGTGACGGTTCCGGAGGGGAACCTGACGATCACCCCCTTCACGGAGGTGCGGGCGGAGCTGGTGCCGCCGACGGTGAAGGGCCGTTTCCGGGGTCGGCCCCGTCTCGCCGTGGACAACTTGGGGAACACCAAGGTGACCGCGTCGGTGAGTGGCAGCGACAACGGTGATCAGTTGTCGTACGACCTCCACCCGAGCAATGTGCAGATCGAGCCGGGCCGGGCCGCCTTCGTGAAGGCCACCCTCAAGCCGCGGAAGATCATCTGGTTCGGGTCGAAGGAGCAGCGCCCCTACACGCTGTCCGTGCAGCGGTCGGGCGCAAATCCGCTGCCCGTGGAGGGGACTTACCTCCAGCGCGGCTTCCTGCCCCGCTGGCTCGCCACCTTCTTCGGAGTCTTCCTCGCCCTCGGCATCACCTTCACGATGCTGTGGATCGCCTACAAGCCCAACGTCTCCAGCGGCGCCACCGAGCGGGTGGCCGCCGCCGGCAGTACGCTCGCGCCCTCCGCGGAGCCGAGCCGGCCGCTGGTCTCCGCGCCTCCGGAGCAGCCCAAGGAGCCCACTCCGGCACCGGCCGGGGGCGGGGAGTCGGAGAAGCCGAGCGGTGGGGGAGACACCGGGGCCCCGCCGCCGCACACCTCCGGTTCCTCCGGCGGGTCCGGCGGGTCCGGTGGTTCGGGCACGTCCGGTGGTTCGGGCGGCGGTGGCTCCCCCGCCAAGCCGAAGCCCAAACCCGCTGAGGCCGCAGGCCAGTTGATCATCGGACAGGGATCGAACCGCTGCGTCGACGTCACCGGCGGTGAGGACGGCGTGGGCCGCGACGGCACCCGGCTCCAGATCCGGGACTGCAAGCGCACCCCCAACCAGAAGTGGCAGTTCCTGGGCGACGGCACGGTGCGCTCGCTCGGTATGTGCATGGACGTGGCGTGGGGGTCCAAGGACGACGGGGCGGCGATCCAGCTCGCCCGGTGCAGCGGCAACCCGGCGCAGACGTTCGTGCTGAGCACCCAGGGCGACCTGGTGAACCCGCAGGCGAACAAGTGCGTGGACGCGGTGGACAACGGCACCGGCAACGGGACCAAGCTCCAGCTGTGGACGTGCGCCGGAACCCCCAACCAGAAGTGGCGGGTCCAGGACTGACCGCGCGGCGGCACCGACCACGCGGCGGCAGCGGGGCCGGTGACCGGCCCCGCGGCTACCAGGAGCCGTCCCCCGGCAGCAGCCGCCCCGCCTTGCGGTACTCGCGGCGGGCGCCCTCCAGCAGATCGGCCGCGGTGACCGTGCCGCCGCGGCCGGCGGCGAGGTACGCGGCGGTCACCACGGCGCTGCGGATGGAACCGCCGGCCAGCTCGAAGTCGGCGGACAGCGCGCCGAGTTCGATGCCGTCCCCGCACGGCACGTGGGACAGGCTGTGCCGCCACAGGGCCAGCCGCTGCCCGGCGTCGGGGAACGGGAAGTCGACGACCAGGTCGAGCCGCCGGGTGAACGCCTCGTCGATGTTGGCGCGCAGGTTCGTGGTGAGCAGGGCGATGCCGTCGAAGGACTCCAGCCGCTGGAGCAGATAGGCGCTCTCCATGTTGGCGTACCGGTCGTGCGAGTCCTTCACCTCCGAGCGCTTGCCGAACACGGCGTCGGCCTCGTCGAAGAGCAGCACGGCGTCGGTGCGGTCGGCCTCGGTGAAGATCCGCTCCAGGTTCTTCTCGGTCTCGCCGACGTATTTGTCGACCACCGAGGACAACTGGACGACGTAGAGGTCCAGGCCGAGTTCGGCGGCGACGACCTCCGCCGAGAGCGTCTTGCCGGTGCCGGACTCGCCGGCGAACAGACCGAGCACGCCCCGGCCCCGGCCGCCGCCCGCGCTGAGCCGCCAGTCGCCGAGGACGCGGTCGCGGTGGCGGGCGCGCAGCGCGAGTTCCCGCAGCTGGGTCAGGGGCCGTTCGGGCAGGACCAGGTCGGTCCAGTCGACGGCGGGGCGGATCCGGCGGGCGTGCTGCTCCAGGCCGGAGGCGGACTGCCGGCGGGCGGCGGCGCGCAGATGCGCCGCGGTCAGCTCGGCGCCCTCGAAGGCGGCGAGGTCCCGCGCGGCGCGGGCGGCCCGGGTGACCCGCTCGTCGGGCAGGTGGTACGGCGCGACGGTGGCGGCCAGGTCGAAGCCGGGCTCCGCCCCGAGGACGGCCGCCCAGGCGAGCACCGCGCCCGTGCCGCGCCGGGGCGCCTCCAGCACCAGCGGGTCGCCGGCCCCGTGGTCGCACCACTGGGGGTCGTACGGCCGGGTGCCGGTGATCAGCACGGGCACGCCGGAGGCCGCCAACTCCCGTACCAGGGAGCCCGGTTCCTCGGGCAGCGTGGCGAGGACGATCGCGGCGCCGCTCAGCCGGGCCTCGCGCAGCAGGTCGGGCACCCGGTCCTCGGGTCCGGCGAAGTGCAGGGCCGGGAGCCCGGCGGTGCGCAGGGCGGAGGCGGCGCAGGAGAGTCCGTCGCCCTCGCGGCTCTCGCGCAGATAGGCGGTGAGCGGGGGAGCGGCGGTGAGCCGGGCGGCCAGCAGATCGGTGAAGCGGGCGAACTCGTCGTCGGAGCCGTCCGTCTGAGGCGGTTCCGGCAGCGGGCGCAGATGCGCGGCGAGCGCGGGATCGGGGGTGTCGTCGCCGAGCAGATGCGCCACGACCCGGTCCGGTACGCGCAACGACCGGCTCAGCAGGGGACGTTCGGGCTCCTCCACGATGAGCAGCCCGAGCGAGACCAGCGGGGCCGTGGGGTGCAGCCGGGCCCGGGCGGTCGCCGAGTGGACGGGGATGCCGCACAGGTCCAGGGCGAGGGCCACGGTGGCCCGCCGCCGGCTCACGTCGTCGTTCAGATAGCCGTACAACTGCTCGAAGGCGCGGTCGAGGTCGGGGGCGAGGGCGATGACGAGGAGCGCGGCGTCCAGCTCGGTCAGACCGAGCCGCGCGCACAGTCTGGCCACCGGGTCCTGCGCGGGCGCGGGGGCGGCGGTCAGGTCATCGGGCGCCGCGCCGGGCGCGGGCTCCGCCGGGCGCAGCAGCCGGCGTACCGCGTCCTCCGACAGATACAGGCCGCGCAGCGGATCGCCGGCCGTGGGATCGCCCGCCGAGCGCTCCTCGACCAGCCCGGCGACCCGCCCGCGCAGCTCGGCGAGGCGGGTGAGCAGCGCGTCGGCGTCGCCGGGTTCGGGCGCCGGGACACCGGGGGCGGTGCGGTGCGCGGGGGTGGTCGGTGCGGTCACGGCGCGATGCCCGTTCCGTCCGCGCCGCGGGACCGGCGGGCCGCCGAGCGGGCTTCGCGCACCGCCGCCACCTGCGGGGGCCGGTGGGCGCGCTCCTCCGGCTCGGCCGCGTCGGCGTCGCCGTCGAGGCGGCGGACGCGGACCACCGCGCCCTCGGTGACGGGCGGGCCGGCGTCGTAGTCGGGGTAGGCGGGGAAGGGCACGGTGGTCACCAGGTCCAGGGACGGCTTGAGTTCGCCGCCGAGCGCGGACCAGATCTCGGCCAGCGACCGGGACTCCGTCTGGCTGCCGGCCACCGACAGCGGCACGGCCATGCCCAAGGCGCCCAGGGCGCCCGGGAGTTCCGAGGGGGCGAGCAGTTCGCGCGGCAGCAGGGTGGCCAACACCGCCGACAGGAGCCGGTGTTCGTCCTGCGGCTGCCGGGTCCACGCCGTCACCAGGTACGACAGCCGGAACCAGCGCGGCGGACGGCGCCGTTTCACGACCACGTCCCGTTCGTCCATCACGGGCAGCTGGCCGCGCTGGCGGCGGGCCACGTCCTCCCGGATGTCGTAGAGGTAGGCGTTGATCGTCGGCGCGTTGCGCCGGGCGGCCCAGTCGCGGGTCGGGGCGTCGAAGGCGACGTCGATGCCGGAACCGGCCAACGCCCCGCCCTCCAGCAGGGACTTGAGGACCTCGTCCACCTCGTGGATCACCGTCGCGCTCCCGCCCTGCCGTGCTCTGTGCCGCCGTCCGTCCGGCCGTGCTCTGTCCGCCGGTCATCCGGCCGTGACCGATCCTGCCCCCGCCCCGGCCGGGTCCGCAGGCGTGCCGGGGACGGCGGCGGGGCACACCGCGCTGCCCTGAAGGCCATCCGGTGCTGCCCGTCGGCTCAGATGTAACCTTCCTTGAGGGCGTACGCCACGGCATGCGCACGGTTGCGCAGGTGCAGCCGGGTGGTGAGCCCGTGGATGACGTTCTTGACGGTGCGCTCGGAGTACGACAGCTTGCCCGCGATCTCCCCGGTGTCCAGCCCCTCGGCGACCAGCCGCAGCACGTCCACCTCGCGCGCCGTCAGCCCGGAGACCGGCACCCCGGCGACCCCGGCCGCGTTGCGGTGCAGCGTGCCCACCTGGTCGATGAGCCGGCCGAGCAGGTCGGCGGGCAGGTCGCCGTCGCCGCGCGCGGCGGCGAGCACCGCCTGCACCAGGCGGTGCGCGGTGGCCTCGTGCCGCCACACGATGGCGCCCACCCCGCACTCGATGACATCGAGCAGCCCGGCCTCCCGCAGCGAGCTGACCACGAGCACCGCTCGCGCGCCCTCGCCGCGCACCAGCCGGCGCAGCCGGGCCAGGGCGGCCTCGTCGAGCGTGTCGTCCACGAGCAGCGCCACCGTGCCCGGCCCGGAACCCGACTCCTCCCGGAGGTCTACTTCGGGATACCGGCGCAGTTGGCTGAGTACCCCCTCGCGCAGGATCGGGTCCGTGGCGTGCACTGCCACCGGGGTCCGGTCGGCAGGGCCGGCCGTACCGGGGCGGGTGGTGCCGGATGAGCTGAGCAAGCGTCTTCCCCCAAGTCCGCGGGTCCGTCGCCTGTGTGGGTTCGGTGACGGGCGTGCGTCCTCAGATTCCTGCGGTAGAAGGGGCTCGCACAATCGTGGAACACCACGAGGGGCACCACGAGAAGAGGCCCGAAGGACCACGAGGTTGCCCGCGAGGGCGGCTTCGCCGGCCCCGCGGTCGGCACCAGTGGGCCTTGTCACGGCACCGCGCGGTGGCCAGGGACGTCTCCGTGTACGGACGGTGTCGCGGCCGGGCGCGGCGGCGGCGTCCGGACCGCAGCGGAGCAACCGAGTGAACCACCGCGACAGCGGGCGTGTACAGGGGCGTGACAGATGTGCGAGCGAGCGTATGAACGGGGATGTGGGCCGGTGTCCGACGGGCCGTTCGACCAGCCGCGCGAACACCGGGAGGCCGTCGAGCTGATCGCGGCCCGCGCCGCCCGCGCCCGGGCCGGCAGCGGCGCCCTCGTGGTGCTGCGCGGGGCGACCGGCACCGGCCGCACCACCGTCCTGGAGGCCGCCGGACGCGCTGCCGAGGCGCACGGCATGCGGGTGCTGCGCGCCCGCTGCTCACCGGGCGACGCCGCGGTCCCGTTCGCCGCCGTCCGGCAACTGCTCGGCGCGCGGGACGACTTCGGTCAGGCGGCGGGGGAGCGGGAACAGGCCGAGGTGCTGCGGCGGGCGCTGCACGGACACGCCGCCGAGGGGCCGCTGCTGGTGGCCGTCGACGACGTCCACCTCGCCGACGGCCCCTCCCACCGCTGGCTGGTGGAGACCGCCCGGCACCTGGACCGGCTGTCGCTGCCGATCCTGCTGGCCGTCACCGAACGCAGCCAGTACGACGTGGACGCGCCCCGCCCCGGCTTCACGCACACCCTGTCGCCCGCCCTCGTGCACACCCGCACCCTGGCCCCGCTCACCGGCGACTCGGCGGCCGCACTGGTGCGCGCCCGCTTCCCGGCCGCGTCGCCGTCCTGGACCGAGGACTGCGTACGGGCCGGCGGGGGCAGCCCGCTGCTGCTGCGCGCCCTCCTGGACGACCTCGCCGCGCCGGACGGGCACCTGGCCGTGCCCGAGTCGACGGCCGCGCTGTACCCGGGCGCCTATCCGGCGGCCGTGTCGTGGTGGCTGGACAGCGCGGGCCCCGGCACGGCGGAGGTGGCCCGCTCGCTCGCCGTCCTGGACGAGGGATGGGACCGCGGGGAGCCGCTGCAGGGCAGCCCGGCCGCGGCTTTAGGGCCGGCGCCGCACCCGTACGGCACGCTCACGACCGAGGACCGCGGCCGACGCCGGCCGCCCGACCACGCGTTCGACGCCGGACGGTACGGCGAGGCCCCGGGGCCGTACGACGAGACGCCCGGCCCCTACGGCGGCCTGCCCGATCCGTACGGCGATGTATCAGGCCCCTACGGCGAGGCGCCCGGCCCGTACGGCGACGTCCTCGGCCCGTACGGCGACGCGCTGCCGGGACCGTACGGCGAAGTGCCGCCGCTGCCGGACCAGGCTCCCGCGTCCGGACTTCCGGACAGCGCCCCCGAGACCGCACCCCCGCACGGCACCTCCGAGTCCGCACTTCCGTCCTGCGCCCCCGAGACCGCACCCCCGCCCCACGCCCACCGACGCCCCGAGCCGCCCACCCGCACCACCTCGGACCGCACCACCCCGGACCCCACCACCTCGGACCCCACCACCCCGACCCGTACCGCCCCGACGCGCACCCCCGCGGGTCGGGACCGTCACGGCCGGGGTCCGGCCGCGCGCCGCACCGCCGGAGGCGACGGCGCGGCGCCCGCAGCCCTGCTCGCCGGACTCGCCGGGGCCGACCCCGCCCGGGTGGCGGGCTGGCTCACCGCCATGACCGGCCTCGGCCTGCTGCGCAAGGACGCCGAGGGCCGCCCCCGCTACGCCCACCCGCTGCTGCGCGACGCAGTGCTCACCGGCGTGCCCGCGGCCCGGCGGCGCGCCGCGCACCGGGCGGTCGCCGAGGCGATGCTGCACCACGGCGCCCCCACCGACGCGGTGGCCGGGCAGCTCCTGTCGGCCGGCCCGGTGGGCGCCGCCTGGGCGGCGGAGGTGCTCCAGGCGGCCGCGGACCGCGCCCTGCGCGCGGAGCGCCCCCAGGACGCCATGGCGTTTCTGCGCAGGGCCCTGGACGAACCCCTCCCCGGTGGGCGCCGCCAGCGGCTGCTGACCGAACTCGGCTCGCTGGAGTGCGCCTGCCGGGACTCCGCCGCCGGGATCCCCCGGCTCACCGAGGCGCTGCGGCAGCCCGGCACGCCGCAGGACCGGGTGCGCGCGGCCGTCGCCCTGGGCACCGCGCTCGCCGGCGACGGCAGGGCCCGCGCGGCCGTGGAGGTGCTGGGTGTGGTGGACGGGCAGCTCGCCGACCGCCCCGAACTGGTCGGCGCGCTGCGCATCGCCTCCGCGCTGCTCTCCGACTGGGACTCGGCCCTGCGGCGCGATGTCTACGGTCTGCTGCGCGCCGCCGCCGCCCGCTCGCCCGAGCCGTCCGGACCGGCCGCCCGAGCGCTGCTCGTCCGGCACGCGGCCACCGCCGGACTCGTCTCGGCGCGGGACGCCATGCGGCAGGTGCGCGAACTGCTCGCCGAACCGGCCGACGCGCTGACCGAGCCGTTCCTGCTGGGCACCGCCGCCGCGGTGGCGCAGTGGGCCGACGAACTCGACGAGGCGGACCGGCTGGTGGACCGCGGCCTGGCCGGACAGCGGCCCGGCCTGCTGCACCCCATGCACCAGGCGCTGCTCAACACCCGGGCCGACATCGAGGCGGCCCGCGGCCGGTACGGGCTGCTGCCGGCCGAGCCGCCGGTCGTCTTCGCCGCCGGGCCGGGCAACACCCACGCCCACATCCTGCTCGCGCTCGTGGAGCAGGGCCGCACGGCCGAGGCGCGGCGGCTCGCGGACGCCTTCGACCTCGGGGCGGCGCCCGACTCCTTCGAGCTGAACCGGTTCCTGTACGCGCGGGGCGCGCAGCGCGCCGCCGAGGGCGATCACGCGGGCGCGTTGCACGACTTCCTGGAGTGCGGCCGCCGCCAGGCCGCCCGCGAGGTGGTCAGCCCGGTCGTCACGCCGTGGCGTACGGCCGCCGCCGAGTGCCGCCTCGCGCTGGGCGGGCCGCGCGAGGCGCTGGCCCTGGCCGAGGAGGAACTGCGGCTGGCCCGGGTGTGGGACACCCCGCGCACGGTGGGCCGCGCCCTGCGGGTGCTGGCCGCCGCCACGGGCGGCCGGCACGGCCTCGAACTGGCCGGTGAATCCGTACGGTTGCTGCGGGACGCGCCGTCCGGCGCGGAACCGGAGCTGGTGGCCGCGCTGCTCGGCCAGGGCCGGCAGCTGTCCGCCGCCGGGCAGCGCACCCGGGCCAGGGAGTTCCTGCGGGAGGCCGCGGAGCGCGCCGAACGCCTGGGCGCCGTACGGCTGCGCGTCTCGGCGGAGGAGGCGCTGCGCGCGGTCGGCGCCCGCAGTCCCGGCACCGCACGCACCGGCTCGGCCGCCCTCACCGGCAGCGAGCGGCGCATCGCCGAGCTGGCCGCCGACGGCCGTACGAACACCGAGATCGCGGACTCGCTGCATCTGGCCCGCCGGACCGTGGAGACCCATCTCACCAGCGCCTACAAGAAGTTGGGCATCCGGCGGCGCGGCGAACTGCGTGACGCGCTCGGCCCGGACCGGACCGGCGGCCGGGACCACCACGGACACGCCGGTCACCCCGGTCACCCCGGTCCCTCCGCCGCCGACCGCTGCCGGGGCCTGTCCGCCCAGCCCTGAACACGAGCCGTGCGCTCGTCTCCCGCGATCCACGCCCCCCACTTTTGAACACGTTCAAGTCTGGCGTACGCTCCTGCCATGAGCGACAGAGCCGCCCTGCTCAAGGGCATCCGCGCCTGGCTGGTTCTCTTCGTCGTCTGCCTGGTGCTCAGCGGCGCCACCGCCTTCCCGCTGGTCCACGAACTGCACTGGACCGAGAGCCTGTTGAAGTCGCTGTCCGTGCCCGAGCACCTGCCCGCGCTGACGGACTGGATCGAGCGGGTACGGCACGGGCTCGACACCGCCGACGCCGACTACCCGTTCCTGCTGTACGGCACCGACTGGCTGGCCTTCGCCCACCTGGTCATCGCCGTCGCCTTCTACGGCCCGTACCGGGACCCGGTGCGCAACATCTGGGTCGTGGAGTTCGGCATGATCGCCTGCGTGGGCATCGTGCCGCTCGCCCTGATCTGCGGGCCGGTCCGCGGCATCCCCTTCTGGTGGTCGGTGATCGACATGTCCTTCGGGGTGTTCGGCATCGTTCCCCTCTACGTCGTACGGCGCCGGATCAAGCGGCTGGAGGCGCTGACCGCGCCCAATGCCACGGCGGCAGCGGCCACTTGAGGGCGGCCGACGCGATCAGGGGGTCGGCGGCGCCGGTCTGACCAGGGCGTTGATTAACCGTTCAGCGGCGTGGGCAAGGCTCAACGAGCCACCGCACGTGATCTTCACGGGTCGTCCCCGGAAGGACACGTGTCCCACAGACCGCCCCCGGAAGGAGGTGCCGCGATGAAGCTTCTCTTCGCCGTCCGCAACAAGGTCACCGCTCGCAAGAGCCTGAAGGCCAGCGCCTGGTACATCTGGTACTGATCCGGCGCACCCGCCCCCGCCGAGCGGCCGGAAGGACATCGTCGTCCGGCGCGTGTCCTGTGCGCACGTGCCGAAGGACCGCGGTCCGCCGCCCGGCGGGGGTCGTCCACCGGCGACCGGCGACCGGCGGCCGTCCGTCCGCCCGTCCGCCCGTCCCGCGACGGCCCTTCCACGGCCCGCCACGGCCAGTCCCGCGCCGGCTCCCACCGCCCCCGGAGACCCGTATGACCCTGTCGTCCGTGCCGCGCACGCGCACCACCGTGTTCGCCCCGCGGCTGGCCGCCCTGCTGAGGGACCACCTCGGCCAGGACGTGTTCCGGCTCGAACCCGACACCATCGGGGTCGCCGGACCCGAGGCCGCCGACCGGATCCTGGCCGCCCGGCGCGCCACGGAGACCGAACGGCCCACCTTCAAGCCGCTGCACGGCCGGTCCATCTCGCGCACCGAGGCCTCGGCGGTGACCCGGACCATCGGCGGCGACGTCCGCGACGCCCTCGCCCGGCCCCGGCCGAAGGACGTGGACCTGTCCGGCCCCTGGCCGCTGACCGGGCACCTCTTCCTGCGCGACCTGATCCTCGGCCAGGACCCGTACCGGCTGCGGATGCTGATGAGCCGCAACCTCGAACTGACGACCCTGCTCACCTGGTCGGTGATCGGCGTCGGCGCCGCCCTGCCCGGCTGGCCCCGCCCCGGCGGCGGCCGGCTCACCGCGCTCGGGGAACGGGCCGCGGGCGCGGTCGGCTACCAGGAGCGCCGGTACGCCATGGGCATGTACCGCAGGGCCGCCGCCCCGGTGTGCTTCACCATCTCCACCCTGGTGGCCAACGCCCTGTGGCTCGGCGCGCCCTTCGCCGACGGCACGCCCAACCGCCACATCATCCACGAGTCCCTGCGCCTGCTGCCGCCGTCGTGGAACATCCTGCGCAACGCCTCCCCGGAGTACCCGGCCGTGGACGCCAGGATCGGCGCGGACGACGACGTACTGGTACTGCCGCTGCTCTCCCACCGCGACCCGGCCCTGTGGGAGGAACCCGACGCCTTCCGCCCCGAGCGCTGGGACACGCTCGACCCCGACACCGCCCCCGGCTACCTGCCCTTCGGCCACTCCTCCGAACGCTGCTGGGGCCGGCACATGGTCATCCCGCTCGCCGAACTCCTCCTCGGCCTGGTCCGGGAGTCGGGCCTCGTCGTGGACCCCGCCCAGCACACGGCCGAGGTGCCGCTGCTGGGACTGCTCGGGGTGGCGGACGTACGGCTGGTCAAGCCGGCCTGACAGCCGTGGGACTGGTCAAGCCGCCTGACAGCCGTGCGGCTGGTCAAGCCGGCCCGACGGCCGTGGGGCCGGGCGAGGCGGCCCAGGCGTACATACGGCGGCCGTCACGCCCGCGCGTGCGGCGCCCGCCGGACCGGCGCCGCTCAGCGCTCGCGCAGCGCGTGGAGCAGATCGACGCGATTGGTGGTGATCGAGTCGACGCCCGCCCGCAGCAGGCGGCGCTGGGAGCGGGCGGTGTCCGGCGTCCACACCGACACCAGCAGTCCGTCGCGGTGGACGCGGGCCGTGAGTTCCCGGTCGACCAGACCGAACCGGTAGTTCAGCCAGCGGGGCCGCACCGCCGCCAGCAGCGCGGCCCGCGGCGGTGCGAGCGAGGTCCAGGTCAGGGCGATCTCGGCGGCCGGATCGGCCGCGCGCACCGCGAGCATCGCCTCGGCGCCCGCGCAGTAGTACACGCGGTCCTCGGCCCCGCAGGCGCGGATCACGTCCATGATCGGCCGCACCGTCCGCACGTCCCGGACGCCCGGCAGGTCGACCATCACCCGGCTGTCCGCGGTCGCGGCGAGCGCGTCCGCGAGCGTGGGCACCCCGCCGCCCGTCAGGCCGCGCACCTCCTCGGCGGACAGCGAGCGCAGCGGCCGGTCGTGCCCCCACAGTCGCTTCAGCGAGTCGTCGTGCAGCAGCACGGGAACGCCGTCGCGGGTCAGCCGTACGTCGATCTCCACCGCGTCCGCGCCCCGGTCGAGCGCGGAGCGGAGGGAGACGATCGTGTTCTCACGGAGGCGGTAGGGGTCGCCGCGGTGCGCCACGGCGGTCACGGTCTGCATGGCCCCCATTGTGTCCCGGCCGCCCGGACCCCATGTGCCCCGGTCGTCCCGGCTCAGGACGCGAGCCACCGCTGCGTGTACGCGTCGATCTCGTCGGCGATACGCGTCTTGCCCGCCTCGTCCAGGAAGGAGGCGCGCACCGCGTTCTTCGCCAGCTCGGCGATCCCCCGCTCGTCCAGGCCGAGGAGGCGGGCGGCGACGGCGTACTCGCTGTTCAGGTCCGTGCCGAACATCGGCGGGTCGTCGGAGTTGATCGTGACGAGGACGCCCGCCTCGACGAACGTCCGCAGCGGATGCTCGTCCAGGGTGCGGACGGCGCGGGTGGCGATGTTGGAGGTCGGGCACACCTCCAGCGCGATCCGGTGCTCGGCCAGGTGCGCGAGCAGCCGGGGGTCCCGCGCGGAGCTGGTGCCGTGGCCGATGCGCTCGGCGCGCAGCTCGGTCAGCGCGTCCCACACCGTCTCGGGGCCGGTGGTCTCCCCGGCGTGCGGCACCGAGTGCAGCCCGGCGGCGATCGCCCGGTCGAAGTACGGCTTGAACTGGGGCCGCGGCACCCCGATCTCGGGACCGCCGAGCCCGAAGGAGACCAGGCCCTCGGGCCGCAGCCGGTCGTCGGTGGCGAGCCGGGCGGTCTCCTCGGCCGACTCCAGACCGGCCTCGCCGGGGATGTCGAAGCACCAGCGCAGCACGGTCCCGAACTCGGCCTCGGCGGCCTTGCGGGCGTCCTCGATCGCGTCCATGAAGGCCCGCGCGTCGATGCCGCGGCGGGTGGAGGAGAACGGGGTGAGGGTCAGCTCGGCGTAGCGGACCTGCTGGCGGGCCATGTCCCGGGCGATCTCGTACGTCAGCAGCCGTACGTCCTCCGGGGTGCGGATGAGGTCCACCACGGACAGGTACACCTGGATGAAGTGGGCGAAGTCCGTGAACGTGAAGTAGTCGGCGAGCGCCTCGGGGTCGGTGGGGACCTTGGAGTCGGGGTGCCGGGCGGCCAGCTCGGAGACGATCCGGGGGGAGGCCGAGCCGACGTGGTGCACGTGCAGTTCGGCCTTGGGCAGCCCCGCGATGAAGGCGTGCGGGTCGCGGGATGCGGGCTGGACGGTCACGGGATTCCCTCCCCGGCAGGGCACCGGCCGCGGCGGGGCGGCGGTGCGGGTGATCGGCTGATCGATGAGCACGGCCATCGTAGGCCCCCCTCCGGCCGCCGAAGGCGGGGCGGGGGAGGCGTGCGGGGGCGGCCGGACCGCCGCCCGGGACCACCCCCGGCGGAGCCGCCCCGGCCGGCCGACCACCCCCGGCGAAGCCGCCCCGGCCTCCGCCGCCGGAGCCGCGAGGTCACCGTCGGCGGAGCCGCCCGGCCGCCCCCCGGCGAAGCCGCGAGGCCGCCGTCGCCTCTCCGTCGTCGCGGAAGCCGCAGGGCCGCAGGGCCGCTGGCCCGCTGGGCTGCCGGGGTGCCGTGCTGCCGAGCGGCCGGGTCGCCGGGCCGCCGTCGGCGGGGCCGCCCGGCCGTCGGGTGGGCGGGGGCCAGGCCTTAGCATGGCGGGACGTTCGACCGAGGGGGACACGACGACATGACGGACGGCACAGGGGCGGACGGGAACGCCGGGGCCGGCGACAACCCGTGGGCGCCGCCCGAGAGCGGTTCCGCCGGACAGAAGGACCCGCGGGGACCGCAGGCCCCCTCGCCGCAGGACGCGTATCCGCCGCAGGACCGGCCGCCCGTGACACCGCCGTCCGTGCACGACCAGGCCACCATGGCCGCGGTGCCGTTCCCCGAGTACCCGCCGCCCGGCGGCCCGGCGGGCACGCCGCCCGGCGCCCCGGCCGGCGAGTCCGCCGTACCCCCGCCGCCCATAGCGCCCACGGGCCCCGGCGGCGGCTACGGCTACCCCGGTCAGCCCGGTCCCTCCGGGCACCCGGGCCAGCCCGGTTATCCCGGCCAGCCCGGTTACCCGGGGCAGCCCGGCTACCCCGGCCCGGGCGGCTACCCGGCCTACGGCTGGCCCGGCGTGGCCATGGCCCCGCAGAACGGCATGGGCACCGCCGCCCTGGTGCTCGGCATCCTGGCCTGCTGCCTGTTCTGCATGTACGGCGTGGTCTCGCTGATCCTCGGCATCCTCGCCGTGGTCTTCGGCATCAAGGGGCGGCGCAGGGCGGAGCGGGGCGAGGCGGACAACCACGGCCAGGCCCAGGCCGGTTTCGTCATGGGCATCATCGGGATCGTGCTCGGCATCGCCGTGATCGTCTTCCTGGTCATCACGATCGTGGTCGCCGTGAACGACGACGAGTCGGACCCCTACTACCCGTACGACGATTCGCTGCGAACGACCGCCGCCGCCGTTCTGCCCCGCTGAGACGGACACCGGGACGGGGGCCGGGCCGGCTCCCGCCTCGGCCGGCGCCCGCGACCAGGCGCGGGGCCGCCCCGGGACATCCCGACCGCTGTTCGATCAAGGCCATTACGATGCCTTGACTGTTCAAACGGAGGGGAGACCACATCATGTCCGACACCCAGCCCGCGTCCGGAGGATTCGGGCCGCCGTCCCAGCCGCCGCCCGCGCCGGGCTACGGAGCCCCGCAGCCCGCCCCGGGCTACGGTTACCCGCAGCAGCCGGGAGCGGCCGTACCGCAGCAGCCGGGTGCCGGTTACGCGCAGCAGCCGGGCCTCGGCTACCCGGCCGCGCCGCCCGTGGGCTACCCGTCCGCCCCCGGCTACGGCATGGGCGTGGGCATGCAGCCGAGCAACGGCCTGGGCACCGCGGGCCTGGTGCTCGGCATCATCGGCGTCGTCTGCAGCCTGACCGTGTTCCTGTGGTTCTTCGGGATCATCCTGGGCATCCTCGCCATCGTCTTCGGCGCCATCGGACGCGGGAAGGCGAACCGGGGCGAGGCCACCAACAAGGGCGCGGCCACCGGCGGCCTGGTCTGCGGCATCGTCGCCACGGTGGTGCTGCCGGTGCTGGGCCTCATCCTGTTCGCGGGGATCATGGGCACCGCCGGCACGTTCTGACCCCACGGCGCCGACCCACCGCGGGGGCAGGCCCCGCCCCGCCCCCGCGCCACGGCCACCGACACACCGCGCCGACCCGAACGGCGGGCCCCACCCCCGCGCACCGCGCGGCCCCCCGAGCGCCCGGCCCCCACTCCGGCGCACCCGGCCGCGCCCCAGCGCCAGCCCCCTCGGGACCCGAGCGAGCCCCCGCATCCCGACCGGCGAACTACGCCGAGCCCGAGCGCCCGGCCCGCCACCGGGCAGCACCTCGCGCGAACCCACGCACCCGAGCCGAACCGGCGCCGGGCGCAACCACCCCCGCTCCCAGCGGTCGCCCGCGCTGCCACCCGGCCCGGCGCCCGCACCGCTACCCAGCACGGCCCGGCGCCCGCACCGCTACCCCGCTCCCAGCCGCCGCCCCGTCACTACCCGGACCCGTCACTACCCGGACCAGCCCGGCCCGCCGCCCCGTCACTCCCCAGACCGGCCCGGCCCGCCGTCCCCGCCGCTACCCCGTCGCCACTCGCTCCCGCGCCTCCATCAGCGCGAATCCCAGCAGGTTCGGTCCCCGCCACCGCTCCGGATCGGCGGCGGCCTCGTCATCGGCGGCCAGGCCGATCCCCCACACGCGGTCCACCGGACTCGCCTCCACCAGCACCCTCTCGCCCGTGCGCAGCAGGAACTCCCGCAGCTCGGGGTGCGCGGCGAACTTGCGCTCGCTGCCCGCCACCACGATCCCGAACCGCTCCCGGGCCCATGTCTCCTCGTCGAAGCCCCGCACCAGCCGCCCGGCCTTCTTCGCCTCGGCCGGGTGCCCCGCGGCCAGCACCCGCCGCTCCGCCTCCGCGTCCTGGAACAGCCGGGCCTTGGCCGCCATCATCCAGTGCTCCGCGGTCGCGTACGTCACGCCGTCGACGGTGAACGGCGACGGCCACCACTGGCTCAGGCAGCTCGCGCCCACCCGGCCGTCGGGCCGCGGCCGGTGGCCCCAGAAGTACAGATACTTCACGTGCGCCCCCGCGCGGACCTCCCTGATCAGGGCATCCTGAGAGTCGATCTTCCCCATGCACGCGAGTGTGGCACGCACCACTGACACTCCGTCCCGCCTTTTCCGTGGCGACTCGACACCTGGTCGACAGATTCCGTCGCGTAACCAAAAGGCAACAACGGAATCACTTGTTGGCGTCCACCTGCTCTGTCAGGATCGGCACTCAAATCGAGCTGGAGCTACGCCACCCGCCCCCTCAGGACGCGGGGCGACGGCGGAGGAGAGCGACATGCACAACCCGGCCACCGCCACGCCGGAACGATTCCCCGCGCAGGACCGCTTCGCGGACGGCGCGCAGTACATCGCCGGCCGCCCGGCCAAGGGCACGTCCGGCCGCACCCACACCGTGATCGACCCGGCCACCGGCGAGGACGTCCTCACCTACGACCTGGCCGGCCCCGAGGACGTCGACGCCGCGGTCGCCGCCGCGCGCGAGGCGTTCCCCGGCTGGGCGGGCGCCACCGCCGGCGAGCGCTCGGACGCCCTGCACCGCTTCGCCGCCGTGCTCGCCGAGCAGGCCGAGGACCTCGCCCGCGCCGAGTCCCTCCAGTGCGGCAAGCCGCTCAAGCTGACCCGCGAGTTCGACGTACCGGGCACGGTCGACAACACCGCGTTCTTCGCGGGCGCCGCCCGGCACCTCCAGGGTCAGTCCGCGGGCGAGTACTCCGGCGACCACACCTCCTACGTCCGCCGGGAGCCGATCGGCGTCGTCGGCTCCATCGCGCCCTGGAACTACCCGCTCCAGATGGCCGCCTGGAAGATCCTCCCGGCGATCGCGGCGGGCAACACCATCGTGCTGAAGCCGGCCGAGCTGACCCCGCTGACCTCGCTGATGTTCGCGCGGGCCGCCACCGAGGCGGGCATCCCGGACGGGGTGATCAACATCGTCACCGGCACCGGCCGGGAGGCCGGCGAGCACCTGGTCGGCCACCCGGACGTGGCGATGACGTCCTTCACCGGCTCCACCGCCGTCGGCAAGCGGGTCGCCGAGGTCGCCACCGCCACCGTCAAGCGCCTGCACCTGGAACTCGGCGGCAAGGCCCCGTTCGTCGTCTTCGACGACGCCGACCTGGAGGCCGCCGTCCACGGCGCGGTCGCCGGCGCCCTCATCAACACCGGCCAGGACTGCACGGCCGCCACCCGCGCGTATGTGCAGCGCCCCCTCTACGACGCGTTCGTGGAGCGCACCGCCGCCCTGATGGAGAGCGTCCGCCTCGGCGACCCGTTCGCCCCCGGCACCGACCTCGGCCCGCTGATCTCGCACGCCCAGCGCGACCGCGTCGCCGGCTTCGTGGACCGCGCCCGCGGCTACGCCCGCGTGGTCACCGGCGGCGAGGCCCCGCAGGGCGAGCTGAAGAACGGCGCCTACTACCGCCCGACCCTGATCGCCGACGCCCCGCAGGACAGCGAGATCGTCCAGTCCGAGATCTTCGGCCCCGTTCTCGCCGTACTGCCCTTCGACGGCGACGACGAGGGCATCCGGCTCGCCAACGACACGCCGTACGGCCTGGCCGCCTCCGCCTGGAGCCGCGACGTGTACCGCGCGAACCGCGCCACCCGCGAGATCAAGGCGGGCTGCGTCTGGGTCAACGACCACATCCCGATCATCAGCGAGATGCCGCACGGCGGACACAAGCAGTCCGGCTACGGCAAGGACATGTCGGCGTACTCGTTCGAGGAGTACACCCAGATCAAGCACGTCATGTTCGACAACACCGCGGTGGTCCGCAAGGACTGGCACCGCACCGTTTTCGGGGACCGATAGCAGACCGGCCGTCCGACCAGGCCGACCCCTCCCGAAAGGGCACCACGCGCATGGAGCAGTACGAGCCCGACCGCCCGCCCCAGGCCCTGCCGCACACCGCAGGGCGCGGCCGCACCGCCGGCAGGACCGCCCTCACCCGCCGCTCGCTGCTGCGGGCCGGTGCGGGCGGCGCGCTCGCCGTCGGCGGACTCGGGGCGCTGAGCGCCTGCGGGATCCCCGCGGCCGGCAAGACCCAGGGCGGCACCGCCACCGAGGACCACTCGGCGAAGGAGAAGACCGTGAACTTCTCCAACTGGCCCGAGTACATCGACGTGGACGACAGCGGCAAGCACCACCCGACCCTGGAGACGTTCACGAAACGGACCGGCATCCAGGTCAAGTACACCGAGGACATCAACGACAACAACGAGTTCTTCGGCAAGATCAAGCCGCAGCTCGCCGCCGGCCAGGACACCGGCCGGGACATCATCGTCCTCACCGACTGGCTGGCCGCCCGGGTGATCCGCCTCGGCTGGGTGCAGAAACTCGACCCGGCCAACCTGCCGCACGCCTTCGCCAACCTCTCCGCCCAGTTCCGCAGCCCCGACTGGGACCCCGGCCACGCCTACGGCTATCCCTGGCAGGGCGTCTCCACCGTCATCGCCTTCAACAAGAAGGCCCTCGACGGCATCGAGGTGAAGTCGGTCTCCGACCTGCTCGACAACCCCAGGCTCAAGGGCCGGGTCGGCTTCCTGTCGGAGATGCGCGACAGCATCGGCATGACCCTGCTCGACATGGGCAAGGACCCGGCCAAGGTCACCGCCGACGACTACGACGCGGCCCTCGCCCGCCTCCAGAAGGCCGTCGACAAGGGCCAGATCCGCCGCTTCACCGGCAACGACTACACCTCCGACCTCAGCAAGGGCGACCTCGCGGCCTGCGTGGCCTGGGGCGGCGACGTGGTGCAGCTCAAGGCGGACAACCCCGCCATCGACTACGTCATACCGGCCAGCGGCTACATGACCTCCACCGACGTGATGCTGATCCCCAACAAGGCCCGCCACAAGACCAACGCCGAGCGGCTGATCGACTTCTACTACCAGCCCGAGCAGGCCGCCGCGCTCGCCGCGTACGTCAACTACGTGTCTCCCGTCGACGGTGTGAAGCCCTACCTTGCGAAGATCGACGCGTCGGCGGCCGACAACCCGCTGATCGTCCCCACCAAGGACACGGCAGCCAGGTCCCACTCCTTCCGCGCCCTCGGCGAGAAGGAAGAGGCGGCCTACGAAGAGAAGTTCGCGAAGCTCACAGGGGCGTGACGACCATGAAGACGACGACAGACAACAGCGGCGACGTCCGCCTCACCCAGATCGGCAAGCGCTACGGCGCCTTCACCGCCGTGCACCCGCTGGACCTGACCGTGCCCGAGGGCTCCTTCTTCGCCCTGCTCGGCGCCTCCGGCTGCGGCAAGACCACCACCCTGCGCATGATCGCCGGACTGGAGGAGCCCAGCCAGGGCGCCGTCCACCTCGGCGACCAGGACGTGACCCACCTGCCGCCCTACAAGCGCCCGGTGAACACGGTCTTCCAGTCCTACGCCCTCTTCCCGCACCTCGACATCTTCGAGAACGTCGCCTTCGGCCTGCGCCGGCGCGGCATCAAGAGCGTGAAGAAGCAGGTCGAGGAGATGCTCGACCTGGTCCAGCTCGGCGAGCAGGCCCGCAAGAAACCGCACCAGCTCTCCGGCGGCCAGCAGCAGCGCGTGGCCGTGGCCCGCGCCCTGATCAACCACCCCAAGGTGCTGCTGCTGGACGAGCCGCTCGGCGCCCTCGACCTCAAGCTGCGCCGCCAGATGCAGCTGGAGCTCAAGCGCATCCAGACCGAGGTCGGCATCACCTTCGTGCACGTCACGCACGACCAGGAGGAGGCCATGACGATGGCCGACACGGTCGCCGTGATGAACGCCGGCCGGGTCGAACAGCTAGGCTCGCCGACCGACCTCTACGAGAACCCGCGCACCACGTTCGTCGCGAACTTCCTCGGCACCTCCAACTTCATCGAGGCCGACGTCGACTTCAAGACCGGCGACGAGATCGCCCTGAACGCGGGCGGCGGCAAGCTGTTCCTGCCGGTGGCGCGATGTTCCGCCCCGGCCGCGTCCGGCGGGAAGGTGCTGGTGGGCGTCCGCCCGGAGAAGATCTCCCTCACCCACGCCGACGACGCCGGCGAGATCCCCGAGGGCCGCAACCGCATCACGGGCCGCATCGCCGACTCCAGTTTCATCGGCGTCTCCACCCAGTACGTGATCGACAGCCCGGTCTGCTCCGGCTTCGAGGTCTACGCCCAGAACGTCGACCGCGACCCGCGCCTGACCCCCGGCGCCGAGGTCGTCCTGCACTGGAACCCGGCGCACACCTTCGGCCTGGACGCCGCGCAGGATGCCGACGCCGGTGTCGAGTCCGTCGAGGAGGACGCCGCCTGATGTCCGCCGCCACCGAGGCGCCGCCCCCGCTCGCGCCCACCGCACCCGAGAAGAAGCCCCCGCGCAAACGGGGCCGTCTCACCCCCTACTGGCTGCTGCTGCCCGGCATCCTGTGGCTGGTCGTCTTCTTCGCGCTGCCGCTGGTCTACCAGGCCTCCACGTCCGTGCAGACCGGCTCCCTGGAGCAGGGCTACAAGGTCACCTGGCACTTCGCGACCTACTGGGACGCGCTGTCCGAGTACTGGCCGCAGTTCCTGCGCTCGGTCCTGTACGCGGCCTCCGCGACGATCCTGTGCCTGCTGCTCGGCTATCCGCTGGCGTATCTGATCGCCTTCCGCGCCGGCCGCTGGCGCAACCTGATCATGATCCTGGTGATCGCGCCGTTCTTCACCAGCTTCCTGATCCGCACCCTGGCGTGGAAGACGATCCTCGCCGACGGCGGCCCGGTCGTCGGCGCGCTGAACACCCTGCACCTCCTGGACGTCACCAACTGGCTCGGCTGGACCGCCGGCGACCGCGTGCTCGCCACCCCGCTCGCGGTGGTGTGCGGACTGACGTACAACTTCCTGCCGTTCATGATCCTGCCGCTGTACACCTCGCTGGAGCGGATCGACGGGCGGCTGCACGAGGCGGCCGGCGACCTGTACGCCCGGCCGTGGACCACCTTCCGCAAGGTCACCTTCCCGCTGTCCATGCCCGGCGTGGTCTCCGGCACCCTGCTGACCTTCATCCCGGCCGCCGGCGACTACGTCAACGCCGACCTGCTCGGCTCCACCGACACCCGCATGGTCGGCAACGTCATCCAGTCGCAGTTCCTGCGCATCCTCGACTATCCGACGGCCGCCGCGCTCTCCTTCATCCTCATGGCCGCCATTCTCGCCATGGTCACCGTCTACATCCGCAGGTCCGGGACGGAGGATCTCGTCTAAATGCCCTTCGTCAACTGGCTCAAGCGCCATCTCGTCGTCATCGCGGGGCTTTTCACCCTCGGTTATCTGCTGCTGCCGAACGTCGTCGTCACGGTGTTCTCCTTCAACAAACCGAAGGGCCGCTTCAATTACGAGTGGCAGCAGTTCTCCACCGACGCCTGGAAGGACCCGTGCGGCGTCGCCGGAATGTGCGGCTCGCTCTCCCTCAGCCTCCAGATCGCCGTCTGGGCGACCCTCGGCGCCACCGTGCTGGGCACGATGATCGCGTTCGCGCTGGTCCGCTACCGCTTCCGCGCCCGCGGCGCCGTGAACTCGCTGATCTTCCTGCCGATGGCGATGCCCGAGGTCGTCATGGCCGCCTCGCTGCTCACCCTGTTCCTCAACATGGGCGCTCAGCTGGGCTTCTGGACCATCCTCATCGCCCACATCATGTTCTGCCTCAGCTTCGTCGTCACCGCCGTCAAGGCCCGTGTGATGTCGATGGACCCGAGACTGGAGCAGGCCGCGCAGGACCTCTACGCCGGCCCGGTCCAGACCTTCCTCCGGGTCACCCTGCCCATCGCGGCACCCGGAATCGCCGCGGGCGCGCTGCTCGCCTTCGCGCTCTCCTTCGACGATTTCATCATCACCAATTTCAACGCCGGTTCCACGGTCACCTTCCCCATGTTCGTGTGGGGATCGGCGCAGCGCGGCACACCCGTCCAGATCAATGTCATCGGAACGGCCATGTTCGTCGTCGCCGTACTGTTCGTGCTGACCTCCATGGTCATCGGGAACCGCCGCAACAAGCAGAAGGCATGACCGCCGGAACTCCGCACGACCGCCATAACTCTGTAGGGAGTTGAAATCATGGCCCCTGGCGCCATGACCCGTTGGACGAAGTCGCTTTCCGAGGCGCAGCCGGTCGCGTACTGGCTGGACGACCCCGGCAGGCCCCGCCCCGAGCCCGCCCTGACCGGCGCCGAGACCTGCGACCTGCTGGTGGTCGGCGGCGGCTACAGCGGACTGTGGACCGCGCTGATCGCCAAGGAGCGCGACCCGGCCACGGACGTGGTGCTGGTGGAGGGCCGCGAGGCGGGCTGGGCCGCCTCCGGCCGCAACGGCGGCTTCTGCGCCGCCTCCCTCACCCACGGTCTGGCCAACGGCCTCACCCGCTGGCCCGACGAGATCCACCAGCTGGAGGAGCTGGGCGCCCGCAACCTCGACGCCATCGAGGAGGCGGTCGCCCGCCACGGGATCGACTGCGAGTTCGAGCGCACCGGCGAGATCGACGTGGCCACCGAGCCCTACCAGGCCTGGGAGCTGAAGGACTGGTACGCCGAGCTGGAGGCCAAGGGCCTGGCCCGGGGACTGGAGTTCCTCGACCGGGACGCCGTGCGCGAGCAGGTCGCCTCGCCCACCTTCGAGGCCGGGCTCTGGGACCGCCGGGGCGTGGCCATGCTCCACCCGGCGAAACTCGCCTGGGGCCTCAAGCGGGCCTGTCTGCGGCTCGGGGTGCGGATCTACGAGCACACCCCCGCGCTCACCCTCAAGCCGTACGGCGCCGGCATGGCCGTGCGCACCCCCTACGGGCAGGTCCGCGCCCGCCAGGTCGCCCTCGGCACCAACATCTTCCCCAGCCTGGTCAAGCGGGTGCGCTCCTACACGGTGCCGGTCTACGACTACGCGATGATGACCGAGCCGCTCACCGCCGACCAGCTGGCGTCGATCGGCTGGAAGAACCGCCAGGGCCTCGGCGACTCGGCCAACCAGTTCCACTACTTCCGGCTCTCCGCCGACAACCGCATCCTGTGGGGCGGCTACGACGCCGTCTACCCCTACGGCGGCCGGGTGCGCGCCGAGTACGACGACCGCCCGGAGACGTACGCCAAGCTCGCCGGGCACTTCTTCACCTGCTTCCCGCAGCTGGAGGGGGTGCGCTTCACGCACACCTGGGGCGGCGCGATCGACACCTGCTCGCGGTTCTCGGCGTTCTTCGGCACCGCCCACCAGGGCAAGGTGGCGTACGCCGCCGGCTACACCGGCCTCGGCGTCGGCGCGACCCGGTTCGGCGCGGAGGTGATGCTCGACCTGCTGTCGGGGGAGCGCACCGAGCGCACCGAGCTGGAGATGGTCCGCAGGAAGCCGCTGCCGTTCCCGCCCGAGCCGTTCGCCTGGACCGGCATCGCGCTCACCAAGTGGTCGCTGGCCAGGGCGGACGCGCACGGCGGCCGGCGCAACCTGTGGCTGCGGACGATGGACAAGCTGGGGCTGGGCTTCGACAGCTGACGCGGATCCCGGCCACGACGCGAACCGGCAGGTGACGGAGGCGGGCGCTGCCACAGGTCTTGACAACCCAATTGGTCTGGACCAAATTGTGCGGCGCCCACCCTCCAAATTCCCCCTGCCCGGAGGCACTTGTGGTTCCCGAGGTTCGCGACAGACCCAGACCCGCCAGGCGCCGGCTGCTGGCCGCGCTCACCGCCACGCTCCTGGCCGCCCCCGGCCTCACCGCCCTGTCGACGACCGCCCGGGCGGCCGACGCGGACCTCGCGCGCAACGGCGGCTTCGAATCCGGCCTCGACGGCTGGAGCTGCACGGCCGGCAAGGCCGTGACCAGCCCCGTCCGCACCGGCACGGGAGCCCTCCAGGCCACCCCGGCCGGCAGCGACAACGCGCAGTGCGCGCAGACGGTGTCCGTGCAGCCCAACGCGCAGTACACGCTGTCCGGCTGGGTGCGCGGCTCGTACGTCTACCTCGGCGCGAGCGGCACCGGCACCACCGACGTCTACGACTGGACCCAGTCCGCCGCCGACTGGCAGCGGCTGACCACCACCTTCAAGACCGGCGCGAACACCACCCAGGTCACGATCTACACCCACGGCTGGTACGGCACCGGCGCCTACTACGCCGACGACGTGTCCCTCGTCGGCCCCGGCGGCGGCTCCACCCAGCAGCCGCCCGCCGCGCCCACCGGCCTGAAGACCGGCACGGTCACCGCCGCCAGCGTGGCCCTGTCCTGGTCGGCGGCGACCGGCGCGACGAGCTACGCCGTCTACCGCGACGGCGCCAAGGTCCAGACGGTGACCGGCACCTCGGCCACGGTGACCGGCCTGACCGCCGCCACCGCCTACAGCTTCCAGGTCACCGCGGTCAACGCGGCCGGCGAGTCCGCGAAGTCGGCGGCGGTGACGGCGACGACCGCGGCAGACCCGGGCAACCCGGGCGGCGGAGGCGGCGGTTCGGACCTCCCCGCGCACGCCCTGGTCGGCTACCTGCACGCCAGCTTCGCCAACGGCTCCGGCTACACCCGCATGGCCGACGTCCCCGACAGCTGGGACGTCATCGACCTGGCCTTCGGCGAGCCGACCTCGGTCACCTCCGGCGACATCCGCTTCACCCGCTGCCCGGTCACCGAGTGTCCGAACGTGGAGAGCGACGCCGACTTCAAGGCCGCCATCAAGGCCAAGCAGGCGGCCGGCAAGAAGGTCCTGATCTCCATCGGCGGCCAGAACGGCCAGGTCCAGCTGACCACGACGGCCGCGCGGGACACCTTCGTCTCCTCCGTCTCGAAGATCATCGACGAGTACGGTCTGGACGGCCTCGACATCGACTTCGAGGGCCACTCCCTGTCCCTGAACACCGGCGACACCGACTTCCGGAACCCGACCACCCCGGTGATCGTCAACCTGATCTCGGCGATCAAGACCCTCAAGGCCAAGTACGGCTCCAAGTTCGTGCTGACCATGGCGCCGGAGACCTTCTTCGTCCAGATGGGCTACCAGTACTACGGCTCCGGCAAGTGGGGCGGCCAGGACCCGCGCTGCGGCGCCTACCTCCCGGTGATCTACGCCCTGCGCGACGACCTGACCCTGCTGCACGTCCAGGACTACAACTCGGGCTCGATCATGGGCCTGGACAACCAGTACCACTCCATGGGCGGCGCGGACTTCCACATCGCGATGACCGACATGCTGCTGACCGGCTTCCCGGTGGCCGGCGACGCGAACAACGTGTTCCCGCCGCTGCGCCCCGACCAGGTCGCCATCGGCATGCCGGCCTCCACCCAGGCGGGCAACGGCTACGTCGCCCCCGCCGAGGTCACCAAGACCCTCAACTGCCTGACCAAGAAGACCGACTGCGGCTCCTACACCACCCACGGCACCTGGCCGGCCCTGCGCGGCCTGATGACGTGGTCGGTCAACTGGGACCGGTTCGGCGGCTGGCAGTTCCAGAACACGTTCGACTCGTACTTCGGCTGAGCCACCGCAGCACCAGCCACAGGCCGGTCAGCAGCACGGCGCACAGACACCAGCTGGCCACCACGTCCAGCGGCCAGTGGTAGCCGCGCCGCACCAGCCCGTACGACACCGCGAGCACCAGCGCGGCCGCCACCCCGGCGGCCGCGCACCGCGCGAGCGCCGAACGCAACCACGGAAGGAGCACGAGCACCGCGCCCCCGTAGGCCACCGCGGCGGTCGCGGTGTGGCCCGAGGGGTAGTAACCGGTGCCGGGCGGCACGGCGGAGGTCCCGTGCCGCCCGGCCCATTCCTTGACCGGCACCACGATCGCGGGGAGCACGGCCATGAGCACGGCCGCCGCGAGGGGCGCCGCCCACCAGCGCCCGACGGCCGCCCTCCGCCCCCGCCAGGCGGCGTACCCCGCCACGGCCACGAGCACCGGCACCGCCACCTGTACGTTCCCGAGGTCGGAGAGCCACTCCGAGGCCCGGTCGGGCCGCAGCAGAGCATGGCTGACCCGCCGGTCCGCCCCGAGCAGCGGCCCGTTGCCGACGACCTGCCAGGTGATGAGCGCGAAGAGGACGGCCGGCAGCCCGACGAGTCCGGCGAGCAGTGGACGTCCGCGGCCCGGCCGTGCCGGGAAGCGGCGCGTTCCGTCCCCTGCGGCGGACGCGTGCTCGTGATGCTGATCCCGCGAGGTCGACATGCCGTACAGCTTCCCAGCCCGGCGCGTCGTGGCCCGTGACGGGGGAACTCCCGGTGCAGCCGGTCCCGCCTCTTCGGGCATCCCTCGTGCCCCTTGGCTTCCTGACTCGGCGCTGCCGGCATGTTTAAAGTCCGGGAGTGAGCCTCTGGACTTCCCTCGAGCCCGCCTCCGCGACCGTGGACCCGGGTGGCAGCACGACTGTGCGGCTGCGGTTGCGCAACACCGGTGACGTGGTGGACGAGTACCGCTTCGAGGCGGTGGGTCCTGTCGCGCCGTGGACGACGGTGGAGCCGCCGTCGCTGCGGCTGTACCCGGGGACGACGGGGACGGTGGAGCTGACGTTCGCGCCGCCGCGCACCCCGGACGCCACCGCGGGGCCGAACCCGTACGCGGTGCGGATCACGCCGACGGAGCACCCGGAGGCGGTCACCGTCCCGGAGGGCAACCTCACCATCACCCCGTTCACCGAGGTGCGGGCGGAGCTGGTGCCGCCGACGGTGAAGGGCCGTTTCCGGGGCCGCCCGCGGCTGGCGGTGGACAACCTGGGCAACACGAAGGTCACCGCGTCGGTGAGCGGCAGCGACAACGGCGATCAGTTGTCGTACGACATCCGTCCGGGCAATGTGCAGATCGAGCCGGGCCGGGCGGCGTTCGTGAAGGCGACGCTGAAGCCACGGAAGATCATCTGGTTCGGGGCGAAGGAGCAGCGGCCGTACACGCTGTCCGTGCAGCGCTCCGGTGTGAACCCGCTGCCGGTGGAGGGCACTTACCTCCAGCGCGGGTTCCTGCCCCGCTGGCTGGCCACCTTCTTCGGGGTGTTCCTGGCCCTCGGCATCACCTTCACGATGCTGTGGATCGCCTACAAGCCGAACGTCGGCAGCGGCGCCACCGAACGGGTCGCCGAGGCCGCCGGCACGCTCGCGCCCGCTCCCTCACCGACCGCCCAGGCGCCGAAGGCCCCGTCCGCCGACGCCCTGGCGCCCCCGGCCGCGACCCCGACGCAACAGGCGGGCGGAGCCGGAACCGGAACGGCAAAGGGCGACGGGGACGGAGCCGGGGCGGGAGGCGGCGGTTCCGAGGAGAAGAAGGAGGACAAGGCCCCGGAGAAGACCGCGGCGACCGTCGTCCAGCAACGGGCCGCGCGGGAACCGGACAAGCGGCACATCTGCTACCGCATCTATGTGGCCGGTGAGGGCTGGTCCGACGTCGCGTGCGACGGCGAGACGGCGGGCACACCGGGCTCCGGGAAGCCGACCACGGCCGTCAACGTCGCCGTGTTCGGGACCAAGGGCACGACCAGCGGCGCCTTCGTCTACAACCCCGCGTCGACCGATGGCACGGGGAAGTACTTCGATCCGTGGTCGACCGTCGCCGACGGCGTCGACAACTACGCCGGCAGCACCGAGAAGGGCGCCCCGCACATGCTGGGGTTCTCCATCAACGTCGACAACGGCGCCGGAGCCGTCTGCCAGACCTCCTACGTCCACAACGGCACCTGGCTCGACATGGTGTGCGACAACCCCGGGCAGGGACTCACCTTCACCTACGTCGGCACCCACGACAACAACCTGTGGATCGAAGCCGTCAGACTCACGGTGTGATCCGGACCGCCCACCGGTCAGGGCGAGGAGGCGGCGAGGGGCGACACACCGAAGGGCCGGCGCAAGGGGGGGGATTCGCGTCGGCCCTTCTGGGAACGGTCGTTCCGAACGTCTGCGGTGACCGTCCTGATCGGAACGGAACGTCGCGCGCCCCGGGGGGTTTGGGGCGGCGACCGTCCGATCGGTGAGGAGATCCGGAACCCGGGGGCTCCGGTGTGCGCGAGGCACGGCCAGGTCGAAGCTGGGGAGGCGACGGCCCGGTATCGCCCACAGTCCCCTGTGGGCGGGTGTATCTCTCATCTGCCGTAGAACCTACGGCAGCGAAGGGGCCGAGGACAGCGGGAACGGCGACCCGCCATCCTCCTCCCACACCTTCTTCACACGGTCTGCCGCCGGGCGCGCCCGATGGGCGTACCCGCCGCTCAGATGCGCGCGAACGCCTGCTCGATGATGTCGAGACCCTCGTTCAGCAGGTCCTCGCCGATGACCAGCGGGGGCAGGAAGCGCAGCACGTTGCCGTAGGTGCCACAGGTCAGGACCAGCAGGCCCTCGGCGTGGCAGGCCTTGGCCAGCGCGCCGGCCGCCTCCGGGTTCGGCTCCTTGGTGCCGCGGTCCTTGACCAGCTCGATCGCGATCATCGCGCCGCGGCCGCGGACCTCGCCGATCACGTCGAACTTCTCGGCCATGGCGCCCAGGCGGGCCTTCATGACCTCCTCGATGCGCTTGGCCTTCCCGTTGAGGTCCAGCTCCTTCATCGTCTCGATCGCGCCCAGCGCACCCGCGCAGGCGACCGGGTTGCCGCCGTAGGTGCCGCCCAGGCCGCCCGCGTGCGCGGCGTCCATGATCTCGGCGCGGCCGGTCACGGCGGCCAGCGGCAGACCGCCGGCGATGCCCTTCGCGGTGGTGATCAGGTCCGGGACGATGCCCTCGTCCTCGCAGGCGAACCACTGGCCGGTGCGGCAGAAGCCGGACTGGATCTCGTCGGCGACGAAGACGATGCCGTGGTCGGCGGCGAACTGGCGGATCGCGGGCAGGAAGCCCTTGGCCGGCTCGATGAAGCCGCCCTCGCCGAGCACCGGCTCGATGATGATCGCGGCCACGTTCTCCGCGCCGACCTGCTTGGTGATCTGGTCGACGGCCTGCGCGGCGGCCTCCGGGCCCGCGTTCTCCGGGCCGGTCGGCCAGCGGTAGCCGTAGGCGACCGGGACGCGGTAGACCTCGGGCGCGAACGGGCCGAAGCCGTGCTTGTACGGCATGTTCTTCGCCGTCAGCGCCATGGTGAGGTTCGTCCGGCCGTGGTAGCCGTGGTCGAAGACCACGACCGCCGGGCGCTTCGTGTACGCGCGGGCGATCTTCACCGCGTTCTCGACGGCCTCGGCGCCGCTGTTGAACAGGGCCGACTTCTTCGCGTGGTCACCCGGCGTCAGCTCGGCCAGCGCCTCGGCGACGGCCACGTAGCCCTCGTACGGGGTGACCATGAAACACGTGTGGGTGAAGTCGGCGAGCTGCGCGGAGGCACGGCGTACGACCGCCTCGGCGGACGCGCCGACGCTGGTCACGGCGATGCCGGAACCGAAGTCGATGATCCGGTTGCCGTCGACGTCCTCGATGATGCCGCCGCCGGCCCGGGTGACGAAGACCGGCAGCGTGGAGCCCACGCCCTGCGCGACCGCGGCGGTACGGCGGGCCTGCAGCTCCTGCGACTTCGGGCCGGGGATGGCGGTGACGACGCGGCGCTCCTGCTCAAGTGCGGTCATGGGGGGCTCCCTGATGAGATCGTGCGGGGGCGTACGGCCCGGGTGGCCCGAGGGGGGCCGTGCTCCGGCGCGTACGAGGCGCGTACCGGGGATGTTTTTCGGACGCTTTCCTTCTTTTCTCGCAGGTTAGGGCGGCGAAGGAGGGGCGGGCATGCTCCATGTGGGCGTTGTCGGCGCTCGCCGTTGTCCGAGATGGATATAGAAGGGGGAGTGCGCCGTGCGCGGCGGCGGGCCGCCGCCTGGGCCCGCGCCTTCGCGCGCGAGCGGTGAACTCCCCTTGCCGGGGCGTTAGATTGACTCGCGGATCGACTCGATGACGGTGACGGAACGGCTGCTCAGGGGGCACGGCAGATGGACGACGGGACGCAGGACGCCCGGGGGACGCACCCCAAGCACGCGCACCCCGTGCCGCGCCCGGCGGCGCCACGGGAGACCCCGCCCGCCGCACCGCCCGCCACGCCGCCCGGCGGCCACGGCCGGCCGCCGTACGTACCCCCCGCCGCGCCGCAGTACGCCCCGCCGCAGGCCCCCGCGGCCCCGCCCCGCCCGGCGGCCCCGCCGGGCGCGCACGACCGGCCGCCGTACGGCCCCGGGCCGCAGGCCCCGGGAGGCCCGGGGCAGCCGTCGTACGCCCCCGCGCCCGCCCCCCGCGCCGCCGTCGCCGACTGGCTCGACACCCCCCGCCCCGCCGCCGCCCCCGGCATCTGGCGCTTCGGCCACCGCCCGCCCAAGGACGCCGCCCCGGACCGGCTGCCCTCGATCACCGTCGTCGGCCTGCTCGTCCCGCTGGTCCTCGCCCTGCTCGTGTGGTCGCTGTGGCGGCAGGGCGCGGTGCCCTACGAGGCGGCCCCGCTGAAACTGTTCACCCCCTCCGACTGGTGGTGGGCCGGCACCGTCTCGCCCAAGGGCATGGAGGGCCGCGAGGCCCGGGTGGTCTACGACGGCCTCTTCTTCGCCGTCCTCGTCTACGCCGTCGCCCGGCTCGGCAGCTGGCCCGAGGTCGTCCGCCACTTCATCGGCCGCCGCCCGCAGCCCGCCCGCGCCCTGTACGCCGCCGTCGCCGCCCTCGGCGTGCTCAGCCTGGTCTTCCCGAGCGCCTTCCCGCTGGTCGGCTGGGACCCGCTGCCCGTCGTCGATCCGGTCTTCTCCCTCGTCGTGCTGATCTCCGGCGGCTACGACCTGTTCGCCTCCCGGCTGTTCACCGACAGCCTGTACGCGGTGCTCACCGCGCTGGTGGTGTGGCCGTTCGCCCGCGTCGGCGGCTGGTGGTCCTACGGCCGCGAACTCGCCGCCCGCCGCCGCGCCGCCGCCGACCCCGCCGCCCCGCCGCCCGCCGACCTGCCCCGCTCCCAGTGGCCCGCACTGCGCAGCGCGGGCCAGCACCAGGCCGCCGAGCTGCTCACCGCCGAGGTGGCCGGCGGCCGGATGAACGACGTGGACTGCGCCCGCGTGGAGCGCGCCTGGAGCGAGGCCTGCCGCGAGGGCCGCCCGGCCGCCTTCGCCGACACCGTGCTGCACCACGGCGGCGCCGCCTGGACCCACCCCTCCGGCGCCCGCGACCTGCCCGCCCGCACCGCCCGCCACGACCTGCTGGAAGGCCAGGTGCGCCTCGGCCGCTGGGTGCCCGCCGAACGCGCTCCGCGCGCCTACCACGACGCCGGCGCCGCCCTCGGCCCCGATCTGCTCGGCACCTCCCTGCTCCTGGTCGGCCCGCCCGGCTCCGGCAAGACCCGGCACGTCACCGAGCCGATCACCGAGGCCCTCGCCCTCCAGGCCCTCACCGGCCGCTGCGCGGTGGTCGCCGTCTCCGCCGCCGGGGCGCCGCTCGGCCGGGACGCGGCCTACGACGTCGTCGTGCGGATCGGCGACCCCTCCTCCGTCCACGACCTCGACCCCTACGCCGAGTCCGACGACCCCGACGAGGCCGCCGCCTTCCTCGCCGAGGCGCTGGTCGGCGACCTCGACGGCGCCGGCGGGGTCAGCGCGCGCAGCGCCGCCGTCGCCCTCGCCCAGCTCCTCGGGCCCTACCAGGCCGTCCACGGCCGCTTCCCGCCGCTGCCCGTGCTGCGCGAACTGCTGGAGGGCGAGCCGGGCGCGCTGGCCGCGCTGCGCGCCGGGCTCGCCGCCGACGAGCACGCCGTGATGCGCCGCGAACTGGACGCCCGGATGCGGCAGGCCGGCACCCCCGCCGACGCGGGCCCGGCGCTCGCCGGCCGGCTCGCCCTGCTGGACCGGCCGGTCTTCGCCGACTTCTTCGGCGCGGGGGAGGGCGGCAGCCGGCCGTTCTCGCTGCGCGCCGTCGCCCACCACCCGCTGCGGGTGCGCATCGACCTGCCCGAGCGCGGCCACGAGGAGGCGTCGCGGCTGATCGCCCGGCTGGTCCTCGCACAGTTCCACACCGTCGTACGCGACACCGGGCGCGCCCACGCCGCCTTCCTGGTCCTCGACGACGCCACCGGCACCGTCACCCCCGAGTCCGTGCGCCGCGTCCAGCGGCTGCGCGCGCAGAACGCCGGGGTCGTCCTCGCGCTGCGCACCGTCGCCGACGTGCCCGAGGCGCTGCACGGCCCGCTGCTGGGGGCCGTCGGCTGCCGCATGGCGCTGGCCGGGGTCACCACCTGGGACGGCAGCCGGTTCGCGCACGCCTGGGGCACCGAATGGGTGGAGACCAAGGAGGTCGCCAAGCACACCGTCTTCGCCGACCAGCCGATGACCCGCGCGATCCACGCCCTGCGCAAGCTGGTCACCGGCAAGGCCGTCACCACCGACGCGGTCACCACCAAGCAGGTCGAGCGCGAGCGCTGGTCCGCCTCCCAGCTGGCCCACGAACTCCCGCCGGGCCACGCGGTGCTGTCGCTGACCGGCGTGAACGGCGAGCACGCGCCGCCGCTGCTGGTGGACCTGCGGGGCTGAGCCGGGGCGGGCGCGCACCCGTACCGCCGGGCCGGGCGCCCACCCGTACGCGCCGGGGCGCGCCCGCCCTGATGCGCCGGGGCGCGCTCGCCGGGACGGACGTACCGACTCGCGCCGATCGTACGGTGAGGCACAATCGGCAGAGGTCGTTCATACGCGGCGGCCAAAACGTCACACCCCTCACCCGACCTCCGCAGATCTGAAGGCCTCATGCCCCCGACGCTCGCCTCGCTCGTGAACCACTCCGCGCTCAAGCTGACCGTGCGCGCGGGCGGGGACCGCCTGGACGTTCCCGTCCGCTGGGCGCACGTCAGCGAGCTGGCCGACCCCGTGCCGTACATGGAGGGCGGCGAGCTGCTGCTGATCACCGCGCTCAAGCTGGACGCGGAGGACCGCGAGGCGATGCGCCGCTATGTGAAGCGGCTGGCCGGGGCCGGTGTGGTGGGACTCGGCTTCGCCGTCGGGGTGAACTACGACGAGGTCCCGGCCGCGCTCGTCGAGGCGGCCGAGGCGGAGGGGCTGCCGCTGCTGGAGGTGCCCCGGCGCACCCCGTTCCTCGCCATCAGCAAGGCCGTCTCCGCGGCCATCGCCGCCGACCAGTACCGGGCGGTCACGGCCGGCTTCGCCGCCCAGCGGGAACTGACCCGGCAGGCCCTGAACTCCGGCCCGGAGGGGCTGCTCGCCGCGCTCGCCGCGCAGGTGGACGGCTGGGCGGCGCTCTACGACGCCTCGGGCGCCGTCGTCGCCACGGCGCCCGAGTGGGCGAACCGCCGGGCCGCCCGGCTCACCGCCGACGTCGAACGGCTGCGCGACCGGCCCGCGCCCGCCTCCGCCGTGGTCGGCGGCCCCGACACCGAGGACCGCGTCGAACTGCACTCCATCGGCACCGGCCGCCGCCCGCGCGCCGCGCTCGCCGTCGGCACCGCCGCGCCGCTGGGCACCGCCGAGCGGTACGCCGTGCACTCCGCCATCGCCCTGCTCACCCTCACCACCGAACGCTCGCGCTCGCTGCACGCCGCCGAGCAGCGGATCGGCGCGGCCGTCCTGCGGATGCTGCTGGCCGGACAGCCCGACCACGCCCGCGCCGTCGCCGGGGACCTGTACGGCGGGCTGCTCGACGCGCCCTTCCGGGTCCTCGTCGCCGAGTCCGCCTCGGCGTCGGCCGCGCGGGCGCACGCCGACGCGCACGCGCGCGTGCCGGCCGCCAAGCCCGCCCCGGCGGCGGCGCTGCCCGCCGCCC
>NZ_JAIOAB010000031.1 GCF_019890635.1 Streptomyces sennicomposti
TGGATCTCTGGACGCTCTTCCGGCTCGGACATCGGGATGCGGCTCCCTGCCTGCTCAAAAGGGGGGACGGTTACTCAGCCGTAGCGTAGTGGCGGCCCCACCGATCGGCAGTGCGGCATTTACCACACCTAGGGTGGCTTGCATGACGCCCCGCGATGCAGCAGACGACCATTCCGCGAACGACGGCAACTCCTCGGGGGGAAGCCGCTGGTCCGACCTCGACCGCCCGCCCCTGAACGCCACGGCGCTGCGCCGCGCGCTGGTCCGCCCGGGCGGCCTGTGGTCCGGCCTGGAGGTGGTGCAGAGCACCGGCTCCACCAACGCGGACCTGGTGGCCGCCGCCGAGTCCGGGAAGGCGGCCGAGGGCGCCGTGCTGGTCGCGGAGGCGCAGACCGCCGCGCGCGGCCGCCTGGACCGGCGGTGGACCGCCCCGGCCCGCTCCGGCCTGTTCTTCTCGGTGCTGCTGCGGCCCGGCGACGTGCCGGTGGCCCGCTGGGGCTGGCTGCCGCTGCTGACCGGCGTGGCGGTGGCCACCGGACTGGCCCGCTCCGCCGGTGTCGACACGGCGCTGAAGTGGCCGAACGATCTGCTGGTCACGGTCGGCGGCGAGGAGCGCAAGGCCGGCGGCATCCTCGCCGAGCGGGCCGGGAACGACGGCGTCGTCATCGGCGTGGGCGTCAACGTCACCCTCCGCGCGGACGAGCTGCCCGTCCCGCAGGCCGGCTCGCTGGCCCTGGCGAACGCGGTGAGCACGGACCGCGACACGCTGCTGCGGGCGGTGCTGCGCGCGCTGGAGGACTGGTACGGCCGCTGGCGCACCGCCGGGGGCGACCCGTCCGCCGCCGGCCTTCAGGAGGCGTACGCGGCGGGCTGCGCCACCCTGGGCCGCCGGGTGCGCGCGGAACTGCCGGGCGACCGGTCGCTGATCGGCGAGGCGGTGGCGGTGGACGGCGACGGCCGCCTGGTCCTCGCCACGCAGGACGGCGTGCAGGAGCCGGTGGGAGCGGGCGACATCGTGCACCTGCGCCCGGCGTGACGGGCCGCGCCCGGTGAGGGCCCGGACCCGAGAAGACGCCGGTCAGGTCACCCCTCGGCCCAACCTGACGGAGTGAGCTGGCGCACACCTGCCGTAGAGTTGAGGCCGGTCGGTACCTGACCGTGGCAGATGGGAAGGGCAGCAGGCGTGACCGTCGACGACACGGGCTCCGGCGCGGACGACGCGGACGACGCGGACGGCCGGGTGGACCCGGAGGCCGCCGACTCCGGCGAAGACCCGCTGGCGCTGCGACTCGAACAGCTGATCCTCGGCGCCGAGCGTCGCTACACCCCTTTCCAGGCGGCCCGCAGCGCCGGCGTCTCCATGGAGCTGGCGTCCCGCTTCTGGCGGGCCATGGGCTTCGCCGACATAGGGCAGGCCAAGGCGCTGACCGAGGCCGACGTGCTGGCCCTGCGGCGGCTGGCCGGTCTGGTCGAGGCGGGGCTGCTCAGCGAGGCCATGGCGGTGCAGGTGGCGCGCTCCACCGGGCAGACCACCGCCCGGCTGGCCGAGTGGCAGATCGACTCCTTCCTGGAGGGCCTGACCGAGCCGCCCGAGCCGGGCATGACGCGCACCGAGGTGACGTACCCGATCGTCGAGCTGCTGCTGCCCGAGCTGGAGGAGTTCCTGGTCTACGTCTGGCGCCGCCAGCTCGCCGCGTCCGCCGGGCGGGTCGTGCAGGCGGCGGACGACGAGGAGATGGTGGACCGGCGGCTCGCGGTGGCCTTCGCGGACCTGGTCGGCTTCACCCGGCTGACCCGCCGGATGGAGGAGGAGGAACTCGGCGAGCTGGTCGAGGCCTTCGAGACGACCTCCGCCGACCTGGTGGCCGCGCGCGGCGGCCGCCTGATCAAGACCCTCGGCGACGAGGTGCTCTACGCGGCGGACGACGCCGGTACGGCGGCGGACATCGCGCTGCGCCTGGTGGAGACCCTGGGCAACGACGAGACGATGCCCGAACTGCGGGTCGGCATGGCGTTCGGCACGGTCACCACCCGAATGGGCGATGTCTTCGGTACGACCGTCAACCTCGCCTCCCGCCTCACCTCCATAGCCCCGCGCGACGCGGTGCTGGTGGACAGCGCGTTCGCCGAGGAACTGATCCGCACGGGTGACGCCCCCGCGTCCGAGGCGGAGGCGGCCGAGGCCGCCGCGGCGGCGGAGAAGGAGGGCGAGGAGCCCCCGGTGTACCGCTTCGCCCTGCAACCGACCTGGCAGCGCCCGGTCCGAGGCCTGGGCGTGGTCGAACCCTGGCTGCTCACCAGGCGCGAGGGCGCGGCGCCGTGACCACCGTGGGGCCCGGCGCCCCCCGCCCCGCCCTCACCGCACCCCGATACACAGTCCGATGATCGGAACGCACAGGCCGCCGCCCCCGGCGGACGGGGTGGGCGCCGGACTCTCCGGAGCGGCCGGCCCGCTCCGGCTGGGTGCCGGGGTCGGGGTCGGCCGCGGCTCCGACCCGCCACTGGCGGACGGCTGAGGCGCGGGCGCACCGCCCGAGGGAGCCGCCGACCCCGGCCCGCCCGCACCGTCCGCGGCCCCGTCACCCGGACCGTACGACGACGGGACAGGCGCCGCGGAGCCCGGCCCACGGGAACCACGGGGCCCGGCCGCCACGGAGGCCGCCCCGGCGCTCCCCATGGGCCCGGCCGCCGAAGCCGCACCGGACCCACCGGCCCACGTACGGCCACGCGCCCCCTGCCCCGCACCACTCCCCGCACTCCCGCCCGCACCACCACGCGCGCCCGGCGACGCCCCTGCACCTCCGGCACCACTGGCCTCCGGCGCGGCATGCCGCACGGGAGGGGACTCCGCCTCGGCGGTCCCCAACCCCCCGCCCGCGTACTCGGGGGCCAGCCGTACGAGACCGAGCGCACCGGCGGCCAGGGCGAGACCGCCGGCGGCGAGCAGCGCCTTGCGCCGCCGGGACCGACGGTGCCGGCCGCGCGCCCGTACGCCGATGACGCCTATGTGGGCCTGACCGTCCCGAACCGTACTGGTGTCCGTCATAACCGCCCTCCCGACGCGCTCGCGCCCCCGTTGCGCCCCGGCACGTTATGCGCCGAACCGCGGGTTACGCGGAAGTCGGACGAAATGTCACTCGAACGGGGTGCCGGACCTCGACAAGGGGAGCGCGCAGGGGTGACCGCTCTTCCCCCGCACGGGCGAGGCCTGCGATGATCGGACCAGCAGTCTTGTTAACACGCGTTAACCGGGAGGGTGTCATGAGCGAGGAGCGGTTCGGCGAGTTCGTACTGGTCCGGCGGCACGGATACGTCGCGGAACTCGTACTGGACCGGCCGAAGGCCATGAACGCCGTGTCGACCGACATGGCCCGGTCGATCGCCGGGGCGTGCGCGGCCCTCGCCGCCGACCGGGACGCGCGCGTGGTCGTCCTGACCTCGTCGCACGAACGGGCGTTCTGCGTCGGCGCGGACCTCAAGGAACGCAACTCCTTCACGGACGCCGACCTGATGAGGCAGCGCCCGGTCGCGCGCGGGGCGTACACCGGCGTACTGGAGCTGCCGATGCCGACGATCGCCGCGGTGCACGGCTTCGCGCTGGGCGGCGGCTTCGAGCTGGCGCTGTCCTGCGATGTGATCGTGGCCGACAGGACGGCGCTGGTGGGCCTGCCGGAGGTGTCCGTGGGGGTCATCCCGGGCGGCGGCGGCACCCAGCTGCTGCCGAGGCGGGTGGGCGCGGCACGGGCGGCCGAGCTGATCTTCACGGCCCGCCGCGTGGAGGCGGCCGAGGCCCGCGAGCTGGGCTTGGTGGACCAGCTGGTGGACGAGGGCCAGGACCGTACGGAGGCCCTGGCCCTCGCCGCCCGCATGGCGGCGAACTCCCCGATCGGCCTACGCGCCGCCAAGCGCTCCCTGCGCCTCGGCCAGGGCCTGGACCTGCGCGCCGCACTGGACGTGGAGGACGCGGCCTGGCGCACCACGGCCTTCTCGGCGGACCGCGCGGAGGGGGTAGCGGCCTTCAACGAGAAGCGCACCCCGAACTGGCCGGGCGAGTAAGCCCCACACACCCCGGCCCGACCCACGGCCCGCCCACCCCCGCGCACCCTGCCCCCACCAGGCCGCACCCGCCTTACAACGAAAGCGGGCCACCGCCCTCGCGCCTCGGCCCCCACCGGGCCGCAGCCGCCGTACGGCGGAAGGGGCCGTGGTGGTACGTCCATATGCCCGCCGCGTACTGCGGTCCCTCCTCCGTCAACGAGTCAACCTCCGGGCCGTATGTCCGTGGGCGGCGGGCTGGACGTACCACCACGGCCCCGACCCACCACGCACCCCAAGCGCCCCGGCCCACCACTCACCCAGGGCGCCCCGACCCACAGCGCACCCCACGCCCACCGGGACCCACGCTCAGCCCTTTCGAGTCCCCGTTCGGAGAAAACATCCCTAGCCTGGGGTGATGGGTGAGAACAGACGGCTGGCCGCCGTCGTGGCGTTGGCGCAGGGAATGGCCGCGGCGCACACTCCACGCGAGTCGTGGCGCGCGGCGGCACTGGGAGCGTGCCGCGCGCTGGAGGGCAGCTTCGCCGCCCTCTCCGTATGGGAACGCGACCGAAGCCGCCTGCGCGTCCTGGTGAACGTGGGCGACCGCGCCCCCGAGGAGGAGGAGTTCCCGGAGGACGAGACGTACCCCGTGCACCAGTTCCCGGAGATCACGGAGTTCCTGCACGAGCGCTGGGCCTCGGGCGGCGAGCCCGACGCCTGGGTGGAGACCGCAGAGGGCCCCGCCGCCGGCCGGCCCGGCTACTGCCACCAGCGGGTAGCCGCCCTGCGCCGCAGGGGCCGCGGCTGCTGCGTGGTCGCCCCGATCGTGCTGCACGGCCGCGCCTGGGGCGAGCTGTACGTCGCCCGCAAGACCGGCGCCCCGCTCCTGGACCGCGCGGACGCGGACTTCGCGACGGTCCTCGCGGCGGTCGTGGCGGCCGGTCTCGCGCAGACGGAACGGCTGGAGGAGGCCCGCAGGCTGGCGTTCACGGACTCGCTCACGGGCCTGGCCAACCGCCGGGCCGTGGACGTCCGCCTGGACGAGGCCATCGAACGGCACCGCACCGAGGGGGTGGTGGTCAGCCTCGTCGTCTGCGACCTCAACGGCCTCAAGCGGGTCAACGACACCCTCGGCCACGCGGTCGGCGACCGCCTCCTGGAGCGCTTCGGGTCGGTGCTGTCGCTGTGCGGGGCGATGGTGCCGGGGGCCCTTGCGGCACGCCTGGGCGGCGACGAGTTCTGCCTGCTGGCGGTGGGCCCGTCGGCCGACGAGGTGGTGAAGGCGGCCGAGGAACTGTGCGGGCGCGCGGCGGAACTGGAGCTGGGGGAGGGGGTGGCGTGCGGCGTGGCGTCGACGGAGGACGACGTCGGCACGGTGGCGTCGGCCCGTCGGCTGTTCCGGCTGGCGGACGCGGCGCAGTACCGCGCGAAGGCGCTGCGCGCGGACCGTCCGGTGGTCGCGGGCAGGGAGGGCCCCGACGACCCGGTGGTCCGCCTGGCGGACGAACCGTCCCCGCCGAAACCCCCGGCGGAACGCCGCCGCTTCCGCGGCCGCCGACTCTGAGCGAGCCCCAACCCGCACGCACCCCCAACCCGCACGCACCCCCACCCCGAAGGCCACCCCCCGCCCCCACCCCCAAAGCTGGCCCCACCCCCAAGTAAGGGTCACCCGCCTCCCCCACTAGTGACATCCCCGCATTCAATGCGTACGCTCCTGAATATGGATATGCACACTGTGGTGGTGGGGACGACCGGCGTCACCGCGTCGGACGTCCTCGCCGTGGCCCGCGCCGGCGCCCGGGTCGAGCTCTCCGAGGACGCGCTGGCCGCCCTCGCCGCGGCCCGGGAGATCGTGGACGCCCTGGCGGCCAAGCCGGAACCCGTCTACGGCGTCAGCACCGGCTTCGGCGCCCTGGCGACCCGGCACATCAGCCCGGAACTCCGAGCCCAGCTACAGCGCAACATCGTCCGCTCGCACGCGGCCGGCATGGGCCCGAGGGTCGAGCGCGAAGTCGTACGCGCCCTGATGTTCCTGCGCCTGAAGACCGTCTGCTCCGGACACACGGGCGTGCGCCCCGAGGTCGCGCAGACGATGGCGGACGTCCTCAACGCGGGCATCACCCCGGTCGTCCACGAGTACGGCTCCCTCGGCTGCTCCGGCGACCTGGCCCCGCTCTCGCACTGCGCCCTCACCCTGATGGGCGAAGGCGACGCGGAGGGCCCCGACGGCACGGTGCGCCCGGCCGGCGAACTCCTCGCCGAGCACGGCATCCAGCCCGTCGAGCTGCGCGAGAAGGAGGGCCTGGCCCTCCTCAACGGCACGGACGGCATGCTCGGCATGCTGATCATGGCCCTCGCCGACCTCGACACCCTCTACAAGTCGGCCGACATCACCGCCGCCCTCTCGCTGGAGGCGCTGCTCGGCACGGACAAGGTCCTCGCCCCCGAGCTGCACGCCATCCGCCCGCACCCGGGCCAGGGCGCCTCCGCCGCCAACATGCTGGCCGTCCTCAAGGGCTCGGAACTCACCGGCCACCACCAGGACGACGCCCCCCGAGTACAGGACGCGTACTCGGTGCGCTGCGCCCCGCAGGTCGCCGGCGCCGGCCGGGACACCCTCGCGCACGCGCGCCTCGTCGCCGAGCGCGAACTCGCCTCCGCCGTCGACAACCCGGTCGTCCTGCCCGACGGCCGCGTGGAGTCGAACGGCAACTTCCACGGCGCCCCGGTCGCCTACGTCCTGGACTTCCTCGCGATCGCCGCCGCCGACCTCGGCTCGATCGCCGAGCGCCGTACCGACCGGCTGCTCGACAAGAACCGCAGCCACGGCCTGCCGCCGTTCCTCGCGGACGACGCCGGCGTCGACTCGGGCCTGATGATCGCCCAGTACACGCAGGCCGCGCTGGTCAGCGAGATGAAGCGGCTGGCCGTACCGGCGTCCGCTGACTCGATCCCGTCCTCCGCGATGCAGGAGGACCACGTCTCGATGGGCTGGTCGGCGGCGCGCAAGCTGCGTACGGCGGTCGGCAACCTGACCCGGATCATCGCGATCGAGCTGTACGCGGCGGCCCGCGCGGTGGAGCTGCGGGAGGGGCTGACCCCGGCGCCCGCGACCCGGGCGGTCATCGAGGCCGCACGGGCGGCGGGCGTGGGCGGCCCCGGTCCGGACCGCTTCCTCGCCCCCGACCTGGCCGCCGCCGACGCCTTCGTGCGCGACGGCGGACTGCTGGCGGCGGCGGAGACGGTCACGGGCCCGCTGCAGTGAGCGATCCTCTTCGGTGAGCCATCCCCTGCGGTGAACCAGGGAGGCCCCGCCGCGACGACACGCGGCGGGGCCGTCACCTGCGCGGTCGGAAAGCCAACTGGCGGCAGAACGAGCCGGGTTCGGAGCCAGAGCCCGAGCCGGTTCAGAGCCCGAGCCGGTTCAGAGCGTGAGCCGGTTCACAGCCCGAGCTTGTTCAGAGCCCGAGCCGCTCCCGCCGCACCGAATACACCACGAACCCGGCGCCCAGGGCGAGGAAGACCGTACCGCCGACGACGTACGGGGTGGTGTCGATGCTTCCGGTGTCGGCGAGCAGAGTGCCCTCCTCGGAACCGGCCTGCTCCGAACCACCCGCACTCTCGGCGCTGTTCGCGCCGTCCGCGCCGTCCGTCTCGGTGTCCGCGGCGGCGGCCCGGAACCCGGCGGCGTGCGCCCCGTCCGAGCCGGACGAGGACAGGGTCAGCCCCTCGCCCCGACCGCCCCCCGCGTCCCGCGCCGCCGAGGCGACGGTGGCCGCCCCGGCCGCCGTTCTCGCCGGCGCCTCTCCGGTCGCGCTCGCGGAGGGGACGAACCACAGGGCGCCCAGCAGGGTCCCCGCGGCGGTGGCGGTCAGCAACGTACGGCGAGCGGATGACACGGAATATCGATCCCCTTGTGGCGCTGGCGAATTGGCCGTGTGGGCTGATGGTAGTGAAAGTCGAGGGTCACGGGAAAGTCACGGGTTCCCGGCGCCACTCGCCACGCCGGTACGCCCCACTACGCCCCCTTCCCGCCCCCGACCACGCCCTCGACGCCCTGCCGCGCCCCTCCGCAACCCCGCTGGAACGCACCGCCGTTATCGCGCTGTGACAAAGGACACCGGAGAACTTCACAGAAGTCCCGGCGTGCCCGGCTCCTCGGCGAGAATGAGAGGGAACGGCACGGCGCGCGGGCCGACGCGGGCGCGCCCTTCCCCGCGGACGTGGTGTGTCCCACATCCGTACGCCCTGGGGAACGGGACGAATCGGTCGTAGCGTTGTTCGTTCGTGACGGGGGAAGCAAGGGGTCTTGGGGAATTCGGCAACGATGGAGAAGCGTGTGATGACGAACAGTAGGCGGCGCAGGGTCCTCGTGGCCTCGTCCGCACTGCTTGGCGGTGTGCTGATGCTCTCGGCGTGTTCCGGCAGCAGCGACGCCGCCGACGGGTCCGGCGACGACAGCACCTCGCAGGCCAAGACGGACCAGGCCGCGGCGCAGGAGTCGTCGGAGGCCCAGATCAAGATCACACCAGCGGACGGCTCCGACGACGCCTCGATCAACAACTCCGCCACCGTCACGGTCGCCAAGGGCACGCTGACGGACGTCACGATGACCACGACCGACGGCAAGGCGGTCCAGGGGCAGATATCCGCGGACAAGACGAGCTGGAAGCCCAGCGTCCAGCTGAGCCGCGCCACCACCTACAAGGTCGCCGCGACCGCCACGGACGCCAAGGGCCGCGCCGCCCACGAGAACGCCTCGTTCACCACGGTCGCCCCGGCGCACAGCTTCATCGGCTCCTTCACGCCGGACAACGGCACCACGGTCGGCGTCGGCATGCCGGTGTCGATCAACTTCGACAAGGCGATCACCAACAAGGCGGCCGTCCAGAAGGGCATCACGGTCACCTCCTCCAGCGGACAGGAGGTCGTGGGCCACTGGTTCGGCGCCAACCGCCTGGACTTCCGGCCCGAGGAGTACTGGAAGGAGAACTCCACCGTCACGCTGAAGCTCAACCTCGACGGTGTGCAGGGCGCGCAGGGCGTCTACGGCGTCCAGCAGAAGACGGTCACCTTCCACATCGGCCGCAACCAGGTCTCCTACGTCGACGCGAAGACCAAGCAGATGAAGGTCACGCAGGACGGCAGGACCGTCAAGACCATCCCGATCTCCGCGGGCGCCCCCGACCACACGACGTACGAGGGTCAGATGGTGATCGCCGAGAAGTTCACCCAGACCCGGATGAACGGCGCGACGGTCGGCTTCAAGGACTCCGACGGCAAGGGCGAGTACGACATCAAGGACGTGCCGCACGCCATGCGCCTGACCACGTCCGGCACCTTCATCCACGGCAACTACTGGGGCGCCCCGTCCGTCTTCGGCAGCGCCAACACCAGTCACGGCTGCGTGGGCCTCCAGGACAAGAAGGGCGCGAACGACCCGAGCACGCCGGCCGCGTGGTTCTACAGCCACTCGCTCATCGGCGACGTCGTGGTCGTGCAGCACACCGGCGACAAGACGGTGGCCCCGGACAACGGCCTCAACGGCTGGAACATGAGCTGGTCCCAGTGGAAGGCCGGCTCCGCCGTCTGACCCGCGCTCAACCCCCTGCCGATGCCGCCCCTCCGAGGGCGGCATCGCTGTTCCCCGGCCCCGCCCGCCGCCCCGGATCAGGGTCCTGGCCCCGCCCGCCGCCCCGGATCGCCGCCCCGGATCGCCGCCCCGGATCGGCGTCCCGGCCCGTCCGGCGCCCGCGACGGGCATCCCGGCGCCGAGCGGCGCCGACGCCTTCTCATGCTCCTCTTATGCCGGCCTTATCGCTTCATCACAGTGCCTCCCTAGCTTGCGGCGCATGTTCTTCACCTACCTGAGGCGCGAACTGCGCCGCCGTAGAAAAGCGGCCCTCGTCGTCGCCTCCGGTCTCGCCCTCGGCATCGCGCTCGTCATCGTGGTCACCTCCGTGTCCAACGGCATGAGCAAGGCTCAGGACAAGGTCCTCCAGTCGCTGTACGGGCTCGGCACCGACATGACCGTCACCAAGGCCGCGACGCCCACCTCCGGCGAGTCACAGCGCCCCCGCTTCCAGTTCGACGCGAAGGGCAGTGACGACAGCAAGACCCAGAGCAGCGACCGGGTCATGGCGCAGGGCTTCACCACCCTGCCCACCACGACGGTCACCAAGGTCGCGGGCCAGCAGGGCGTCTCCTCGGCCGTGGGCGGGCTCAGCCTCAACGTGGTGAAGATCAGCGGCCAGTTCACCCGCGGCGAGTTCCAGCAGCAGAAGGGCAGTGGCGAGGGCGGCCGGTACGGCGGCGGCGCCCCGCAGGGCAGCGTCCAGGGCGGCGGCGCGAACTTCGACGTCAACCAGTACAGCGTCTACGGCGCCGACGTCACCCAGCCCGCCCTCGGCCCGCTGACCTCCTCGAAGATCACCAGCGGCCGTACCTTCAAGACCACCGAGACGGACGCGAAGGTCGCCGTGGCCGACTCCGCGTACGCCAAGGAGAAGAAGCTCACCACCGGCAGCACGGTCACGATCAAGGACGTCAAGTTCCAGATCATCGGCATCGCGACGGCGAACAGCGGTGACGCGGCGGCCAACCTCTACATCCCGCTGAAGCAGGCGCAGACGCTCAGCGACAACAAGGACAAGGTCACCACGATCTACGTCAAGGCGGCCGACTCCCAGCAGATCGACACCGTCAAGAGCGCCATCCAGAAGAACGTCTCGGGCACCACGGTGACCACCTCCGCCGACCTGGCGAAGACCGTCTCCGGCTCGCTGTCCACCGCCTCCAGCCTGGCCGCCAACGTCGGCAAGTGGCTGTCGATCGCGGTGCTGGTGGCCGCGTTCCTGGTCGCCGGACTGCTGACCTCCTCGGCGGTGTCCCGGCGGGTGCGCGAGTTCGGCACGCTGAAGGCGCTGGGCTGGAAGTCGGGCCGGGTGACCCGGCAGGTGATCGGCGAGGCCGTCGTCAACGGCCTGGTGGGCGGCGTGCTCGGCATCGCGCTCGGCCTGGCGGGCGCGTACGCGGTGACCGCGATCAGCCCGTCGCTGCAGGCCGAACTCGGTTCCTCGGCCGGCTCCGGCGCGGGCGGCGGCTTCGGCAGGAGCGGCGGGGGCGGCGGCTTCGGCGGCCCCGGCCGGCAGACGGCGAAGTCCCTCGAAGTGGCGCTCACCGCGCCGGTCAGCCTCACCACCATCGCCGTCGCGGTCGGCCTCGCGGTGGCCGGCGGCCTGGTCGCGGGCGCGTTCGGCGGCTGGCGCGCCTCGCGACTGCGCCCGGCGGACGCGCTGCGCCGGGTCGAGTAGCGCGAGGCGCTTCCCGCCCTTCCCTTCCCGCATCCCTCCAGGAGCTGCTTCACCCATGTACGAACTCAGAGGCGTCACCAAGCGCTACACCCGGGGCAAGGAGGCCGTCCTCGCCCTCGACGGCATCGACCTGACGATCGGCGACGGCGACCGGCTGGTCATCCAGGGCCCCACCGGCGGCGGCAAGTCCACGCTGCTGCAGATGCTCGGCGGCCTGGACCGGCCGACCTCCGGCGAGGTCGTCCTGGACGGCACCGACATGGCGAAGCTGTCCGAGGCCCGGCTCACCAAGGTGCGCAGCGAGAACATCGGCTTCGTCTTCCAGTCCTTCAACCTGATACCGACCCTGACCGCGCAGGAGAACGTCGAGACCGCCCTCGTCCCGCTCGGCGTCAAGACCAAGGAACGGCGCGAGCGGGCCGCCGAGGCGCTGACGTCGGTCGGCCTCGGCGAACGGCTCGGCCACCTGCCCGGCGAGATGTCCGGCGGCCAGCAGCAGCGCGTCGCCATCGCCCGCGCCCTGGTCAAGCAGCCCAAGGTGCTCCTCGCCGACGAGCCCACCGGCAACCTGGACGAGTCCACCCGCGACGAGATCATGGACGTCCTCGAACGCCTGTGGAAGGAGCACGGCCTGACCTTCGTCATGGTCACCCACGACTCCGCCATCGCCAGAAAGGCCCCCCGCCTGGCCACCATCCGCAAGGGCCGCATCACGGTGAAGGAGAACGCGCAGGCGTAGCCGCGGGGGCGGTACGGCGGCCCGTGCGGGGACCCTCTGTCCCCGTACGGGCCGCACCGCCCGGCGGATACGGAATGGCCTCGAATCCTCGGGCGTTGAGCGAGGTGGGCGAGTGTCGGCCCGTGGGTGAGCCGAGCGGCCCGAGTGACCGAGCTGACCGAGACATTGGAGGGCCGCTATGGCTGCGCAGACGCAGAGGGCCGTGCTCGCGGGCGGGTGCTTCTGGGGGATGGAGGAGCTGATCCGCCGGCTCCCCGGCGTGACGGCGACCCGGGTCGGATACACCGGCGGCGACGTGCCGAACGCGACGTACCGCGACCACGGCACGCACGCGGAGGCCGTGGAGATCCTCTTCGACCCCGAGAAGACCGACTACCGGGCGATCCTGGAGTTCTTCTTCCAGATCCACGACCCGAGCACCAAGAACCGCCAGGGCAACGACATCGGTCTCAGCTACCGCTCGGCGATCTACTACGTGGACGACGAGCAGAAGCGGATCGCCGAGGACACGATCGCGGACGTGGACGCCTCCGGGCTGTGGCCGGGCAAGGTCGTCACCGAGGTGGAGCCGGTCGGCCCCTTCTGGGAGGCCGAGCCCGAGCACCAGGACTACCTCCAGCGCTACCCGAACGGCTACACCTGCCACTTCCCGCGTCCGGGATGGCGGCTGCCCGCCCGCGCCGAGGGCTGACCCCGCCCGTACCGGGGGCTGACCCCGTCCGCGTCGGGGTGCGCCGGCTCGCGTCGGGGTGCCCCGCCTGCGCGGGGCTGACCGCGACGCGGCCCGGCCTTCCTGAGACGGGCCGCATACCCCGAGTCGGTGCGGCAGTTCAGTGCGGCAGCGTCGCCGGGCTGCCGCCGTTCGCCTCGTAGCCCGCGACCGCCAGGGCGCGGTAGACGGCGAACTCCGCCGCCGGGTCCGCGGAGAGCGTCCAGGGCAGGGCGCCCACATGGCCGTCGACGTGTATGAGCTGGCTCATGGCCTCCGCCCAGCGCTCGGAGCGGACCAGGAAGAAGATCAGCAGATGGCGGACGTGGGCCGTCATCGGGTCGCCCGGACGGGCCGCCTCCACCGCGAACAGCGCGCCGTGCACCGCCTTGGTGACGACCTCGCTCTGGTAGAAGCCGCGGACCAGGTTCACCTCGGGCAGGTGCTCGAAGACCGCGAACAGCGGCATCGCCGCCAGCAGCGAACCCCGGGGCGCGCGGGCCGCCGCCGCTTCCGCGAAGGACATCGCCAGCTCGCGCGAGCCGTGCCACTTCTCGCACCAGTAGTGCAGGGCCGCCAGGTGTGCGCCCATGTGGGCCGGCGCCCGGTCCAGGATCTTCAGCCACAGCTCCTCGAACTGCGGCTGCGTGTACCCGAGGCCGCGGGCCACGGCCAGTTCGATGATGTACGGGACCGGGTCGCCGGGCGCCAGCAGGGCGGCCTGGCCGCAGGTCTCCCGGGCCTCCTCCATGATGATCCGGAACTCGTCCGTCCCCGGCGTGGACGTGCGCCACGCCTGCTGCACCAGGAACTCCGCGTGCACGGCGGCGCCGCCCGCGTCCTTGGGCGCCTCGGCCCGCCACACCCGCAGCCACTGGCCCCCGGGCGTCTCGTGCACCCCGCCCGGCCGCTGCTGCAGCTCCAGCGCCGCCGCGCCGGCGAAGGCCTGCACGCGCTGCCAGCGCAGCTCGCCCTCGGTCTCGGTGCCGGCCAGCAGCTGCGCGGCCGCGCGGTAGTCCTGGGTGCGCTGCACCAGGTCCAGCACGTCCAGCAGGTCCTGGTCGGGGCCGGGCATGCGGACGTCCAGCTCCTCCTCCGGCGCGAAGCCGTAGTCCGCCGGGTCCGCGGCGTCGGGGTGCCCGGGCGGGACCTGCTCGATGACGCCACGCCTGCGCCGCAGGAACGGCAGCAGCACGAAGCCCAGCATGACCAGCGCCATCAGGACCCAGAGAATCTCCATGCCCCCAAGCGAACCAGACCGCGCCGACAATTGGCCAACCTGTCCCGCGGACCTGTGGAAAACCCCGCGCCGGTGCCTGTGGAAAACTCCGCCCGCCCCGTTCGCCCCTTCCTCCACGCGCCCCGTCAACCGTCCCCGTCACCCGCCCCCGTCGACCGGCCGCCCGCCTCCGCGGGCCGACCCCCCTTCCTCCGCCCGCCCCCTTCCTCCGCCGCCCGGCCCGCCGTCCCGCACCGGCCGCCCGGGCGCACTACGCTCGGGCGCATGAGTGACAGGCACATCAGTGAGCACTTCGAGACCCTCGCGATCCACGCGGGCAACACCGCGGACCCCCTGACCGGCGCGGTCGTCCCGCCGATCTACCAGGTCTCGACCTACAAGCAGGACGGCGTGGGCGGTCTGCGCGGCGGCTACGAGTACAGCCGCAGCGCCAACCCGACCCGGACCGCCCTGGAGGAGAACCTCGCCGCCCTGGAGGGCGGCCGCCGCGGCCTCGCGTTCGCGTCCGGACTGGCGGCCGAGGACTGCCTGTTGCGTACGCTGCTCGCCCCCGGCGACCACGTCGTCATCCCGAACGACGCCTACGGCGGCACCTTCCGGCTGTTCGCCAAGGTCGTCTCCCGCTGGGGCGTCGAGTGGTCGGTCGCCGACACCAGCGACCCGGCCGCCGTACGGGCCGCGCTGACGCCGAAGACCAAGGTCGTGTGGGTGGAGACGCCCTCCAACCCGCTGCTCGGCATCACCGACATCGCCGCCGTCGCGCAGGTCGCCCGGGACGCCGGCGCCCGGCTCGTCGTCGACAACACCTTCGCCACCCCCTACCTCCAGCAGCCGCTCGCGCTCGGCGCGGACGTGGTCGTGCACTCGCTGACCAAGTACATGGGCGGCCACTCCGACGTCGTCGGCGGTGCGCTGATCACCGGCGACGCGGCCCTCGGCGACGAGCTGGCGTACCACCAGAACGCCATGGGCGCGGTCGCCGGTCCGTTCGACTCCTGGCTGGTGCTGCGCGGCACCAAGACGCTCGCGGTGCGCATGGACCGGCACAGCGAGAACGCCACGAAGATCGCGGACATGCTGTCCCGGCACGCGCGCGTGACGAGCGTCCTGTACCCGGGCCTGCCCGAGCACCCCGGTCACGAGGTCGCCGCCAAGCAGATGAAGGCGTTCGGCGGCATGGTCTCCTTCCGGGTCGCCGGCGGCGAGGAGGCGGCCGTCGAGGTCTGCAACCGCGCCAAGGTCTTCACGCTCGGCGAGTCCCTCGGCGGCGTCGAGTCCCTGATTGAGCACCCGGGCCGGATGACGCACGCCTCCGCGGCGGGCTCCGCCCTGGAGGTCCCGGCCGACCTGGTGCGGCTGTCCGTCGGCATCGAGAACGCCGACGACCTGCTGGAGGACCTCAAGCAGGCCCTCGGCGGCTGACGGCGGCGCTCACCAGCCGCGTACGGGTGGAGTCGTCCGCGACGGCGGCTCCACCCAGGGGCGTGCGGCCGAGACCCACACCGTGAGCGCGATCACCGCCGCCAGCAACGTCAGCCACAGCACGCGGCGGACGAGCGCCTGGCGGCGCAGCAGCCGCTCGCCCCGGCGTACCGCGTCGGCGTACAGGCCGGGCGGCACCTGGGGCCGGGGCTGCGCCAGGAGGCGCCGTACGACCCGCTCGCGTTCCGTCCTGTTCACTTTCCGCCCCCTCCGCCCGGCCCCGTCCCCGCGCCGTCCGCCCCTCGTCGTGCACGCGCGCGTGCACGACGCCGTACGACAGGGCTACGACGGGGCCGGCTTCGGGGCGCCCGCGTCCGCCGGGGCGCGCGCGGGCGGACGGGCGAGGGCGGCGACCGCGCGGTCGCCGAGGACGCGGACCCGGTCCTCGGGCAGTCCCAGCAGCGCCGCCGTCTGCTCCTCGGCGACCCCCTCGTACAGCGTGAGGACGACGACCAGCCGCTCCTCGGGCGGCAGGTCCCCCAGGGTGCCGGCCGGGCGGGGACGGGCGCGCGGCAGCGGGGCGTGCGCCCGCCACGCCTCGCGGGCGAAGCGGGCGGCGAGGTGACGGCGGGCGTGGTCGTACGGGTCGTCGCCGCGCAGCCGGTCCCAGGACGCGTACGTCCGGGCGAGGGCCAGCGTCAGCAGGCGTCGCGCGCGCGGGTTGTCGTCCGGGGCCTCCGCCGTCAGCAGCGTCGCGGTGTGCAGCAGCCGTCCGCCGGCGCCCGCGACGAACGCCGCGAAGTCCCCGGCCGGGCGGTTGCCGCCCGACGACGCCTGCCGTTCTCGCACCGCGCCTCCCGCGAAGGGCGATCTTGGGGGAACAGGACCCGGACGCGTGCGGCCCGGGTGCGGGGACGGATCAGGACGCCCGGCCCGGTTCCGCCGCCGCGGCCGGCCCCGTCGCCGCGGCGCCCGGGGAGGTCTGCCGGGCGGACAGCGCGTGGTTGAAGCGGGTCAGCAGCGAGCAGAACACCTCGCGCTCCTCCGGCTCCCAGTCGTGGGTCAGCTCGGCCATCAGCCGGCGCCGGGACGAGCGCACCTCCGCCAGCCGCGCCAGCCCGCGCGGGGACAGCTGCAGCACCACCGCGCGCCCGTCCTCGGGGTGCGAGGTGCGCTTGACGAGCCCGGTGTCGACGAGCGGCGCCACCTGCCGGGTGACCGTGGAGGAGTCGATGCCCATGCTCGCGGCGAGCGCCTTGACGCCCATCGGGCCCTCCTGGTCGAGCCGGTTGAGCAGCAGGTACGCGGCACGGTCCATGGAGTTGCGCACCTGCGCGACGCCGCCGAGCCGGGTCTGCTCCGCGCGGCGGGCGAACAGGGCCACCTCGTGCTGGAGCGCGTCGAGGAGACCGGTGTCACCGACGGTCGTCATGTCCATCGACATTTCAGGTGTTGTGGGCATGGCCGGACGCTCACTTCTGAAGGGCTGCTGGTTGGGGGACAGGGTACGCGGCCCGGCGGCGCGTCGTACCGGCGCTGCGCGAACCGGTCCCAGAGGTTGGTCACACCGGATGCGAACGGCCGTGGACTGCGAGACTTGAGGGATGAACTACCGCACGGCCGGCTCCTTCCCTCCCGTCACCCTGGACGACGTGCGCGGCGCCCGGAAGATGCTGTCCGGAGTGGCGCGGGTGACCGCGCTGGAGACCAGCAGACACCTGTCCGAGCTGGTGGGCGCGCCGGTGCTCCTGAAGTGCGAGAACCTCCAGCGGACCGGCTCGTTCAAGCTGCGCGGCGCCTATGTCCGCATCGCCGGGCTGCTGCCCGAGGAGCGCGCGGCGGGCGTGGTGGCGGCGAGCGCGGGCAACCACGCGCAGGGCGTCGCGCTCGCGTCGTCGCTGCTCGGCGTGCACGCCACGGTGTTCATGCCGAAGGGCGCCCCGCTGCCGAAGATCAGCGCCACCGAGGAGTACGGCGCCGAGGTGCGGCTGTACGGCCAGGTGGTGGACGAGACGCTGGCCGCCGCGCAGGAGTACGCGGCCGGGACCGGCGCGGTGTTCATCCACCCGTTCGACCACCCCGATGTGATCGCGGGCCAGGGCACGGTCGGGCTGGAGATCCTGGAGCAGTGCCCCGAGGTGCGCACGATCGTCGTCGGCATGGGCGGCGGCGGGCTCGCGGCCGGCATCGCGGTCGCGGTGAAGGAGCTGCGGCCCGATGTGCGGATCATCGGAGTGCAGGCGGCGGGATCGGCGGCGTATCCGCCCTCGCTGGCGGCGGGCCGCCCGGTGGCCGTCGAGAACCCGGCGACCATGGCCGACGGCATCCGGGTGGGCCGGCCGGGCGATGTGCCGTTCGCGATCGTGGACGAGCTGGTGGACGAGGTGCGCACGGTCGGCGAGGACGCGCTGTCCGCCGCGCTGCTGCTGTGCCTGGAGCGGGCCAAGCTGGTGGTGGAACCGGCGGGCGCGAGCCCGGTCGCCGCGCTGCTGAGCGCGGGCGGCGGCACGGGGGCCGGCGACATCGAGGGCCCGGTGGTGGCGGTGCTGTCCGGCGGCAACGTCGATCCGGTGCTGCTCCAGCGCGTCCTGCGGCACGGCATGGCCGCGCAGGGCCGCTACCTGGCGGTCCGGCTGCGCCTGACGGACCGGCCGGGCGCGCTGGCCACGCTGCTCGGCGTGCTGTCGGCGGCCGACGCGAACGTCCTCGACGTGAGCCACGTCCGCACCGACCCGCGGCTCGGGCTCGCCGAGGCGGAGGTGGAACTCCACCTGGAGACCAAGGGGCCGGCGCACTGCGCGGAGCTGGGGCGGGCGCTGCGCGACGCCGGGTACACGGTCATCGACTGACGGCGCATGGCCCGGCTGACGGGCAGGCACGGTGCGGCTGGCGGGCACGCACGGTGCGACTGGCGGCGCACGCACGGTGCGGCTGGCGGCGCACGGTCACCGGACGAGGGCGACCGGAGAGGCGGCACGGCGAAGCCCCCAGCGCTCCGCAGGGGGCGCCGGGGGCTCTCGGAAGGATGGTGGGGCCTCAGCCGCTGTACGGCTCGGCCTTCAGGATCGTCACCGAGGCCTTCTTGCCGTTCGGCAGCTCGTACTCGGCGTCCTCGCCGACCTTGTGGCCGATGACACCGGAGCCGAGCGGGGACTGCGGCGAGTAGGTCTCGATGTCGCTGCTGGCGTACTCGCGCGAGGCCAGCAGGAAGGTGAGCGTGTCGTCCTCGTCACCGTCGAAGGCGATCGTCACGACCATGCCCGGCGCGACCGCGCCGTCGGTGGAGGCCGGGGCCTCGCCGACCTTGGCGTTCTCCAGGAGCTGGGTCAGCTGGCGCACACGGAGCTCCTGCTTGCCCTGCTCCTCCTTGGCCGCGTGGTACCCGCCGTTCTCGCGCAGGTCGCCCTCCTCGCGCGCGGCGGCGATCTTGGCGGCGATCTCCGTGCGCGCAGGACCAGTAAGGTACTCAAGCTCGTCCTTGAGCTTGTTGTACGCCTCCTGGGTCAGCCAGGTGACGTTCTCGCTGGTCTGGGTCACAGGTGCTCCTCGTCGGTACTGGGGATACAAAGCATCGCCCTCCCCAGAAGAATGTTCCCTCTTGGATGGGCGAAACCACGAGCCTAACAATTCAGCGGCCAAAGGGGGAGGACATAAGCCATGTACATCACGTCAACGCTGGTCAGCGCCTCACTGTTCCGGAGGACGCCCGCGCGTCAGTCGGCGTGGCAGCCCAGCAGCTCGCCCGTGGTGCCCCGGGCCGTCGTGCGCAGCGTGACGACCTGGTCGATCTGCTTGGCGTGCTGATCGAAGCGGAAGTCGGCCCGGCCCACCTCGTCGCCGTCCTCCGCCTGCGACCGCAGCGTGCAGTAGCCGCGGGCGTCGGGGTCCTTGTGGACCTCCAGGTGGATCTTCACCGAGTCGTCCGAGGTCTGGAACGAGACGACCTGCGCGCTGATCTCGCTCTTGGCGACGTAGTGGTAGGCGAAGTAGCCGACCAGGGCCAGCACGAGCACGCCCAGGACGGCGCCCGCGATCTTGAGCTTGCGGTCGGCACGCTCGTCCGAGGAACGGCCGTAGCGGCCCTCGGGCAGCCGGGTGCTCGCCGTACTCATGATCGTCCTCTCGGCAGGGGCGGGACGGGCGTCCCGCGAGGGGCCTCCGGAGCCGTACTCCGGAATTATTCGCCCCCCGATTCGGTCACTATAGAAGCCCCGGCACGCCGTGCGAGCGCCGCCCCGGAGCGAGGAACGACCCGGGACGGCGCCCGCTGACCGCCCGCCGAGCGCGGGCGCCGACCTGACCTTGAGGATTGAGCCTTGACTGACCAGCTGCGACTGATGGCCGTGCACGCGCACCCCGACGACGAGTCGAGCAAGGGCGCGGCCACCATGGCGAAGTACGTGTCCGAGGGGGTGGACGTGCTGGTCGTGACCTGCACGGGCGGCGAGCGCGGCTCCATCCTCAACCCCAAGCTCCAGGGCGACAAGTACATCGAGGAGAACATCCACGAGGTGCGCCGCAAGGAGATGGACGAGGCCCGCGAGATCCTCGGCGTGAAGCAGGACTGGCTCGGCTTCGTGGACTCCGGGCTGCCCGAGGGCGACCCGCTGCCGCCGCTGCCGGAGGGCTGCTTCGCCCTGGAGGACGTGGACAAGGCGGCCGGCGAGCTGGTGCGCCGGATCCGCTCCTTCCGTCCCCAGGTGATCACCACCTACGACGAGAACGGCGGCTACCCGCACCCCGACCACATCATGACGCACAAGATCTCGATGGTGGCGTTCGAGGGCGCGGCGGACACCGAGAAGTACCCGGAGGGCGAGTACGGGCCCGCGTACCAGCCGCTGAAGCTGTACTACAACCAGGGCTTCAACCGGCTGCGCACCGAGGCGCTGCACAAGGCGCTGCTGGCCCGCGGCCTGGAGTCGCCCTACGGCGAGTGGCTGGAGCGCTGGGAGAAGTCCGGCCACAAGGAGCGCACGCTCACCACGCACGTGCCGTGCGCCGACTTCTTCGAGATCCGCGACAAGGCGCTGATCGCCCACGCCACGCAGATCGACCCCGACGGCGGCTGGTTCCGGGTGCCGATGGAGGTCCAGAAGGAGGTCTGGCCCACGGAGGAGTACGAGCTGGCGAAGTCCCTCGTGGACACCTCGCTCCCCGAGGACGACCTCTTTGCGGGCGTCCGCCGGGCCTGAGGGACAATGCCTGACATGAGCGCAAGCGCGAGCCTGGCAACGACGCATCTGGTCACCCTGGCGGAGTTCGACAAGAACAAGGTCACCCCCGGTGTCCTCGGCTTCATCGTCTTCGCGGCGATGGCCCTGGCGGTGTGGTTCCTGATGAAGTCCATGAACCGCCACATGGGCAAGGTCGACTTCAAGGAGACGGCGGACTCCGAGGGCGGCACGCCCAAGGGCGCCGCCGGCTCGGGCGGGGTCCAGCCCTCCAAGGGCTGAGCCGACAGGGGCGTCCGGCACGGCGGCCGTCGAGCCGCCTCCGGCCGCCTTCGGACCGGCTCTCCCGCGCGCGGCGGGCCGGTTTCCCATGCCCGGCGGGCCGGCTTCCCGTGCCCGGTTTCCCGCGCGCGGCGGACTGGCTTCCTGGGCCCGGTTTCCCGCGTCCGGCGGATCGGCTTTCCGCGTTCGGCGGACCGGCTTTCCGCGTCCGGCGGACCGGCTTTCCGCGCCCGGCGTACGGGCCGCGTGCCCCCGCCGGTGCGCGGAGTCACGCTGCCCTGGCACACGGCGCGCTGCGCGCCCGGCTCACCCCGCCGTGCCGGCCGTCACCCCCATCACCTCGCGGGCGTGGCGGTCCGGGACCATGCCCAGGCGCCAGGCCTGCCAGCCCGCGTCCAGGTCCACGCCGCGCTCCAGCAGGAGCTGGTAGGCGTCGATGCAGGGGTCGAGCTTCCCGTCCCGCAGCGGATGGGCGGCGCGGGCCAGCCGCGTCAGCTCCTCCTGCGCCACCGCCGTGCCGATCTCCACCCCGCCCGGCGCCGCGAACGGCAGCAGGGTGCAGCGCAGGAAGCGCGCCCAGTCCTCGCCGCGGGCGTCGCCGTACGAGGCGAACAGCGTCACCGCCTCGTCGCACAGGGCCAGCGCCTGCTGGGTGCGGGCGTTGCCCGCGTCGACCACGGCCAGCTCCAGGCAGGTCCAGGCCTCGCCGTGGGCGACGCCGATGCGCTGGAAGTCGGCGCGGGCGTCCACCAGCAGCTGCCGGGCGAAGCCGGAGTTGCGCAGCGAGCCGGTGCGGGCCGCGCGCTGGTCGCGGGTCACCCGCGCCGAGTGGTGCCGGGCGCAGGCCAGCCCGTACACGTCGCGCATCCGGGAGAACATCGTGCGGGACCGCTCCAGCTCGCGCACCGCCTCGTCCAGGTCGCCGGTCTCCTCCAGCGCCTGCCCCAGGTAGTACAGCGTCCACGCCTCGCCGCGCGCGTCCTCGTTGTCGCGGTGCCGGGCGGCCGCGCTGCGCAGCTCGGCCACCGCCTCGGCGGTGTCGCCGGCCACCAGCCGGGCCCGCGCCAGCTGGGTGAGCGCCCACGCCTCGCCGCGCGCGTCGCGGGTGCGGCCGTAGCGCTCCAGGGCCTGGCGCAGGTCCTCCTCCGCGCGCGGTACGTCGCCCTGGCGCAGCGCGAGCTGACCGAGCTGGAAGTGGGCCCAGGCCTCGCCGTGCACCGAGTCGCCCGCGCGGTGCAGGACCAGCGAGCCGTTGAGCAGGTCCAGGGCCTCGGCGAGATGGCCCCGGTCGCGTTGCACCGCGGCGAGCGCGTGCATGGTCCAGGCCCGGTCGGTCGCCAGTTCGGGCACCGACTGGAGGTCCAGCGCCTCGCGGAGCCGGGCCGCCGCCTCCGTCAGATTGCCCTGGTGGTGCAGGGTGATGCCGAGCGAGTTCAGCGCGCGGGCCGCGCCCGCGTCGTGATGGGCCTCCCGGTACAGGTCGACGACCGAGGCCAGGGTGGCGCGCGCCTTGTCCAGCTCGCCGAGCTGCCGGGCCGCGATGCCGGTACGCCACTGCACCGAGCGCACCAGCAGCCCCTGGTCGACGGCCTGCGTCAGCTCGCTGATCTCGCCGAGCCGGTACAGGTCGCCGCGCAGCAGGCAGTAGTCGCACAGCGCGCCCAGCAGATGGAGCACAGCGGCCTGGTCGACGCCCTCGTCGGCGTGCCGGAGGGCGGCGGTGATGAAGCTGGACTCGTCGTCCAGCCAGCGCAGCGCCTCGTCCAGGGAGGTGAAGCCGTGCGGGCTGAAGTGGTCGGAGCGGGTGGAGTTGTTGCCGTCGACCAGCCGCAGCACGGAGTCGGCCAGCTCGGCGTAGTTGCCGATCAGGCGTTCCTGCGCGGCGGTGCGCTCGGCGGGGTCCTCCTCGTCCAGCAGCCGGGCCTGGGCGAAGGCGCGGACCAGGTCGTGCAGCCGGTAGCGGTTGCCGCGTACGTGGTCGATGAGGCCCGCGCGGGCGAGGGCCGCCAGGTGCCGCCCGGCCTCCGTCTCGTCGGTGGCGGCCAGCGCGGCAGCGGCGGCGGCGCCGAGCGAGGCGCGGCCGGCCAGGGCGAGCCGGCGCAGCAGCCGCCGGGCCGGCTCCGGCTGGTCGGTGTAGCGCAGCCACAGCGCCCGTTCGACCGGCTCCACCGGGCCGTACGCCTCCAGGTCGGCGGCGAGCCGGCGCGGTGAGCGGGGGCCGAGGGCGGAGCCGGCGACGCGCAGCGCCAGCGGCAGCCCGCCGCACAGCCGGCGGATCACCTCGGCGGACTCGGCGTCGTACGGGCCCGAGCTGTCCTCGGCGGCGGCGCCCAGCAGTTCCTCCGCGCCCGCCTCGTCCAGCGGCCGGACGGGCAGCTGGTGCACCCAGGCCGACAGGTCGGCGGGCAGGTCCAGCGGCTGCCGGGCGGTGACGAGGACGAGGCTGTCGGAGCGTTCCGGGACCAGGGCGCGGACCTGGCCGGCGTCGGAGGCGTCGTCCAGCACGATGGTGACCGGCAGGCCCGTCACATGCTGTTCGTACAGTTCACCGAGCCGCTTGACCTGCTGGTCGGGGGAGGAGCGGTCGCGGAACAGCAACTGCTCGCGGGGTGCGCCGAGCCGGTTGAGCAGGTGCAGCAGGGCGTCGCGGGTGGGCAGCGGCGGCTCCTCGGGGCTGTCGCCGCGCAGATCGACCACGACCGCGCCCCGGAACTGGTCCTTGAGATCGTGGGCCGCGCGGACGGCGAGGGTGGAGCGGCCGGAGCCGGGCGCGCCGTGCAGCACGACGACCGTGGGGCGGGTCTCGCTGCTGGCGCGGGCCGCCTGCACCCACTGCCGGATCCGCGCCACCTCCTGCCGCCGCCCGGCGAACGCGCCCACCGGTTCGGGCAGTTGACCGAAGGACTGCTCCAGCACGCTGCGCCTGCGGGCCGCCGCGCTCTTGTCGGCGCCGCGCAGCCGGGGCGCGGCCTTCTTCGGCGTGGTGGCGGCGGTCAGGACGCGCTGCTGGTCCAGGAACGGGCGGATGCCGCGCACCTCAAGCGCGGTCAGCCATTGCAGCCGCAGCTGCTCCGGGCCGCCGGGCTGGCCGGCCGCGCCCGCCCGGTGGTGGGCGGCGGGCAGATGCACGGCGGTCACCTTGACGACGGTGGCGGCGGCGCCGACCGCGCCGACGGTCAGGCCCGCGCCGACGGCGGTGCCCGAGCCGGTGCCCAGGGCCAGGTCGGCGACGGCGGCGGCGACCGCGGCGACGCCCGCGACCAGCAGCGGAGTGCCCGCTCCCTCGCGGGCGTAGCGCTGCGCGAAGGTCTGCTGCCCGGCGGCGGCCTCGTCCAGGGCGCGGGTGTAGGCGGCGTACTCCTCGGCCGCGGGCTCGGCGAGGGTGTCCAGCGCGGCGCGCGCCCGGGCCAGCAGCACCGCACCGTCCGTCCGCCCGCCCGACCGCCGCACCTCCTCCTCCACGGCGGTCACCAGCAGCCGCTCGGCATCCACCCGATGACTGTCCCGCATGTCCCGTCCCCCTCCGGCGCCAATTCCTTGACCCCAAAGTGTCCTTCGCCACGCGCGGGAAGGCGAGGGGGCGACGATCACGGGTCGGGCCGGCCACGATCAAGCCAGCAGGATCTCGCCGAAGATCGTCCCGGCCAACGCCACATAGACGGTGCATGCGATGTAGTTCAGCGTGGCCGTCGCCTTGTTCGAGTCGGCAAGACGTGCATGGAAAAATCCCGCCATGACTCCGATGCATCCGTAAAGAACCACCTCCATCAGAACGTCGACCGCACCGAGCATCGCCATCTGCACTCCGGGGTTGTCCGCGCTTCCGATGAACTGCGGGAGCACCGCCAGGAAAAACAGAATGATCTTCGGATTCGTGACGCTGACGAAGACGCCTCGCAGATACCAGCGGCCCGCCGTGACACCACTGTGCCCGCTGATCGCACGACGCGCGTGGCGCATCGTCACGTAGGCCAGCCACAGGAGGTAGGCCGCACCCAGGATCCTGACCGCGTCGAGCACTAATGGGTGTGATCGGGCGATCTGCCCCATGCCGGCGACGACGGCGGCGGCGTAGAGGCTCATGCCGGTCCCGATGCCGAGGATGGCCTTCACCGCGGGCCGGCGACCGCCTTCGAGGCCCACCGCGAGCATGTAGGCCATGTCGGGCCCCGGGGGGCCGAGGAAGAGCAGGATCACCGCCACGTACCCCGGCAGCACCGTCAGATCCACCATCGTCAGCGACCTCCGGTCCTGGCAGGACGTGCGGGAACTCCGCCGTGCCGGTAGTGATCGCTCCGCGCCGGGTCACCGCCGACGGCGGACGGGCGCCCGATGCCGGCCTTCGAGGCTGTCATGAGATCTCCCAGTCGGTGTGGAACCAGCTAAGCTGGTTCCACCATACACGCGAAGCTCCCGATGGGCATGGGTGATCATGCATGTGGACCCATTCACCAGGAGCTTCACCGTTCACAGAAGTCAGGAACGCGGGACGAAGGTGATCGGCATTTTCCTCGCGCCTGTGTTCCCGGAATCAGGCAGCCACTCGGCGCCTTCTCCCACCCGTAGATCGGTCAGCCGCGCAGCCAGCGCCGAGAGGGCCACATTGAGGTCCGCCCTGGCGACGAAGTGCCCCAGGCAGTGGTGCAGGCCGCCGCCGAAAGCGAAATGAGGCGAGCGGTCGGCGTCGAGGTCGATACGGTCCGGGTTGTCGAACTGGGCGGGATCGGTGGCCGACGTAAGGGTGAACAGATGGACCGTCGTCCCCTTCTCGATCGTGCGCTCCTTGTGCTGGAAAGTTTCTGCCGCTTCGCGCGTGGTCCATCGGTTGATCGGGTTGACGCGGAGCACTTCTTCGACCGCCTTGACGGAATAGCGGTCCGGGTCCGCGGCCAGCTTCTCCCACTGGTCCGGCTGCCGTGAGAACGATTCGACAGCCAGCGCCAGTTGGTTCCGGGTCGTGTCGATCCCCGCGAAGATGAGCAGGATGATGAGATTGATCAGCTCCTGGTCCGAGAGCCTGCCGTCGTCCTCGTCCCTGGTCTCCACCAGGGTGCTGAGGATGTCGTCCCGGGGCGACTTCCTCCTGCTGCTCACCAAGGATTCCGCGTACCGGGTGAGTTCGACGACGGCTTCGTCGATCTGTGCGATGTTCTCCTGGATCGAGATGCCGATACCGAGCCCGATCGTGGACGCCAGCTGATTGATCTTCTTCCAGTCGCGCTCGTCTATGCCCAGCATCATGCACAGGATCCGGGTTGAGTACGGCGCCGCGAAGCGACTGGCGAACTCCGTCTGCCCGTCTTCGATCCATTCGTCTATCAGGCCGTCCGCCAGGGCGCGGAACCGGGCTCGCAACGGGTCTATCCGGCGCGGAGAGAACGCGGGGTTCACCAGGCGGCGGATCCTGTTGTGCTCGTCGCCCTCCAGTACCAGCAGAGTCTTCTTCCACCAGCTGTCGTAGTGCCCCCCGGCCACTCCGTGCTGAGCCGGCCACTTGGCCGACCCCTGCGTCAGACGGGGGTTCTTCAGCAGGGAACTGCTGTCCTCGTACGAGAGGACGGCAATGCCCCAGTCGGTTTCCGCGTACCAGTGTGCGGCCCGCGCCTTTCGCACCTCTTCCGAGTCCATGCGAAAGTACTTGTCATTGATGTCGAGGTGCAGAGGTGTCGGTTGCTGCGCCATGGGGAACGGCTCCTGATCGTCGGACACTGCGGGCTCAACCGGCGGTCAACGGGCCGATGCGGTAGAGGACCTCGTCGTGGTGGCTGTCGGGGAAGAGGCTGCCGGGGAACAGCACGCGGGTCTCGATGCGAGCCGAGTGCTTCTTGGCGAACTGCTTCAGCACCATGAGTATCGCCTTGTTCTCGGCGGACACCGTGGCCTCGACGTACCGGGCGCCCTGGGCCACCTGCCGGTCGGCCGCGGCCTGGAACAGCTTCACCCCGAGGAAGGGGATGCCGTGGCGCGGATTGACGGCGGTCTGCCAGACGAAGTAGGTCTCCGGCTCCTCGGGGCGGCGGTAACCGGTGAGGAAGCCGACGATCTCGTCGTCCACGGTCGCGATCAGCGAACCGTCGGTGAAGTCCCGGAACCACAGCGTGTAGTAGTAGATGCTGTTGGAGTCCAGGCCGGGCGTGTTCTCGACCAGTTTCCACACGGCCGGACCGTCCTCGGGCACCGGTGCCCGGAAGACCGCCTGCTTCTTCTCGGCGGTGCTCCGGTCCGCGCCGGCTGCGGGGGTGGTGCTGATCGTCATGGCGGGGGGATCCTTTCTCCGTCGGGGGTACCGGGCGCGGTCATGCCGTTTCGAAGACGGCGCGTTGCACGATGCGCAGCCCCAGCTCCAGTTCGTCGCCGGAGATGGTCAGCGGGGGCAGCAGCTTGACGACCTGGCCATGTGCTCCGGAGGTCTCCACGAGCACTCCGAGTTCGAAGGCCCGGCGTGCGGCGCGGCCGGCGTGCCGGGGGTCGGAGAGCTCAAGGCCCCAGACCATCCCGCGGCCGCGGTAGGCGGATCCGCTGTGGTGCGCGGCGGTGTCGCGCAGCGCGGCTTCGATGGTCTGGGCGTGTGCCAGGGTCTGCTGCTTCAGCTTGTCGTCGGCCCAGTAGGTGTTGAGGGCGGCGGCCGCGGTGACGAAGGCCGGATTGTTGCCGCGGAACGTGCCGTTGTGTTCGCCCGGCTCCCAGACGTCCAGTTCCGGTCGGAACAGGCAGAGGGACATGGGCAGTCCGTACCCGCTGATGGACTTGGAGACGGTGACGATGTCCGGGGTGATGCCGGCCTCCTCGAAGGAGAAGAACGCGCCGGTGCGTCCGCAGCCCATCTGGATGTCGTCGACGATCAGCAGCATGTCGTGCTGCCGGCAGAGCTGGGCGAGGCGGCGCAACCACTGCGGACGGGCCACGTTGACGCCGCCCTCGCCCTGGATCGTCTCCACGATCACCGCGGCCGGCTTGTCCAGCCCCGACCCGTGGTCCCGGAGCAGCCGCTCGAACCACAGGAAGTCGGGCGTCTTCCCGCCCATGTAGTGGTCGAAGGGCATGGGAGCGGTGTGCACGAGCGGTACGCCGGCGCCGGCCCGCTTGAAGGCGTTGCCGGTCACCGCCAGGGAGCCCAGCGACATGCCGTGGAAGGCGTTGGTGAAGGAGACGACCGTCTCGCGCCCCTTGACCTTGCGTGCCAGCTTGAGGGCGGCTTCGACGGCGTTGGTTCCGGTCGGGCCCGGGAACATGACCTTGTAGGGCAGGTCCCGCGGGCGCAGGATCATGTTCTGGAAGAACTCGAGGAACGCGCGCTTGGCCGTGGTCGACATGTCCAGGCCGTGGGTGACGCCGTCGCGCTCCAGGTAGTCGAGCAGAGCGCGCTTCAGCACCGGGTTGTTGTGGCCGTAGTTGAGGGATCCGGCGCCGGCGAAGAAGTCCAGGTACTCGTGCCCGTCCTCGTCGTACATCCGGCTGCCGTGCGCCCGGTCGAACACGGTGGGCCAGCCGCGGCAGTAGCTGCGTACCTCTGACTCAAGGGTCGTGAAGACGCTCAGGTCGGGCTGGATGAGCGTCATGCCGAGACCTGCTCGAGCCGGGTGCGCAGGACGAAGTCGGTGAAGGTGTCCACCGAGACGAAGTCGTCCGCGTCCAGGTCCTCCGGGTCGACGACCAGGCCGACGGAGTCCTCCATGGCCATCAGCATCTCGAGCATGGTGGTCGAGTCGAGGTGCAGGTCGTCGAAGAGCCTCACGTCGCCGGTGAGACCCGTGACGGGGCGTTCGAGGACGTCGGTGAGGGCGTTCTCGAGGGCGGTGACGACGTTCTGGCGATCCATGGGCATGTCCTTGTGTGTGAGGAGTTGCTGCGGTCGGGTGGAAGGAGGATCAGTGGGCCAGGCCGGCCCGCGGGGCCTCGGCGGTGACCGGGGCGGCCGAGGTCTGTTCGATCACAGCGGCCAGCTTCTTGCGGTCGACCTTGCCGTTGCCGTTGGTGGGCAGGGCGTCCAGGCGGACGCAGCGCCGCGGGATCTTGAAGGGTTCGATGTGGTCGCGCATGCTCTCGCGCACCTCGTCGGCGCTGATGTCGGCGACCACGGCGAGGAGCGCGCCCCGCTTGCCCTCGGGGGGCAGTACGGCGGCCGAGGTCACCCCCTCGACGCGGGTGGCGGCGGCTTCCACCTCGGTGGCGCTCAGCCGGAATCCCCGCTCCTTGTACAGGTCGTCCCGGCGGCCGGAGAAGTAGAGGTAGCCCTCCTCGTCCAGCCGGCCGTAGTCGCCGGTGCGCAGCTCGGGGAACAGTCCCTCGGCACGGGGGAAACGCTCGGCGGTCAGCTCGGGGCGTTTCCAGTAGCCCGCCATGACGTTCGGACCGCGCACGACGAACTGGCCGATCTGCCCGGGAGGCAGCCGGTGGCCGTCGTCGTCGACGACGAAGACCTCGGTGCCCGGCAGCGGCAGGCCGCATGATCCCGGACGGTCGAGGTCTCCGTCCGGTGGCATGATCGCCGTGCGCTTGCACTCCGTGAGGCCGTACATCACCTGGATCCTCAGCCGGGGCAGTGCGGCGCGCAGCGCGGACATGGTGGTTTCGGACAGGGCCGCTCCGGTGTTGGTCAGCAGCCGCAGCCGGCTCGGTCCTCCGCTGCTGCGGCGCAGCAGCCAGGCGAGCCGATCGGCGATGGAGGGCACGGCGGGCAGCACGGTCGCCCCGGCTTCCTCCAGACTGCGCAGCAACGGGGGTCCCGCCTCGGCGACCGAGCCCAGGTGCAGCCGGGCGCCGCTCAGCGCGGCGAGGTAGACCTGGTAGAGCCCGTAGTCGAAGGAGAGCGGCAGCGGGCAGTACACGACGTCGTCGCCGCGGTACCGCAGGCACTCCTGGATCGCGAAGACGGCGAAGAGCACCTGCTGGTGGGTGCCGACCACGGCCTTGGGCATCGAGGTGGTGCCGGAGGTGTAGATCAGGCTGACCGGGTCCACGGGCAGGGCGCTGCGGCCACCGGGGGCGAGCGGCACGTCGGTGTCCGTGTCGAGCGCGGTCCGGACGAGCTCGTCGAGCCCGAGGAAGCGCACCTCGTGCTCGGCGGCGGTCCGTCCCGCACCGGGATCGTCGGAGACCAGCAGTTTGGGTTCGCAGTCCCGCAGCACATGGTCCAGCGGCCCGCCGCGTACCTGCTCGTGCAGCACGCTGAAGACGGCGCCCAGGCGGGAGGCCGCGTAGAGCAGCACGGTGATGCCGATCCCGTCGGCCGCGGTGACGACGATCCGGTCGCCGCGCCGCAGTCCCTCGCGGTGCAGGAGCGCGGCCATCCTGGTGCTGGCGGAGGCGAGTTCTCCGTAGGTCAGGCTGCGGCTGTGCGAACTCAAAGCGGCCGATCGAGGGCTGCGGTCGGCGGCCGCCTCCAGCAGTTCGTGCAGCAGTTGCGCTGTACGGGCCATCAGGTCTCCTCGGCAACGGGGTGGAGGGCGTTCGCCGTGTCCGTCCTGCGGAAGGGGACGACAGTGGTGGCGGTGGCGGAGCAGACGAGCTCGGGGGCGTCGAGGACCGCGGCGGCGCTCTCTCCCGCTCCCGGGCGGGCGCTGAGGACTTTGTGCGCCTCGAGTTCGACCACCCGGCGCAGCCTGGTCCGTCGCACCAGTCGCCCGCGTGCCTCGATGTAGTCGCCCGGCTTCACGGGTGCGGCGAAGCGGACATCGCTGTACTGGGCCAGCAGCCCCTCGTCGCCGTCCGTGCGGATGGTGATCTCGGTGACCAGATCGCCGAACAGGCGCAGGAGGCGGGCGCCGTCCACCAGGTCGCCCCCGTAGTGGGCTTCCTCCTGGCCGACTCGTACGCGCAGGAAGGCGGTGGCCTCCGGGGTCTGTTCACCCCGGGCACTGTGCTGGGCGGGGGCTGTCGTGTGGATGCTGGGCGGCGACACGGTGTCAGGCTCCTTCGGTTCGGCGGGTGCTGTTCGTCCGTTCTCGGCCGCCGCGCCGCCGGTGCCGGGGACGCCGATGGCGACTGCGGCCACGACGGTCTGTTTGTGGGTGATGGACACGGAGACGGAGGGCGGGGCCCATCGGGCGGCTCTCCCGTGGAAGCGGACGGCGGGGGCGCCGTGCGGTGTGTGCGCCACGCATATCTCCCGCGGCGCCACGCCCTGGAGGAAGCCCCTGCCCAGGACCTTGAGAATGGCCTCCTTGGCGGCGAAGCGGCCCGAGAGGAACTCCAGGCGCCGTCGGCCGCCGAGCGTCTCGGCGTGGGCCAGTTCCTCCGGGGCGAAGCTGAAGCGCAGGAACCAGGGGCGCTCGACCAGACGGCGGAGTTCCGAGCAGTCGAGGACATCGACCCCGACCCGGACGGCCCGGCTTGCCGCGGTGGTCATCCGGCCGCGGTGCGGAAGTCGACGAGGTGCTGCTTGGCGAGCAGATCCTCCGTGGTGTCGCGGTCCCGGACCAGATGGGCCCGCCCGCCGCGCACCATCACCTCGGCCGGGAAACCGTGACTGAGGAAGAGCCCGGGTGAGGCCGTGGGCCCGTAGGCCCCGGACCGCTCCACCGCCAGCAGATCCCCCGGCCGCACCTCCGGCAGCCGGACCTTCTTGGCGATGACGTCGTTGGGTGTGCACAGCGGCCCCGTCACGCTGTAGGGCCGCAGCGCTCCGGCGCCCCGGTTCCCCACGCGGCGGATCGGGAAGTTGCGCTTGACGAAGCTCCCGACACCGACGGCGGCCATGTGGTGGTTCGTGCCGCCGTCGGCGACGACGAAGCTCTCCCCCATGGAGTTCTTCACATAGCGGGCCCGGATGAGGTACGTGCCGGCCGTGGCCGTCAGGAACCGGCCCAGCTCCGTGATCATCCGGCAGCGCGGGTTGCGCGCGGAGAAGGAGGAGAGGACGTCCGCCAGTGCGGTTCCCAGGGTGGCGAGGTCCAGATCCTCCTCGTTGTCGAAGTAGGCGACGCCGAGCCCACCGCCGAAGTCCACGGTCTCCAGGGGGAAGCCGAGCCGTCCGGCCAGCTCCTCGGCGGTGGCGAGGATCCGGCGGGTGTTGTGGACGACGTCCTCGTGGTTCAGGAACCGTGTCCCCATGTAGGCGTGCACCCCCTTCACCCGGACGCGGCGCAGGGCCGCGAGTCGGTGCTTGGAGTCGCGCAGTTCGGCTTCGTCGATGCCGAACTGCCGGGGCTTGCCTCCCATGGCCAGTCCTGACCCCTTGCTGCCGAAGGCGGGGTTCACTCGCAGAAGCACGGGGAACTCGTCGCGGCCGGCGGTTTCCAGCAGCGAGTCCAGCAGGTCGAGTTCGTCCAGCGATTCGCAGACGATCGCGTGGATTCCGGCTTCGACGCACGCGGTGAGTTCGCGTTCGTCCTTGCCGGGGCCGAGGAAGATGACGTCCTGGGGCGCGACCCCGGCGTGCAGGGCGGTGACCAGTTCGGCATAGGAGGAGACCTCGGCGCCGGCGCCGAACGAGTTCAGCAGTGCGCAGACACTGATGTTCGGGTTGGCTTTGAGCGAGTAGAAAACATCGACACCGGCCGGGAGAACGCCGCGCAGCTTGCGATACGTGTCCTCCAGGATGTCCGCGTCGTAGACGAACAGAGGGGTGCCGAACTCCTCGGCGAGGGCCGCCATCGTATTGCCCTGGATGTGGTCGTTCGAGGTAGCCATGCAATCACTGCCATCCGCCGTCGTCGGACCGGCGGCTTACGGTTCGCTCCTTCGTGAGTGAGCTGCCTGGGGTGGATGTCCGATCTTTCATCGCTCGCCTCTCGACTGGTTCGTTGTCCAGCAATCTCGATTCTGCGAGCTTTCACGCGGCAAAGGAAGGACTGACGGGTGGACAGAATCGGTCCTGACCTATTCAGGCCCGCGAGCGGACTTGTTGTCCGACGAATGAGGAGACGGCGGTCGCGATATTCCCCGTGCATACTGAATCAAACTTATGAAAAAGGCCCGGCTTCCCACGGTGGCCGACGAGAGCGGCCGCACCGGCCGGCATGCCTGGACGTGCCCGGGGGGATCGCCGGGCAGGGTGGCGGAAGATCGCCGCAGGGTGGCGGAGGATCGCCGGGCAGGGCGGTCCGGTCGTCCTGCCCGTCGGCGGGGACACCCGGACACGGGCCGGAAGGAGCACCCGCCCCGCGACGGATCGGATCAGGGCGAGACGGCCTCAATCCAGTTCGTAGTGCATGAGCGGCGCTTCAGCGCGCCGCAGGCACCATTCAGCCAGCTGAGGGCACGCGGCGGCGGCGCGCGCCCAGATCTGCTCGGCGGTCGACTCCGCCTCGTTCAAGGACGCGACGCGCAGGAAGAGCCCGATGACCGGGTCAGGTCGTGACTGCAGATGCACGCTGACATGTTCGAGGACGTCCGGTGCGGTGGCTTCCAGCAGCTGCCTGATCTCGGCGGGCAGGGAGGCGTCGCCCGGAGGGGAGACAGCGAGGTGGACGAGGTACATGAGGCAACTGTCCTATTCGGTTCGTCAATCCCTTCCACGCCGTGTCGATCAGCGACCATACGGACCGTCATGGCCGGACGAGCCCCCTCGCGACCGCGTGCACACCGGCCTGGAAGCGGCTTCGCGCGCCAAGGTGGTCCATGAGTTTCGTGGCGATGCGGCGTGCCGTGCGAGCCGACACACCCAGCCGGGCCGCGACGGATTCGTCGGTGTGCCCTTGGGACAGCAGCCGCAGGACTTCCGTCTGCTGCGGACTCAGCCTCCGCGTGTCCGCGGGCGAGGAGGTCGCGCCCAGCGGCCGGGCGGACTGCCAGACGCAGTCGAACAGGGCGTACAGCGACGAGACCACCCCCGGCGTCTGCAGAACCACCGCTCCGGCGGCGGTGTCCTCGCAGTCGGCGGCGACGACGGCGATCCTCCGGTCGCAGATGATCATGCGGTTCGGTAAGGAGGGGACGGTCCGTATGCGCCCGCCGAGCGTGGCCAGCCACTCCGCGTGCGCCACGGTGGCGGGGTCGTTGCGGGCGCTGTCCAGATAGACGGTGCGCAGGCGGACACCGCGTTCCAGCAGGTTCTCGGCGAGCGGTCGCGAACTGCGCACGTTGGCCGCCGTCTGGGCTCCGCCCGGAGCGAACGTCAACAGCTCGTCATCGACCCTGTCGTACAGAGTCGCCAGGTAGTCGCGGACGCAGTCGACCCCGTTCAGGCGGAGCAACTCCTCCCGCGCCTGGGTGAACTCCGATTTGAGACGTACGGCGGCGGCCTGAGCCTCTTGGACACGTTTTTGCTGCGCGGCCAGCTCGGCCCGTTGCCTTGCCAGCAGGATGTCCGCGGCCAGGTGCGGGTCGACTGCGTGGAAATTCTGGGGATCTTCGGAGGAGCTCCGTATCAGGGCCAGTTCGCTGAGGGTGTCGAGTGCTGTCAGTACCGCCTGCTCGGTCAGCTGGAGTCGGCGCGACAGATCGGCCACTCCGTCGTGCGGGTGCGCCAGCATCTCGCGGTAGACCACCTCGGCCGTGGCGTCCATTCCCAGAACATCGAACATGCGATTCCCCCTTTTCGAGCGGCGTGCGGTAGCGGGACTACGGAACGCGGGAGTCTCGATACCACGAAGTCACGACGACCGTCGATCGGGCGGCGCGGTCAGTCGGCGAGGCTCGACTTATTGCGCTTGCCGGCGAGGAAGCGTGCCTTCTTCTCGCGATTCCCGCATGTGTTCATGTCGCACCATTTGCGGGTGTAGCCGCGGCTGGTGTCGACGAAGGCGGCTCGGCACGTCGGCGATGCGCACAACGAGATCTTTCCTTCTCGTTCTCCCGCGAGAAGGCTGATCGCGTCGGCGGCGATCACGCTGAGCGCGTCTTCCACGGAAGCAGAACCCAGCCGCCATTCCCGGCTGCCCTCGGGCGTCAAGATCGCCGAGGCCAGGCCGTGAGTACTGCAGTCATTGATGACTTGGACAGCTGAAGGGGGAAGCGGGCTCTGGTTCGCGACGGCGGTGGCGGCTGCGTGAATTGATTCCCGTAGCTGTCGGGCGTGGTCGAGCTGCGACTGGCTGCAGGAGTCGACGGCGAGCCCGCTGATTTCCAGCCAGTCCGCGAGCCGGGACGGCACAGGAATGCGCTCCAGCGTCTCGCCGTAACGCTCGGACAGGGTCCCCGTGAAGCTGGTCGCCAGCACCTTGCCCAGGCGGAACTCGGGAAAACGCACCACTGCCATGGAACCATCTTAGCTGGTTTCCTCCTGCGGTACAAGCATGCGAGAACCCCCGCAGATGGTTCCGCGTGGCCGGGGTCCCGCATACTCTCCAAGGTCAACACCGGGTGCCCGAAGGCCCGTTGGGGAAACCAGGCGTGGGGCGCCGGCTGCGCCGCCCTCCCCGTGGGCCGCTCGCTGCGGGCCTGAACAGGCCAGGACCGCTTCAGGCCACCCGCCGCTTCTTCCGTCGCCGTGCGCGGGCTCGTAGGGTCGTGATCGCCGGATAACCACCGGCGAAAGGGACGAGCGATGGAAGACCAGGGACCATGAAGATTGTTGTCGACAGGGTCAAGTGTCAGAATCATGGGCAGTGCGCGATCTCGGCCCCGACCAACTTCGAACTCGACGCCGACGGGAAGCTGCAATACCAGGAAGCGTTCGACGAGGAGAACATCAGCGATATCGAGGACGCCGTCGACGCGTGCCCGCTGCAAGCGATCCAGCTGAAATCGTGATGCCGGCGACGGCTGACAGGCGGCCGCTCATCGGCATAGTCGGGTCCGGTATAGCCGGACTGCGAGCGGCCGACGCGATACTCAAGTGCGAGGTCGACGCCAGGATCGTCGTCTTCGGGGACGAGGCTCACCGTACCTACAACCGGCCAGGTCTGACGAAGAAGCGCTACCCCTTGTCGGGTGCTCTCGAAAAGACCATCGCCGAGGATGTGAGGGTGAAGGGAGCCGACAACGACGCTGTGACCTGGCGCCTCGGCATCAGGGTCGAGACCGCGGACCTGGGCGACCGGATCCTGCGTCTGAGTACCGGTGAAACGTTTGAGTACGACCGGCTGGTGATCGCTTCGGGGATACGCCCGCGTACCTCGGCCCGGGGCGACGGGGAGTGCGAGCTCCATACGCATCGCACCCTGCGTGGTCTGGGCGATGCGCGGTACATCCACCATCGGCTCCAAGCCGGCGAGAAGGTCACGATAGTGGGCGCCGGATTCGTCGCCTGTGAGCTTGCTTCGCTGGCCAAAGAGTACGGCTGTGAAGTCCTCGTGCTGGAGGCGCTGCGACGCGGGCCGTTCGAAAGCGTTCTGGGTGAGCGGGTCGCGATGACGCTCGGCCGCTGGCTCGCTCAGCAGGGCGTCACGTTCCTGACGGGCGATTCCGCACGGAAATTTCTCTGTGAGGCGAAACCGTCGAATCCCGAGCCCGCGTCCGATCGCTCTCTCTTCATCGAGGCGATCGGGAGCGTTCCGAACGTGGAATGGCTGCACGGGAACGGCCTGGATCTGTCCGACGGGGTGCGCGTCGACGAGTACATGCGGGTGTCACCGTGGGAGAACGTGTTCGCGGCCGGAGACATCGCCCGCTACCCCGATCCGTGGGCGGCCGGGAACCTGACCCGGATGGAATTCTGGAAGAACGCGATCGACACCGGTGATCTGGCGGGCAGGTCTGTGGCGGCGTCCTTGGGACACGGTTCGGTGACCTCTCGGATCGGATACTTCCCCAGCATGACCACGGAAGTGCTCGGACTGCGTATCCAGATCGCCGGCGACCCGAAGACGTCGGACTCGATGGAGATCGTCTGCGGGGACCTGGACCGGCCGGACCAGGGGGTCCTCGTGGCCTACCTCCGGGAAGGCGCCATGATCGGGGCTGCCTACCTGGACAAAGGCGCTCGGTTCAACAGTGCCTACATCAAACTCCTGAGGTCGTTGAGAGAGCGCTGAACGAGCGCCGCCGCGCCGCGTGCCGTCGGCGACGACCTCGCCGCCGGCGCCGCGCGATGCCCCCGGGCGGGGCAGCGCCCGTGCGGGTACCGCCGACGCGGGCGGGCGCTGTGAGAGGCTGGGCCGATGAACCGGCTGGCTGGTGTGACCTCGCCCTATCTGCTTCAGCACGCTGACAACCCCGTCGACTGGTGGCCCTGGTCGCCCGAGGCTTTCGAGGAAGCCCGGCGGCGCGACGTACCCGTACTGCTGTCGGTCGGGTACTCCGCGTGCCACTGGTGTCATGTCATGGCGCACGAGTCGTTCGAGGACCAGGCCACCGCCGGCTACCTCAACGAGCACTTCGTCAGTGTCAAGGTGGACCGTGAGGAGCGGCCCGATGTGGACGCCGTCTATATGGAGGCGGTGCAGGCGGCCACCGGGCAGGGCGGGTGGCCGATGACGGTGTTCCTGACCCCGGACGCCGAGCCGTTCTACTTCGGGACGTACTTCCCGCCCGCGCCCCGGCACGGCATGCCGTCCTTCCGGCAGGTGCTGGAGGGCGTCCGGCAGGCGTGGGCCACCCGCCGGGACGAGGTCACCGAGGTCGCCGGGAAGATCGTGCGGGACCTCGCGCAGCGCGAGATCGGCTACGGCGGCGTCCAGCTGCCCGGCGAGGAGGAGCTGGCGCAGGCGCTGCTCGGGCTGACCCGCGAGTACGACCCGCAGCGCGGCGGATTCGGCGGGGCGCCGAAGTTCCCGCCGTCCATGGTGCTGGAGTTCCTGCTGCGCCACCACGCCCGCACCGGCTCCGAGGGCGCCCTGCAGATGGCCCGGGACACCTGTGAGCGGATGGCCCGCGGTGGTATCTACGACCAGCTCGGCGGCGGCTTCGCCCGTTACTCCGTCGACCGGGACTGGATCGTGCCGCACTTCGAGAAGATGCTGTACGACAACGCGCTGCTGTGCCGTGTGTACGCCCACCTGTGGCGTGCCACCGGCTCCGAACTCGCCCGCCGTGTCGCCCTGGAGACCGCCGACTTCATGGTCCGCGAACTGCGCACCGGCGAGGGCGGGTTCGCCTCCGCGCTCGACGCCGACAGCGACGACGGCACGGGACGGCACGTCGAGGGCGCCTACTACGTGTGGACGCCGGAACAACTGCGCGACGCCCTCGGCGAGGAGGACGCGCAGCTCGCCGCCCAGTACTTCGGCGTCACCGAGGAAGGCACCTTCGAGCACGGCGCCTCGGTACTGCAACTTCCCCAGCAGGAAGGCGTGTTCGACGCCGAGCGGATCGAGTCGGTGCGGCGGCGGCTGCTGGAGCGGCGCGCCGGGCGGCCCGCCCCCGGCCGGGACGACAAGATCGTCGCCGCCTGGAACGGCCTGGCGATCGCCGCCCTCGCCGAGACCGGCGCCTACTTCGACCGCCCCGACCTCGTGGAGGCCGCGCTCGGCGCCGCCGACCTGCTCGTCCGGCTGCACATGGACGAGCACGCCGGGCTCGCCCGCACCAGCCGGGACGGGCAGATCGGCGCCAACGCCGGGGTGCTGGAGGACTACGCCGACGTCGCCGAGGGCTTCCTCGCGCTGGCCTCTGTCACCGGCGAGGGCGTCTGGCTCGACTTCACCGGACTCCTCCTCGGCCATGTGCTGACCCGCTTCACCGATCCCGACTCCGGCGCGCTGTACGACACCGCCGCCGACGCCGAGCAGCTGATCCGCCGCCCCCAGGACCCCACCGACAACGCCACCCCCTCCGGCTGGTCGGCGGCGGCGGGCGCGCTGCTCGGTTACGCGGCCCACACCGGATCGGAGGCCCATCGCACCGCCGCCGAGAAGGCGTTGGGCGTGGTGAAGGCGCTCGGCCCGCGCGTGCCGCGGTTCATCGGCTGGGGGCTGGCCGTCGCGGAGGCCGCCCTCGACGGGCCGCGCGAGGTCGCCGTCGTCGCGCCGTCGCTCGCCGACGAGGCGGGCCGCGTCCTGCACCGCACGGCCCTGCTGGGCACGGCGCCCGGCGCCGTCGTCGCCTACGGCACGGAGGGCGGCGAGGAGTTCCCGCTGCTGGCCGACCGCCCCCTGGTCGGGGGCGCCCCCGCCGCCTACGTCTGCCGCGACTTCACCTGCGACGCCCCCACCACCGACCCGGAACGGCTGCGGGCCGCCCTCGGCGGGTGAGGCGAGGGGCGGAATCGTCCGACTGCCGGTCCCTCCCCGCGCTCACTTCCCCCGCGTCCGCATGCTCAGGGCCCGTTCCACGATCGCCTCCAGTTGGTCGTGGTGGGCGCCCTTCCAGTAGGCGCGGCCGCAGTCGCGGCACTGGGCGAACACGTCGTAGGTGCGCTGGGTGCCGTGTTCGAGCTGGTCGGCCACCTCGTCCTTGGTGGCCTGCCGCAGCAGGCCGTTGCAGGCGGTGCAGCGGGTCCAGGGGCGCAGTTCGGGGTGGAAGCGGTCCAGGATGTCGCCGAGCTGGTCGTCGGGACGGGTGCTGTAGACGAAGGCGCCCGCCCACAGTTCGCGGCGGCGCAGCAGGCCCCGGTCGCGGCTGAGCAGCACCCGCTTCTCGGCCGCCGAACGCGCGGCGAGGGCCGGGTCGCCGATGTCCGTCGACTCGTACGCCGCGTCGACGCCGAGCAGACGCAGCCGGCGGGCGAGGGTGCCGAGGTGCACGTCGAGGAGGAAGCGCAGCGGGGCGCCGGGGACCTGCTGGGGGCGTTCGACGGCGCGTACCTCGACGGTCTCCGCGGCGCGCGGGACGTGCGAGACGGGCACCGGGCGGCCGTCCACGACCAGCGCGCCCACCTCGGTCAAAGGCACGCCGAGGGACTCGACGACATGCCCGAGGGTGGAGACGCCGTCGGTGACGACCGCTGTGGCGCCGCGGCGCCGGGCGTGCGGGAGGAACTGGCCGAGGGCGGGGGCGAACTCGACGTGGATCTCTGGACCGTTCACCCGGCCAGGATGGCACGGCCGGCCGCGCACGCCTGAGGGGTTTTCGGGCGGTGGCGGGGCGGGCCGGGGGAGGGGCCGGGAGGGTGCGGGCGGGCTCGGCCGCCGGTCCGCCCGCGCGCTCCACCGTGGGGTGGATTCGCGGGGCGGACACGGAAACGGCCACGGCTCACCCGAGCCGTGGCCGAAGGCGCGCAGGCGCGCTCACGGGCGGAGGCAGGCCCGCACGGAGCGGTACGCAGCCGTACCGGGACCCGTACGGAGCGCAGCCGCGAGAACCCGCACGGCACGCAGCCGCACCGAGACCCCGTACGCAGCGCCCCCTACGCGTGCTGGTAGGCCACCAGCGAGATCCCCACGTAGTGGACGACGAACGCGGCCAGCGTGAAGGAGTGGAACACCTCGTGGAAGCCGAACCAGCGCGGGGAGGGGTTCGGCCGCTTGATGCCGTAGACGACGCCGCCCGCGCTGTAGAGCAGGCCGCCGACGATCACCAGGACCATCACCGCGATGCCGCCCGTGCGCATGAAGTCCGGCAGGTAGAACACCGCGGCCCAGCCCATGGCGAGGTAGCACGGGGTGTAGAGCCAGCGTGGCGCGCCGACCCAGAAGACGCGGAAGGCGATGCCCGCCAGCGCGGCGGCCCAGATGCCCCACAGCAGCCACCGGCCGGTGGCGCCGGGCAGGAGCAGCAGGGTCAGCGGCGTGTAGGTGCCGGCGATGATCAGGAAGATGTTCGCGTGGTCGAGGCGGCGCAGCACCCCGCTCATCCGGGGGCCCCAGTCGCCCCGGTGGTAGAGGGCGCTGACCCCGAACAGGAGGCAGGCGCTGAGGACGTAGATCCCGCAGGCGATACGTCCTCGGGTGGAGTGGGCGAGCGCGGTGAGCACCAGTCCCGCTATGAGCACGGCGGGGAACATGCCGAGGTGCAGCCAGCCGCGCAGCTTCGGCTTGATCGGATGCGGCAGCGACAGCGCGGCCGGACCGCGGCCACGGGCCGGCGGGTCCAGGGGCGCGTCGGAGGCGGACGCAGTCATGGCCGCATGGTACCGGCGACCCCGTAAGTCGGGGGTGAGCGCCCATGGGACGGAGGACGGTGATCGTCCGCACGGGGCAAACGCAAAAAGTCCTTCAGGTGAACCCAACGCGGACGCAAAAAAGCACGGAAAACCGTGGGATTCCTCACGCCGCTCACCTGTGCGGCCCTCTGGACAGATGGGCGCGGGAGTCGGATGATCAAATGAGTGCGGTCGGCACCGGATGAGCGGCTACGAAGCGTCCGGGTCGCAGCCCCCACGGGGCGACAAGACAAGAACCCCTCATTTAGGAGCAATCGTGGCGCGCGACATCGCGGCTCCCCCCGTCGTTCCCACCCACCACAAGGACCTGATCTCGTGGGTCAACGAGATCGCGGAACTCACGCAGCCGGACAACGTGGTCTGGTGCGACGGATCCGAGGCCGAGTACGAGCGACTGTGCGAGGAGCTCGTCCAGAAGGGCACCTTCCGGAAACTCGACCCGATCAAGCGCCCCAACTCCTACTACGCGGCCTCCGACCCCTCCGACGTCGCCCGCGTCGAGGACCGCACCTTCATCTGCTCCGAGAAGGAGGAGGACGCCGGCCCGACCAACCACTGGAAGGCCCCCGCCGAGATGCGGGAGATCTTCCGGGGCAAGGACGGCAAGGGCGGCATCTTCCGCGGCTCGATGAAGGGCCGGACGATGTACGTCGTCCCGTTCTGCATGGGCCCACTGGGCTCCCCGCTGTCCGCGATCGGCGTCGAGATCACCGACTCCGCCTACGTCGCCGTGTCCATGCGCACCATGACCCGCATGGGACAGCCCGTCCTGGACGAGCTGGGCGAGAACGGCTTCTTCGTCAAGGCCGTGCACACCCTCGGCGCCCCGCTGGCCGAGGGCCAGGAGGACGTGCCCTGGCCGTGCAACTCCACCAAGTACATCTCGCACTTCCCCGAGGACCGCGAGATCTGGTCCTACGGCTCCGGCTACGGCGGCAACGCCCTGCTCGGCAAGAAGTGCTACGCCCTGCGCATCGCCTCCGTCATGGCGCGCGACGAGGGCTGGCTGGCCGAGCACATGCTGATCCTCAAGCTCACCCCGCCCACCGGCGAGTCCAAGTACGTCGCGGCCGCCTTCCCGAGCGCCTGCGGCAAGACCAACCTCGCGATGCTGGAGCCCACGATCTCCGGCTGGACCGTCGAGACGATCGGCGACGACATCGCGTGGATGCGGTTCGGCGAGGACGGCCGGCTGTACGCGATCAACCCCGAGGCCGGCTTCTTCGGCGTCGCGCCCGGCACCGGCGAGCACACCAACGCCAACGCCATGAAGACGCTGTGGGGCAACTCGGTCTTCACCAACGTCGCCCTCACCGACGACGGCGACGTGTGGTGGGAGGGCATGACGGAGGAGATCCCGGCCCACCTGACCGACTGGAAGGGCAACGACTGGACGCCCGAGTCGGCCCGCGAAGCAGACGGATACCGCCCGGCCGCGCACCCCAACGCCCGCTTCACCACCCCCGCCGCCCAGTGTCCGATCATCGCGCCGGAGTGGGAGGACCCCAAGGGCGTGCCGATCTCGGCGATCCTCTTCGGCGGCCGCCGGGCCAGCGCGGTGCCGCTGGTGACCGAGTCCTTCGACTGGAACCACGGCGTCTTCCTCGGCGCGAACGTCGCCTCCGAGAAGACCGCCGCCGCCGAGGGCAAGGTCGGCGAGCTGCGCCGCGACCCGTTCGCCATGCTGCCGTTCTGCGGCTACAACATGGGCGACTACATGGGCCACTGGGTGGACGTCGCCAAGGGCAAGGACCAGTCCAAGCTGCCCAAGATCTACTACGTCAACTGGTTCCGCAAGAACGACGAGGGCAAGTTCGTCTGGCCCGGCTTCGGCGAGAACAGCCGGGTGCTGAAGTGGATCGTCGAGCGCCTGGAGGGCAAGGCCGAGGGCGTCGAGACCCCCATCGGCATCCTGCCGACCCGCGAGGCCCTGGACACCGACGGCCTGGACCTGTCCGAGTCCGACCTGGAGTTCCTGCTCACGGTCGACAAGGACGTCTGGCGCGAGGAGGCCGCCCTGGTCCCCGAGCACCTGAACACCTTCGGCGACCACACGCCCAAGGAGCTGTGGGACCAGTACCGCGCGCTGGTCGAGCGGCTCGGCTGAGCCGGCCCGCCCTCGGTCGCATGAACTCCGCGGCCGGCCGCGACTTGCCCTGACCTGCGACGTCGCTCCGGCCGGCCGCGGCACGGATTCGGAAGGCCGGGTACGCACAACGGCGTGCGCACCCGGCCTTCCGCCGCGCGCGGGCCTGTACGACGCCGGTACGACCACCGGGCGGTCGCCTGACGATCCCCGCCCCGTCCCGTCCCTGGGCCGTCCGTGCGCAGGCCGCCTGACGATCCCTGCCCTGTCGCTGTGCCGTCCGTGCGCAGGCCACCGGGTGGTCCCTGCCCTGTCGCTGTGCCGTCCGTGCGCAGGCCGCCGGGTGGTCCCTGTTGCCGTCCCCGGGCCGTCCCTGCGCCGGGCCTGCCCGGCCGCCGGGCGGTCCCCGGCCGGACCGCGGCCGCTCCCGCCGCGGGCGCGGTGGGCGGCGCAGGCGGCCGCCGTCCGCCACCGCAGGCCGCGGTGGCCCCAGCCGTCACCCACCACCCGTCACCCACCATCACCTATCACCCGTCACCCGTCACCCGTACGGCCCACCTGCTCGTATGGCCGCTCCCGCTCCGGGGTACCCGGGTGGCCTCCCGGTGAAGGAGCGTGATGAGCGCATGGCTGGAGACGGCGACTTCTACAAGCACGACCGCCCGGACGATCCGGGCCTGGCCGAGGACCGGCCGCGCGGCGGCGGCCCCGAGGAGCCGCACGGGCGCGGCAACTGGCCGGTCTGGATGGTGGTCCTGGCGATCCTGGTGCTGTTCGTGATCTTCGTGGTGATCTTCGGCTGACTCTTCCGCGGGGCGCGGAGCCGGTGGGGCGCGGAGGCCGTGGGCACGGAGATGCGGAGGCCGTGGGCACGGAGATCGTGAGCGTGGGGAGCGTGGACGGAGATCGTGAGCGTGGGCGCGGAGTCCGTGGAGTGCGGGGTCCGCGCCCCGTCCGTGTCACAGCGTGCGCTGGAGCAGCACCGTGTCGAGCCACCGGCCGTGCTTGTGGCCGACCTCGGTCAGCCGGCCCGCCTCGGTGAAACCGAGCCGGCGGTGCAGGGCGGCCGAGGCCTCGCTGCCGGGGGCGGTGATCACCGCGATCACCTGCCGCACTCCGGCCCGCGCGCACTCCGCCAGCAGCTCGGCGAGCAGGGCGGCGCCGAGGCCGCGGCCGGTGGCCGCCGGGTCGAGGTAGACGGTGTCCTCGACGGTGTTCCGGTACGCCGGTTTCGGCCGCCACGGCCCGGCGTAGGCGAAGCCCGCGATCCGGCCCGCCTCCTCGGCGACGAGGAACGGCAGCCCGCGCCCGGCGATCTCGTCGTACTTCAGCTCCCACTGTGCGAGCGGGCGCGGTTCCTCGTCGAAGGTGGCGACGCTGTGCAGGGCGTAGTGCCCGTAGATGCGGGCGACCTCGGGGAGGTCGGCGCGCAGGGCGGCCCGGACGGTGGCGGTGGGGGCGGTCACGGCTTCTCTCTCGCCTCGGGAACGGGACTCTTGCCCGCCTCGGGAACGCGGCTGGGGCGACGCGGCTCGGAGGCGGCGCGGCTCGGAGGCGACGCCGCCGGAGGCGCGGCTTCGTGCCCGCCTCGGGAGCGCGGCCCGCGCAGTGTAGGGCACCCGGTCCGCGCGTCGCTGCGGGTGCGCGCGGACCGGGGCCGTCAGGGGCGCCCCCGGTCCCGGCCGGACCGGCGCGAGGCGGCCGGGCCGGAGGTGACCGGGGCGGGACGGACGCGTGGCGTCCGCAGGGGAGGAGCGGGGGCCTGCCCGGCAGGTCCTACTGCGCGGCGCCGATCGGCCTGCGCGGTTCCTCCTGGGCGGCGGCCGCGTGCGCGTCCATCCGCTCGGCGGCCAGGATCGCCGCCTTGGTGTCGGCGCGGGACGCGGCCACGACGAGGGCGCGCCCGGCGAGCGTGTGCGCCCGCCGGTGCAGCGCCGGCGCCTGGTCGGCCGTACGGCCGGCGGACACGGCCGCCCGCAGCGGGGCGCGTCCGCCGCGCAGGCGGGCCACCTGCTCGGCGAGCCGTTCGGCCGCGGTGTCCAGGTCGGCCGAGGACGGGGTCAGCGCGCGCAGCTCGTCGGTGACGGCGAGCAGCGCCGCGAGATGACCGGCGAGCTGGATGTCCAACTCCTCCTCGCGTGAGCGGTGGGGGAAGTCGGAGTCGGTGCCGGCCATCGTGTGGACCGACTTGGCGCGGATCGGTTCGTACATGGGATGGCCTCCTGTGCTCTGACAGAAAACATCCTAGCTTAGAACTCGTCTAAAGTTGAGCCCGGTCGCGAAAACCGGCCCAGGCGCACACCGAGGGTGAGCGCGCGGGCCGGGCGTGCGTGGTCAGGACGTCATCTCGCGCGGCCAGTCTGCCGAGGCGGAGGCCGCACGGGATCGACCGGCCGGTCCCGGGTCCACGCATCACGACGCAGGGCTGGCCTATGGGGTGAGCCGGAGTGTTGAATGACGCACCATGATCGCGAACAGGAACATCCACCCCAGCCGCCGCTCCATGCTCGCTCTGGGCGGTGCCGGCGCGCTCACCGCCGCGACCGTCTCCCTCGGCGCCGGGACGGCCTCGGCCGCCGCCTATCCCGCCCCGGGATCGGCCCTCCTGGTGCCCTCCCCGCGACTTGATCTGAACAGCGCGTCGAACAACTGGATACGCGAAAAGGCCACCAAGGACGCCACCATCATCCAGTCGTTCGGATACGACAACGCCAACAGGCACATCTACCTCGTGCAGGTGACGCAGGGAGGCCTGAAACTGGCCGGCGAATCCGCCCCGGTCAGCAGTGCGAACCGCAATCTCCACGGCGACCTGACCGTGACCAAATGGGACATGTCAGGCAACGTCCTCGGCTATATGTACCTGCGCGGGTTCGGTCATGGGATGAGTATCGGCATCGAGCCGGTCGGCGGCTCGGCCTATTTGTGGACGGAGGTCGACGCCGTCGCGCTGAGCGACGGCACCAGCCGCGGCAGGCGCCTGGCCCGCTTCCCCTTCGTCAACGGCCGGGTGCTCGACTCCACCTCCGCCGACCTCACCACCTACACGCCGGTGCCTGGTTCCACGGTCAACACGGCCAGTGTCGACCCGGTCTACGGCCGCCTCGTCGTCCGTTTCCAGGACACGGACGGAATCAAGAAGTACCAGGTGCACGATCTCGACCTGGCCCGCCTCGGCATCTGGAGCGAGCCGCTGGCGGCCATCGACGAGCCGGACATCACCGCGGTCCCCGGATGGCCTCTCACCACCTACGGCCACCCCTTCCTCCAGGGGTACGTCGTCGTCGGCCGGTACCTCTACATGCTGCACGGAAACAGCTACGGCTCGACCGAGAAGATCAACGGCCAGAACGTGGTGATCTCCCAGCCGAATGTCGGCAACACGTTCATCAGCTCGGTGGACCTCACCACCGGCGCCTTCTCCCCGGCCCCGCCTTCCCCCTTCAACGTCAACGTCAATCCGTGCTACACCGCGGCCGCGTACACGTTGGACTACCGCGAACCCGAAGGTCTCGGGGTCTACATCCCGGACCTCGCCCAGCCGGGTGTGTTCAGCATCGGCATGGGATTCGCCTCGGGCCCCGAAGGCGCGCGTCTGGCGAGCATCTATGGAAAGTCCGATCTCATCCAGCCCTGACGTGATCTGCGACGTCCGGTGTCGAACGGTGCGCCGAACTTGATCACCTGACGGACCAAAGACCGGCCTCACCCCATAGGACACGGGCCAAGGCGGGCGTCAGGGCTGGCTGTAGCCGTCCAGGAAGTGGCCGATCCGGCTCACCGCGTCGCGCAGGTCGCCGACCGAGGGCAGGGTGACGACCCGGAAATGGTCGGGTTCGGGCCAGTTGAAGCCGGTGCCCTGGACGACCATGATCTTCTCGCGGCGCAGCAGGTCCAGGACCATCCGCCGGTCGTCCTTGATCTTGAAGACCTTGGGGTCCAGGCGCGGGAACAGGTACAGCGCCCCCTTGGGCCGTACGCACGTCACGCCCGGGATCTGGGTGAGCAGCTCGTGGGCGACGTCCATCTGCTCCTTGAGCCGGCCGCCGGGCAGGACCAGGTCGTTGATGGTCTGCCGGCCGCTGAGCGCGGCGACCACGCCGTGCTGTCCCGGCATGTTCGCGCACAGGCGCATGTTCGCCAGGATGGTCAGGCCCTCGATGTAGGAGTCGGCGTGGGCGCGCGGACCGGAGATCGACATCCAGCCGACCCGGTAGCCGGCCACCCGGTAGGCCTTGGACATGCCGTTGAAGGTGAGGGTCAGCAGGTCGGGGGCGACCGAGGCGGTCGGGGTGTGCGTGGCGCCGTCGTAGAGGATCTTGTCGTAGATCTCGTCGGAGCAGACCAGCAGGTTGTGCCGGCGGGCGATGTCGGTCAGCCCCTTGAGCACCGCCGGGTCGTAGACCGCGCCGGTGGGGTTGTTGGGGTTGATGATGACGATCGCCTTGGTGCGGTCGGTGACCTTGCGCTCCACGTCGGCGAGGTCCGGCATCCAGTCGGACTGCTCGTCGCAGCGGTAGTGCACGGCGGTGCCGCCGGACAGGGAGACGGCGGCGGTCCACAGCGGGTAGTCCGGCGCGGGCACCAGCACCTCGTCGCCGTCGTCCAGCAGCCCCTGCATCGCCATCACGATCAGCTCGGAGACGCCGTTGCCGATGAAGACGTGCTCGACGTCGGTCTCGATGCCGAGGGTCTGGTTGTGCATGACGACCGCGCGGCGCGCCGCCAGCAGGCCCTTGGCGTCGCCGTAGCCGTGCGCGGTGGAGACGTTGCGGAGGATGTCCTCCAGGATCTCCGGGGGGCACTCGAAGCCGAACGCGGCCGGGTTGCCGGTGTTCAGCTTGAGGATGCGGTGACCGGCCGCCTCCAGCCGCATCGCCTCCTCGAGCACCGGGCCCCGGATCTCGTAACAGACGTTGGCGAGCTTGGTCGACTGGATCACCTGCATGTCTGGGAGCTTACGGCCGGGTATCGCCCGGCGGCTCGTGTTTTCCGCCACGTGAGACATTCCAGGGCCCCGGCCGGACGCGGGTTGACGCCCGCGCCGGTGCCGCCGATCACCGCACTCCCTATGCTTTCCGGCCATGTCCATGCCTTCCGACCGCCCCGCCGTCCCCCGCACGGGTGATGCGCCCCAGGGACCGCCGAACGTGTACCACCCCCAGGCTCCGGCGGCCCCGGCGTACGACGGGTACGCCGACCCGGCCGCCGCGCACGGGTGGCAGAACGCGTACGACGAGACGCGCGAACTGCCCCCGCTGACGGCCGGGATCCTCGTGGGGCAGGGGCAGGGGCAGGGGCAGGGGCAGGGGCAGGGGGCGGGGCAGGGTCAGGGGAGCGCGGGCGCGGGGTTCGGTGAGCGGGCGGATGCGGGGGCCGGTGCCGGGGGCCGCGGTGCGCGGCGGGCCGCCGCCCGGCGCTCGCGGCGGTCGCGGCGCGTGGTGGTGGCCGCGGGGGCGGCGGGGATGGTGTCCCTGGCCGCGGTGATCGCCGGCCTGTCGGCCCTGGGCCCGTCGGCGGACGGCTCGGGCGGCGGCTCGGGGCGTACGGAGCCGTCGGCCGGCGCGGCGGACGCCCCGGCGGACGGCGGCACCGCCCCGGCGGCGGGCGGCCTCACGGCCCCGGCGGCGCCCACGGGGGCCGCGCGCCGGACCGCCGCGCCCCCGGCGGCAGCGCCCGCCACCCACGCGCCCGCGACCGCCGCGTCGAGCCCCGGCGCCGCCGCGCCGCCGCACGGCACTCCGGCGTCCCGTACGACGACCACGGCCCCCGCCGCCTCGCCCGCCGTCACCTCCGCCGCCCCGTCCCCGACGTCAGGCTCCCCGTCCCCCTCTCCCACGGGCGGCTGGGGTCACGGCGGACGGCACGGCGGAGGCGGTCACTGGCACGGCGGCTGAGGGGGAGCGGCGGCATTCCCGCTCCCGATTCCCCCTCCCGTCCCGGCAGTCCCCTCCGCGTTCTTGTGGGCGTACCCCCCTCGCCATCACAATGCGCATGACAAAACAGGCGGCCGGAAGATCTCCGGCTGCCTGCGTCTCAAGAGGGGACCCCACATGAACAAGCCTCTCCTTGCCACGCTCGCCACCCTGGTGATCACCGGGGCGGGCATGGCGCCCGCGGCGGCCGCCGCGCAGAACGGCGGCGCGGCCGCCGCTCCCGCGAAGAAGGCGGCCCCCGCGGTCAAGGCCGTCGACTTCGCCGGCACCGTCTCGCTGAGCAACTGCTCCGGCTCCGTCATCCGCTTCCCCGCCTCCGCGGACAGCGACCCGGCGCTCGTGCTCTCCAACGGCCACTGCCTGGAGACCGGCTTCCCGGACCCCGGTGAGGTCATCACCGGCCAGTCCTCCAGCCGCACCTTCGGCCTGCTGAACTCCGCCGGCACCAAGGTCGCCACGCTCCGCGCCAACCAGGTCGTCTACTCGACCATGACCGACACGGACGTCACGATCTACCGCCTCACCAGCACCTACGCGCAGATCAAGAACTCGTACGGGATCAGCGCGCTGACCGTGAGCGACACCCACCCGGTGGCCGGCACCGCCATCAAGGTGGTCTCCGGGTACTGGAAGAAGATCTACAGCTGCAACATCGACGGGTTCGTCTACCGCCTGAAGGAGGGCGGCTGGACCTGGAAGGACTCCGTCCGCTACACCTCCGCCTGCAACACCATCGGCGGCACCTCCGGCTCGCCCGTCGTCGACACCGCCACCGGCAAGGTCGTCGCCGTCAACAACACCGGCAACGAGGACGGCCAGCGCTGCACGGAGAACAACCCGTGCGAGGTCGACGCGAGCGGCAACGTCACCGTCCGGCAGGGCATCAACTACGCCGAGGAGACGTACCAGATACCCGCCTGCTTCACGACCGGCAACAAGCTCAACCTGAACGCGAGCGGCTGCGTCCTGCCCAAGCCGTGAGCGACCCGCACTGAGCCGTAGGGCGGGCGGTCACACCGGAGTACGGCGGACCGCCCGCCCCGCCAGCACGTCCGTGCGGCGGCCGTCCTCGATGACGAACCGGCCGTCGATCAGCACGTACGGGATGCCGGCCGGCGGGGTGCGCGGCTGCTCGAAGGTGGCGCCCGCCGCGACGGTCGCCGGGTCGAACAGGACCAGGTCGGCCCGGTACCCCTCGCGCACCACGCCCCGGTCGGGCAGCCGCAGCCGCGCCGCCGGCCGCCCGGTCAGGTGCGCGACGCACTCCTCCAGCGACAGCACGCCCGACTCCCGCACGTAGTGCCCGAGATAGCGGGGGAAGGTGCCGTAGGCGCGCGGGTGCGGCTTGGCGCCGCGCAGGATGCCGTCGGAGCCGCCGGTGTGGACGGGGTGCCGCATGATCGCCCGGACGTTCTCCTCGTGGCCGACGTGCTGCAGGATCGTCGTGCCGAGCCGGTCCTCGGCCAGCAGCCGGCGGGCGACGGTCCACGGGCTCTCGCCGCGCCGCGCCGCCGACTCGGCGACCGTCCGGCCCACGTACCCGGCGAGCGCGGGAGCCGTGACGCCGGAGATCTCGATCGTCTCCCACTCCACCGGCACCCCGTGGCAGCCGTCGGAGCCGGTCACCTCCAGGTCGTGGCGGACGCGCTCGGCGGTGGCCTCGTCGGCGAGCCTGCCGAGGACGCGCTCCGGGCCGCCCTCGCTCGCCCAGCTCGGCAGCAGCGCCACCAGGGTGGTGCAGCCGGGGGTGTACGGATAGGTGTCCAGGGTGATGTCGGCCCCGGCGGCCAGCGCATCGTCCAGCAGGGCCAGCAGCTCGGGCGCGCGGCCCTTGTTGGGACCGAAGTTCATGGTGGCGTGCGCGAGGTGCAGCGGACAGCCGGCCGCGCGGCTCAGCGCCACCATCTCCGCGTACGCCTCCAGCGCACCCGCGCCGTAACTGCGGTGGTGCGGGCAGTAGTAGCCGCTGTACCCGGCCACCACCCGGCACAGCTCGGTGAGTTCGGCGTCCTCGGCGTACATGCCGGGCGTGTAGGTGAGCCCGGAGGACATGCCGACCGCCCCCTGCTCCATGCCCTCGGCGACCAACCGCCGCATCCGGTCCAGCTCCTGGGGCGTGGCCGGGCGGTCGCCCCAGCCCACGGCGAGCGCGCGGACGGTGCCCTGCGGGACGAGGTAGGCCGCGTTCACGGCGATGCCCTCGCCGTCGAAGCCGTGGTCGAGGCGGTCCAGGTACTCGCCCACCGACCGCCAGGAGAAGTCGATGTCGTCGCCGTGGCCGTTCCAGCCGGTGATCGCCCGGCGGACCTCGGCGAGCGTCCGGTCGTCCACGGGCGCGTACGACAGGCCGTCCTGGCCGATCACCTCCAGCGTGACGCCCTGCGCGGCCTTCGCGCTGTGGTCGGGGTCGCGCAGCAGCTCCAGATCGCTGTGGGCGTGCATGTCGATGAAGCCGGGGGAGAGGACCAGGCCCTCCGCGTCCAGTTCGCGTCTCGCGCGCGGCCGCTGGCAGCCCGCCGAGGCGGCCTCCTTCACGATCGAGACGATCCTGCCGTCCTTGACCGCCACGTCCGCGCGGTAGGAGGGCGCGCCGGTGCCGTCCACGACGTCCGCGTCCCGGACGACGAGATCGGCGAAGTCGGCGGGCTCGACCGGGTCCATGGGTGACTCCTTCCACGGTGGCGTGGGCTAGAAGAACGTCCGTACGTACTCCACGACCGTCCCGTCCGCCTCCGTCACCGGGATCAGCGGCCACTTGTCGAAGGACGTGCACGGGTGGGACAGGCCCAGGCCGATCCAGTCGCCGACCTCCACGTCCGCCTCCGGCGTGGTGCTGAGCCACGTGTGCTGGTCGGACAGGCCGGTGACGGTGACGCCCGTCGCCGGACGTTCCACGCCGTCGCGCCGCACCACCTGCGCCACGGGCAGATCCAGGTCGTAGGCCGCGTCCCGCTTGCCCGCGTTGGCGAAGGCCTGTCCGGCCGAGGGCCGGGAGACGACCTGCGCCCACAGCCGGAACGCGGGCTCCAACGCCCCTTCCCCGGGCACCCGGTTGAACGGGGTGACCTCGCGGTAGCGGCCGTCGTCGTGCGAGACGTACGCGCCCGAGCGCAGCAACTTCAGCACCGGCAGCGAGAGTCCGGGGATGCCGGCGAACACGTCGGCCACCGCGTCGAACCAGGCGCTGCCGCCCGCGCTCACCACGATCTCCTCCACGCCCCGGAACCGCCCGGCCTTGTCGAAGCCCGCCGCCAGGTCCACCAGCCGCCGCAGATACGCCCGCACCCGCTCCGGATCGGCCTCGGGAACCTCGCCCTCGTACCCGGCGACGCCGGCCAGCCGCAGCGTCGGCGCGGCGGCCACCGCGTCCGCGACCGCCGCGCAGTCGGCCTCCGTGCGCGCACCGGTCCGGGCGCCCTCACCGGCGGCGAGTTCGACCACCACGTCCAGCGGCCGGGCGGCGCCGCGCAGCGCCGCGTCCATCAGCTCCACGCCGCGCACCGAGTCGACGTAGCAGACCAGGTGGAAGGACGGGTCGGCGGCGAGTTCGGCGGCGAACCAGCGCAGGGCGGCCGGGTCCACCACCTCGTTGGCCAGGAAGATCCGCCGCACGCCGAACTCCCGCGCCACCCGCACCTGGTGGGGCAGGGCGAGGGTGATGCCCCACGCCCCGTGGTCGAGCTGCCGCTGGAACAGCCGCGGGGCCATGGAGGTCTTGCCGTGCGGCGCGAAGGCGAGGCCGTGGCGGGCCGTGTACGTCTCCATCAGCTTCAGGTTGTGCTCCAGGCGCTCGGCGGACAGCGCGAGCACCGGGGTGGTGAAGCCGTCGGTGAAGAGGTTGCGGCGCTGGGCCGCCAGCTCGCCCACGGTCAGGCCGTCCGCGTCCGGCGGGAGGCCCTTGAAGCGGTGGTCGACGCGTTCCTCGTCCAGCCCGGCGAATGCCTCGGTGCTCACGGAACCTCCCTGATCAGCGGCGTTGCACGTAATGCAACACTCATTGCGTATGACGCTCACTGCTGTCTAACATCTCGGCCACGCGAGGTCAACGGACGTCCCCGCACCCCGGCACCGAGGAGCTACGAGCATCGTGACCGCCACCGGACCCCGCAACGGCCCCGGCACCGGCAAGGACAGCGGCACCGGTGCCGACGCCGCCCCGGGGGCACGCGCCGTGGACGTCGCGACGCTCGGCGAGTCCATGGTCGCCTTCCGCCCCTCCCGCCCCGGTCGCCTCGCCGACGTGCCGTCCTTCGAACGCGGCATCGGCGGCGCCGAGTCCAACGCGGCCTGCGTGCTCGCCGCCGCCGGGCACTCCGCGCGCTGGGTGAGCCGGGTCGGCGCGGACGGCTTCGGCGACCACCTGGTGGAGACGATCGGCTCCTGGGGCGTCGACGTGGACGCCGTGCGCCGCGACCCCGACCGCCCCACCGGCGTCTACTTCCGCACCGCCGGCGACCGCGCCACCGACGCCCACGAGGTGGCGTACTACCGGGCCGGCTCGGCGGCCTCCGCGATGTCCGCCCGCACCGTCGACACGGCCGCGCTGCGCGCCTGCCGGGTGCTGCACCTGTCGGGCATCACGGCGGCCCTCTCCGGCGACTGCCTGGAACTGCTGCGCGAGCTGACGGCCCCCGGACCCGGCCGCCCGCTGGTCTCCTTCGACGTGAACTTCCGGCCCGCGCTGTGGCCCGACGCCGACGGGCCGCGCGTCCTGCTGGAGCTGGCCCGCCGCGCCGACATCGTCTTCGTCGGCGACGACGAGGCCCGCGCCGCCTGGGGCCTGCGCGGCGGCCGGGCCGTGCGCGAGGCGCTGCCCGAGCCGGGGACCGTCGTCGTCAAGCAGGGGGCGGGCGGGGCGACCGCGTTCGAGCGGAACGCCGAGTGGGCGGTCGTGACCGAGGACGCCGACGGCACCGCCACGCACGTCGCCGCCCCGCACGTCGACGTCGTCGCCCACGTCGGCGCGGGCGACGCCTTCGCCGCCGGGTTCCTCTCCGCCACCCTGCGCGGCCTGCCCGTGCGCGACCGGCTGCGCCACGGCCACCTCGCGGCCGCCGCCGCCCTCACCGTCCCCGGCGACCTCGCCCCGCCGCCCGCCCGCGACCACGCCGACCGGCTGGCCGCCCTCGACGACGCCGCGTGGGGGAGACTGCGACTCGGCCCCGGCTGGACGCGCACCGCCCGGCGGGCCGAGGAGGAGGTACGCACCCCATGAGCCAGACCGTCGACCGCGCGCTGAGCATCCTGCCGCTGCTCGCCGAAGGCCCCGCCGACCTCGGGAAGGTCGCCGACCGCCTCGGCGTCCACAAGTCCACCGCGCTGCGCCTGCTGCGCACCCTCCACGAACACGGCCTGGTCTACCGCCAGTCCGACCAGCGCTACCGCCTCGGCGCCCGCCTCTTCGCCCTCGCCCAGGAGGCGATGGAGAACCTCGACGTCCGCGAGATCGCCCACCCCCACCTGGTCCGCCTCAACGAGGCCTGCGGCCACACGGTGCACCTCGCCGTGTACGAGGAGGGCGAGGTCCTCTACATCGACAAGGTGGATAGCCGCTACCCGGTCCGCATGTACTCGCGGATCGGCCGCCCGGTCGCCATCACCGTCGCCGCCGTCGCCAAGCTGCTCCTGGCCGACCTGCCCGAGCCCGAGCGGCGCGCCGTCGCCGAGAAGCTCGACTACCCCCTGTACACGGCCCGTTCGACGCCCGGCCCCGCCGCCTTCCTCACGGAACTGGCGACCGTGCGCGAACAGGGCTGGGCCACCGACCTCGGCGGCCACGAGGAGTCCATCAACTGCGTCGCCGCCCCCGTCCGCGGCGCCGACGGCCGGGTGGTCGCCGCGATGTCGGTCTCCGCGCCGAACGTCGTCGTCACCGCCGACGAACTCCTCACCCTGCTCCCGCTGGTGCGCCGTACCGCGGACGCCATCAGCGGCGAGTACTCCGGCAGAACCCCCGTACCGACCCCAGACAGGGACCCCGCATGACCGAGAAGACCGCCCTCACCCCCACGACCCACACCGTCCCGCCCGCGAAGTTCTCCCACGGGGTCCGGAAGGGCAACATCCTCCAGGTCGCCGGCCAGGTCGGCTTCCTGCCCGCCGAGGAGGGCAAGCCCCCCACGCCCGTCGGCCCCGGCCTGCGCGAGCAGACCCTCCAGACCCTCGCCAACGTCAAGGCGATCCTGGAGGAGGGCGGCGCGAGCTGGGACGACGTGATGATGATCCGCGTCTACCTCACCGACGTGGACCACTTCGCCGAGATGAACGCGATCTACAACCAGTACTTCGAGGAGCAGGGCCTCACCCAGCCGCCCGCCGCGCGCACCACGGTCTACGTCGGCCTGCCCGCGGGACTCCTCATCGAGATCGACGCGCTCGCCGTCCTCGGCTGAGGCGGTAGCCGGTCGGGGCCGCCCCCGACCGGGGCCGCCCCCGACCGGGCCGTACGGACCCGAGTCCCGTGCCCCGAGTCCCGTGAGCCTCCCCTGAGCCGAGGCCGCCACCGCCTCCCCTGAGCCGAGGCGCCACCGCCTCCCTCACCCGCACCTCCGCACCTCCGCACGGCACGGCGCCCACCACCCCTCGGGCGCCGTGCCGCGATCAGCCCTGCCCGAAAGCCCCATGCACTTACGCCCCTCACCCCACTTCCGCAGAGGACCCCCGTATGTCCCCTTCGCTCGCCGCCGCCCCGGCCGCGCCCCCGCACACCGGCGGTCTGCTCCTCCTCCTCGACGGCACCCCCGGCCTGCTGCTGGTGGCCGGCATCGGCATCGCCCTGCTGCTCTTCCTGATCATCAAGGCCCGGCTCCAGCCGTTCGTGGCGCTGCTCGCCGTCTCCATAGCCGTCGGCCTGCTGGCCGGCCTGTCCGTCACCGAACTCTTCGGCACGGTCCAGCGCTCGGACGCCGTCTCCACCATCGAGTCCGGCATGGGCGGCATCCTCGGCCACGTCGCGATCATCATCGGCCTGGGCACCATGCTCGGCGCGATCCTGGAGGTCAGCGGCGGCGCGGAGGTGCTGGCCGCCCGGCTGCTGAACCTCTTCGGCGAGCGGCGCGCACCCCTCGCCATGGGCCTGACCGGCCTGATCTTCGGCATCCCGGTCTTCTTCGACGTGGGCATCTTCGTCCTCGCGCCCCTCGTCTACGCCGCCGCCAAGCGGGGCGGCCGGTCGATCGTCCTGTACTGCCTGCCGCTGCTGGCCGGCCTGTCCATGACCCACGCCTTCCTGCCCCCGCACCCCGGCCCGGTGGCCGCCGCCGGACTGCTGCACGTCCAGCTCGGCTGGATCATCCTCATGGGCGTCGTCTGCGGCATCCCCGCGGTGCTGGCCGCCTGGGCGTACGCCGCCTGGATCGGCAAGCGCGTCTTCGTCGAGGTGCCGCAGGACATGGCCGAGGCGGCACAGGAGGCCCGTCGGGCGGTCCTCGCCGAGCAGCGGGCCTCCGGCGTCGAGCCGAGGGAGACGCCGGTGGCGCTCGGCACCGTCCTCGGGATCATCGGCACGCCCCTGGTGCTGATCCTCGCCGCCACCTTCTCCTCGGTCGCGCTCGACCCGTCGACGGGCCGCTCGGTGATCGAGTTCTTCGGGCACCCGTTCGTGGCGCTCACCATCGCCCTGGTGCTCGCCTACTACCTGCTCGGCATCCGCCGGGGCTGGTCGCGCAAGTCCCTGGAGGCGGTGTCGACGGCGTCCCTGAAGCCGGTGGGCAACATCCTGCTGGTGGTCGGCGCGGGCGGGGTGTTCGGCGCGGTGCTGAAGGCGAGCGGGGTCGCGCAGGCCCTCTCGGACACCTTCAACGGCGTGGGCCTGCCGGTGATCGTGCTGTCGTACCTGATCTCGCTGGTGCTGCGGGTCGCGCAGGGCTCGGCGACGGTGGCGATCGTGACGACGGCGGGCATCGTCGCCCCGCTGCTGTCCGAGGGCCACCACTCGCAGGCCTTCGTCGCCCTGGTCATCATGGCGATCTCGGCCGGCTCGATCTTCGCCTCGCACGTCAACGACGGCGGCTTCTGGATGGTGGCGAAGTACTTCGGCATCAGCGAACGGGACACGCTCAAGACGTGGACGGTGCTGGAGAGCGTGCTGTCGCTGGCGGGGTTCGCGGTGGCGGCGGTGCTGAGCGTCTTCGTGTAGCCGTGCGGTGCGGGGTGCCGGCGCCCGGTCGGGCGGCGCCGGCGTCCGGCCTCGGTGCCGGGCGGCGCGGTGTCGGCGTCGGTGCGCATGGTGTCGGCTTTCAGCCGCGCGGTGTTGGCGTCTGATAACGAAGTCGGGGCCGACGGTGCCGCGCACAGGTTTGTCGACCATACTTCGCGCTGTGGAGCAGCGCATAGGTTCGAGCAGCCGGCCCCTGAAGAACGAGCCCGTGACGGGGGCCGGTTTCGACCCGGCCTTCATCCCCGGCCTCACGCCGCCCGCGGCGGCCGACCCCGCGGACGGGGGGCCGGGGACGGAGCCGGAGGAGACGCCGTCGGCCGGGGCCGGGAAGACGTCCTCGGCGGCGGGTCAGCAGGACGCGGCCCCCGAGGCCGAGGCGAAGGCGGCCGACGCCGGGGAGGCCGATGCCGAGGCGGCGGCGCAGCGCGCCGAGGACGCCGGCCCGGAGGCCGAAGTCGCCCCCGACGGACCGGTGTTCGAGGCCGCCGACCGCCGGGCGCGGATCGTCGCCGACCACCGGGGCGTACGGCTCAGCCTGGACGACCAGGAGTGCGAGTTCCGCTGGGACGAGATCGGCGCGGTGGAGACGGAGACCCCGCGCTTCGGCAAGCGCTTCACGGTCACCGTCCACACCCCCGAGCGCCGCTGGTACCCGATCGAGATCGAGGCCCCGGCCAGGTCCCGGTTCGCCGAGTGGGAGGCGCGGCTGGACGCGGTGCTGGACGCGTACTTCGAGGACGGGGACGAGGAGCCCGCCGCCGAGGACGCGGATCAGAACGACGCTCCGGCCGCCGAGGACGAGGCGTCCCCGAAGGGCGAGGCGTCCCCGAAGGACGAGGCGCCCGCCGCCGAGGAGTCCTCGAAGGAGAAGTGACCGTCAACCCCCGCACCCCGCCCCACCGTTGCCGAAAGGATTTCCGGAACCTGTGAAACATCCGGGGGGTCTCACCGCATCAAGGGGGTGAGAGTGCCACGGAGGGCACGGGAGCCGCGGGGGAGCGTGCATGAGGCAGGGGCGCGACGACGGCTATCCGGAGTTCGCGGCGGCCCGGGCCGGGCATCTGTACCGGTCGGCCTGTCTGCTCACCGGCGGGGACACCCATCTGGCCGAGGACCTGGTCCAGGAGACCCTCGGCCGGGTGTACCTGAAGTGGGGGCGGATCTCCGGCGCGGACAACCCGGCCGGTTACGTCCAGACCGTGCTCACCCGTACCTTCCTGGCACACCGGCGCCGGCACAGCAGCCGCAGGGAGCGCACCACCGACGTACTGCCCGAGGTCGCGGGGCCGGAGTCGGCCGGTGACGCCTCGCTGCGGCTCACCCTCTTCCAGGCCCTCGGCCAACTCTCCGCTAAGGACCGGGCGGTGGTCGTCCTGCGCTACTGGGAGGACCGCAGCGTCGAGGAGACGGCCGCCGCGATGAACACCAGCTCCGCCGCCGTCCGGACCCGGTGCGTCCGCGCCCTGGCCCGGCTGCGGCTGCTGCTCGGCGACGCGCTCGGCGAGTACGCCAGACCCTGAGCCCCCTTACCCCTCCACGTCCGAGAAACGGCGGTTCGTCATGCCCGAAGCAGACCACGACTCCTTCGAGGAACGGTTCACCCACGTCCTGCGGGACACCGGCGCGGCCCTCGACACCGGCCGGCGCGACCTGGCCGCCGAGGGCGCGGCACGGGGCCGGCGGCTGGTCGCGCGGCGCCGGGCCGCCGTCGCGGGCGGCGTCGCCGCCGTCGCTCTGGTCGGGGTGGGCGGGGCGCTCGTCCTCCCCGGCGGCCAGGGCGGAGACGGCCGGCAGCAGTCCGCCGCCGGCAGCCCGAAGGCCGGCATCACCACCACGGCCGCCGAGACCGGGGCCGCGAAGCCCGCCGTCTCCGCCGCGAGTCTCCTGGGCGCCTTCGAGAAGCTGCTGCCCGGCGGCCGGCTGACGCAGACCGAGGCGCGCGGCACGGACGAACGCTCCTCGGCGAAGAACATGTACGCGACCCCTTATGTGCAGGGCGTGTACGACGACGGCCGGGGCAAGGCGGCGATCAGCGTCGGCATCAACCGCGTCCCGCCCGGCACCCAGGAGGCGCGCCAGAACACCCAGTGCCCCGACAAGGCGTTCATCGCCTACGACAGCTGCTCCACGACGAAACTGGCCGACGGCTCCGCCCTGATGATCCTCAAGGGGTACGAGTACCCGGACAAGCGCAGCGGCACGAAGCTGTGGCGCGCCGAACTGGTCACGCCGACCGGCCAGTTCATCGACGTACAGGAGTGGAACGCGGCGGCCGAGAAGGACGCGCCGGTCACCCGCCCCGAACCGCCGCTGTCGGCGGCGCGGTTGACGGCGCTGGCCACCGCGGCCGAGTGGCGTACGGCGGCCGACGCGATCCCGGCGAGCCAGTGGCCGAAGCCCGCGCCGAACGAGCCGAAGGGCCCGACGGGTTCCGTCTCGGCGACCCTCGCCGGGCTGCTGCCCAAGGGCGTCGAGATCGTGGGCAAGGGCAACGCGGATCCCGAGTTCGGGTACGTCGTCGTGGACGACGGCAAGGGCGCGAGCCTGGTCCAGCTCAACGACCAGCCCGACATGCGGGACGTCGAGGGCGAGTTGTTCGGTGCGGACGCCAAGGTCCTGCCCGACGGCACGAAGGTCGTCACGCACCAGTCGGCCGGCGACAAGGACATCGCGGGCATCGTCATGTGGACGGTGGACACCATCCGCCCCGACGGCCGCCGCGTCGTGATCAGCGCCTTCAACTCGGGCGCCCAGACCACGGCGCCCACCCGCAGGGCCCCGGCCCTCACCCTGTCCCGGCTGGAGAAGATCGCCACCGACCCGAAGTGGAACACCCTGGGCTGACCCACGGCCCGCCGTCCCCTCCCGGCGCCACGGGGAGGGGACGGCGAGGCCCCTCCCGGCGAGGATCACAAGCTCGTCAGCGGTCCCGGCAGGTCGAACGTGTGCGATGTCCCCCCGGCCAGGTCGACCACGGTCGCGGTGTCGTCCGAGACCATCAGCCAGCCGCTCCGCGTGGGCCGCAGCAGATACGAGTCGTCCACGCCGCCGGCCGTCACACGGCGCAGTTCGCGTCCGCTCGCGCGGTCGAGTTCGACGAGGTCGCTGTCCTGGCCGCGGTTCACCGCGAGCACGACGGTGCCCTCCGTCGCCTGCACGGCGTCGACCCGTCCACCGGTCACGCTCACCACCGTCGCGCCGTCCACGTGGGAGAGGGCCGCCCGCACCGCCGTCCCGCCGCCGTCCGCGGCAGGGGAGCCGGCCAGCACCGGAACTCCGGCGGCGCAGGCCAGTTGCTGCACCTGCACACCGGGGGAGCGGCCGGCGCGCCGTACCCGGCCGGTGGCGAGGTCGAGCACGCTCACCTCCATGCCGTCGTCCTCCCCGGCGGCCAGGCACACGCTGTCCCCGGACGGATCGGGGGCCGTCAGCGTGACCGGTCCCGGAACCCGTGCGCGGCGCACCTGCTTCCAGGTCTTCGCGTCGCGCACCAGCACCTCGGCGGTCCTGCGGCCCGCCGCGCCGGGGCCGCCGGAGCCGTCAGCGGCGGGCACGGTCGCCAACAGGCTTCTGCCGGGCACGAGTTCGGTCTGCTGCCCGATGCTGCCCCGCTCCTCCAGGGCGTGCCGGGCGGGGTCCAGCCGGAAGAGCCGGTCCCCGTGCCCGCCCTCGCCGGGCAGCGACAGCCACCACGTCCCGTCGCCCGACCGCACGAGCTGCGGGGCCGCCACGTCGTCGTCGCCGTCCGCGCGCGGCACGACGGCCAGCGTCTGCGCGTGCCGCGCCGCCGGATCGATGCCGACCACCACGGTGCGCCCGGACACGCGCGCGGTCACGAACGTCTCGGACCCCTTCCAGTCCGACCCCACCTCGATGTCCTGGGCGGCGGAGCAGGACGCCAGCAGCGCGATGGACGCCACGAGCGCGGCGTACGACGTCTTGCGCAGCGGCACGGCGATCACCAGTCCTTCATCGCCTCGGTGGGGGACATGCGCGCGGCGCGCCGGGCCGGGAGCACGGCACCGGCGGCCACCACCAGCACCGTGGCGACCGACAGGGCGATCAGCGTCGGCGCCCCCGGAAGCGGCACCGCGTCCTGCACGTAGGGGGCGACGTCGCCGATGCGCCGCAGCCCGGCCGCGGCGGCGCCGGACACGCCCACCGCCAGCACCGCCCCGGCCACCGCCGCCACCGCCCCGGCGATCGCCATCTCGGCCACGAGCATGGCCGTCACCGACCGGCCGCGGAAACCGACCGCCTTGAGGATCCCCACCTCCTGGGCGCGCTGCCGCCCCAGCGCGCCCGTGACCGTGACCGCCCCGGCGAAGGCCAGCACGGCCAGGACGCCGAGCAGCACCCTGCCGGTCAGCCGGACCAGCGTCAGCACGCCGGGCAACGCCTGGAGCTGCTGCTGGAGCGTGACGGCCGGGTAGTCCATCCGCTGCACGGCCGCGAGCACCTGCGGCACATGGGCGGAGCTGTCGGCCACCACGGTCAGCTGGTTCCAGCCCGAGGTGCGCAGATAGTCGGCGGTGGTCCGGCCGGCCGCGGCCGCCGCCCACGCCACCACGCTGCCGTCGTCGGCGTACGCGGTGTCCGGGCCGTCCAGCTGCCAGCTCGGGTCGTACAGGCCCACCACCTTCACCCGCGTGCTGACCGTGGCTCCCACACCGGGGCGCACGTAGCGGTGCGCGTCCACCGTCACCGTCCTGCCCACCATCGACGACAGGTCCACGCCGTGGGTCGAGGCGGGGAAGACCACCTCCCCGCGGTGCAGCGGGAACAGCTTGTCGCGCACCGACTTCACCACCGGGGGCGCGAGCGCCGCGCGGTAGGTCGTCGCGTACAGCAGATCGGCGCCCTCGGGATTGTCCCGCACGGGCATGGACACCTGGAGCCGGTGCTGGACGGACTGCACGTGCGGGATGCCCGCCAGGCGCTTCTCCGTCGCCTCCGTGAGCTGCGCCGTGTCGGGGCGGTCCGCCGGCGAGTCCACCGTGATCGACCGGTTCGCCGTGGACTCCCCGACCTGGCGGGTCGTCGAGCCCTGGGCGGCCGAGGCGATCCCGATCGCGCTCAGGCACACCGCGCCGGCCACCGCGACCATCGCCACCAGCCCGAACAGCCGCCTGCGCAGCGCCCGCACGTTCCACCACGCCACCTGAAGCAGGTTCACAGCTCGCCCTCCCGCGCGTCGCGGGCGTGCGCCCGGGTACGGCCGTTCGTGTCGTCCGGTGCGGACCGGGCCGTCTTCGGGCCGAGCCGGTGGACGACGTCGGCCGCGTCCGCGACGGCCTGGTCGTGGGTGACGACCAGCACACCGCGTCCGTCGTGCGCCAACTCCCGGAACAGCTCCAGCAGTACGGCCTCGCTCTCCGGGTCCAGGTTCCCGGTCGGTTCGTCGGCCAGCAGCAGCGGCGGATCGTTGACGAGCGCCCGGGCCAGGGCCACGCGCTGCTGCTCGCCTCCGGACAGCTCGCCGGGGCGGTGGTCGCACCGGTCCGCCAGCCCCACCCGCTCCAGCAGGGAGCGGGCCCGCGCCTCCCCCGCCGCGCGTCTGCCGGTGTACGGGAGCAGGACGTTGCGCAGGGCGCTGTGCTGCGGCAGCAGGTTGTAGGACTGGAAGACGAACCCCAGCCGCCTACGGCGCAGGTCCGCGAGCGCGTCGTCCCGCAGGCCGCTGGTGTCGTGGCCCTCCAGGACCACCCGGCCGGTGTCGGGCTTGGTCAGCAGGCCGAGGATGTGCAGGAGGGTGGATTTGCCCGATCCCGAGTGTCCGACGAGCGCGGTGACGCGCCCCGGCTCCACGGCGAGATCGACGCCTTCGAGGACGTCCACCCGTCGTCCGCGCCGGGTGTAGGACTTGCCCACCCCGTCCGCCGTCAGCAGTGTGCTCAAGGAGGTTGCGCTCCCTTTCGTCTCGTTCAGTCCCGGGACCGGCCCGGCGAGGGCAGGGCTCCCAGTTTTCCGTCCAGTGCCTTGTCCAGCTCCCACACGGCCCAGGTGGTCTTGAGGTCGCAGCCCGGCTCGTCGTCGGGCCGGTACAGGCCGGGCAGGCCCGGACAGCCGCGGTGCGCTGCGACCAGGGCGGCGAGGCGTCCCACCGCCGACTCGTCGGGGTGGCCGCCGAGCAGCAGGTAGGCGCGGACGATGAGGGCACGGTCGTAGACGTTCGCGCGGGGGCCGGGGTCGGTGGCCCACTTCTCGAGCCGGTCCGCGGTCAGCCAGCCGGGTGCGCGGTCCTCGTGGCCGGACTGGTGCAGGCCGACCACCAGCGTGGCGGCCGCCTGCGCGCCCTCCAGACCGTCCAGGTCCCAGCGCGTCACGGCGGGGGCGGGCACCGGCACGCCGGCGTCCGCGCAGTCCCACACCGCGCGCTGCCAGTCCCGCACGTTGTCCGAGGTGACCGTGGCCGGCACGGTCGAGGGGTCCTGGCACAGCGCCTTCTGCGGGGCGGTGAGGTCCCGGCCGCCGGCGGTGTGCTCCAGCGCCGCCACGGTCAGCCGGGTGGCGCCGTCGCGCGGCGCGTCCGGGGCGCCGGCCTGCTTCTCCACGGCGGCCAGCAGGCGTTCGTCGCGCACCGGCCATCCGGCGAGGTCCCGCAGCCGCTGCACGAGGAGGGAGGCGTCGGGGGTGCCGAGGTAGGAGGACGGGTCGCGCATCGTGCCGTCCGGCAGGCGGTCGCCCTCCAGCCGGCGGGCGACCGAGGAGAACGACCGCGCGGGGCTGCCGGTGGCGCGCAGGATGTGCACCAGGTCGTAGAGCTGCTCGTGGTCGAGGGCGGTGACGTCGTGGTTCAGCACCTGCTGCCAGGTCGCGCGGTCCACGCGCGGTGTGCGGCCCGCCGACTCCTGGAGCAGTACGTAGTCGTAGGTCTCCTCCAGCAGCGTGGCGCGTTCCGCCTCCGGCCGCTCGGTGAACCCGCTCACGTCCGGAGCCGTGGCCGCGGTCAGGGAGGCGGGGACCGGCTCGCCGAGCAGACGGAGACAGCGCGCCAGGACCGCGGCCTTCTCCAGCGGCACGTCGCCGTGGGCCAGCCGGCCCAGCCAGCGGACCGTGGCCGCCCGGCCGGCGGCGGGAACCGCGTCGAGCGAGTCCGTCGCCGCCTCCACCTCCAGCGCGGCCCAGGTGGCGCTCAGACGTCCGTCGTCGCTCCCGTCGTCGAGCGCGGGGTCCTCGTACCAGCCCTTGCCGGAGCGCAGCTTCTCCACCGCCCGCGCGTCGTCGCGCCCGAGCACCCCGGACGCGCCGGCGTCGCGCAGGGGCACGAGCCAGTACCGGCCCCACAGCGCGGACGACTTGAGCGCGTCGGAGCGCAGCGCCGCCGCGGTCCGCGCTGCCACCGTGACCTTTGGCTTCGCCCCGGTCTCGGCCAGGGCGCGCAAGGCGTAGGACTGGGCTTCGGGGCCGCCGCGCTCCTCGCGCAGGAACGGGTGGTAGTACAGGCCGTTGGTCTGGCTGATCAGGCTCCGCACGTAGTCCGGTTCGCTGCTCGCGGTCCGGTCGTCCTGCCCGGCGCAGCCGGCGGCCGACGTCATGAGGCAGGCCGCGGCGAGCGTCCAGGCCGCCCTCCTGGCGGCTCTCCTGGCGCGTGACATGCTCGTTCTCCCCCGTACGAGAACTCTGCCCCCGCCGTGAGGGCGGGGGCAGAGGCGGTCAGGTGATGCGCGGTGTCAAGTGCGGATCAGGCGGCGCCGGCGGTGACGCACTTCTCCGTGAACTTGATCTTGCTGGTGATCTGGGCGGAGCCGCAGGACTTCGTCGACACGTAGACGGTCAGCTTGCTGGGCTTCATCTGACCGTAGGTGTCCGAGATCCACGCCTTGGTGTTCTTCCAGCGGACCTCGCCCTGCGACTTGCTGGTCATCTTCAGCGTCGCCTCGGGGTTCTTCGAGATCTTGATGGAGACGCTGATGCCGTGGGCGGCCAGGACGGCCCGGTTCTGCACCCACTGGCCCTTCTCGTGCGCCTTGCCCTTGAAGAGCTTGGTCGACGCCTTCCAGTCGCAGGCGCTGACGTAGGCGCCACAGTGCCAGGCGTTGACCTGCATCTTGTGGTTGCCCGGGATGCCCCAGGTGTTGGAGGCGGACGTGGCGTGAGCGGGCGCGGCCGTGAACAGCAGCGCGCCGGCGGCCATGGCGGCGGCGCCGCCGGAGGCCAGACGCGAGAGCGTGCGCATTGTTTCTCCCCGTAGAAGTGACTGCTTCTTCGATCACGCGTCCGAAACCGTGGACGGTATTCGTACGCGCGTTCAGGGGGATTTCTACGCTCTCGCCACCGCGGTCACCATCGCACCTTCGGGCACCCTGCCCTCCAGGGCAATACCGGCCGGTGCCCGTCGCGCCGCGCCCTCAGCTCCGCTTCGCGCACGCCTTCTGCTTCGCCAGCCGCGACACGGCCGGGGACAGCGCGCGGACGACGGCGTCCTTGTCCTTGACCCGCTGTGCCACCGCGATCTCGGCGGCCGGCGCACGCCCGTAGGAGAGCACCGTCTTCGTGCCGTCCTTGCTCTTCTTCTCGTTCACGACCCAGTCGACGCCGTCCACCGACGTGCAGGGGGCCGACTCGGGGACGTCCGAGATGTTCCCGCACCGCAGGATCACGTCGCCGTCGCCCCACACGGCCGTGCCCTCGGGACCGGAGTCCTCGCGCCCGTGGCCGGCGACCTTCTGCGGAACCGCGTCCACCAGGCGGGAGCAGGCCGCGCCGTCGCCGCCCGGGGCTCCCGAGACGTTGTAGGAGTGCGAGGAGGTCCCGCACGCCGCGAGAGCGGCGGCGCTGACGGCGATCACGCCGGCCTGTGCGAGACGCCGGGCAGAGGTCGTCTTCATGAGTCATCCCTCGTTCGAGTTGCGCATGGTCGTTCCGCGGTGGTCGTGTCGCGGAGCGCGGGAAAAACGTTCTTCGGTAGCGGTAGCGGTAGCGGTAGCGGTAGCGGTCGTGGCGCGGGGCGGCGCGTCCGGCGCCCGCCGGGGCCGTGCTCAGTCCGTGCGGACGCTGAGCAGGTCGCCGGGCTGGCAGTCCAGCTCACGGCAGATCGCGGTCAGGGTGGAGAACCGGATCGCCTTGGCCCGGTCGTTCTTCAGGACGGAGAGGTTGACCACCGTCACCCCGACTCTGGCCGCCAGCTCGGACAGCGTCATGCCGCGTTCGGCCAGCAGCCGGTCCAGGTGCACCCGGACCTGGTGCTCCTCCGGTGGCATCAGACGAGCCCTTCGGTGTCGGCGCGCAGCTTCGTGCCGCGCCGGAAGACCTCGGCCAGGGCCAGGACGAGGAAGCCGAGCAGGAGGTACTCGCCGGTGAAGGTGACGGTGAACGGGATCTCGTCGGCCAGGGGCGTGCCCCGCACCAGCAGTTGGGTGGTCAGCGCCGGCAGCAGCGGTGAGAGGACGGCCTGTACCAGCGCCGCGAGCCCGATGACGCTGAGCCGGCGGGCGTTCTCCGGCACGAAGACGTCGCCGTCGCGCAGCGTCCCGGCGATCCTCAGGAGGAGGAACAGGGCGAGGAGCAGGAGCACACTGCCGACGAGACCCGGCAGCGCGAGCAGCAGGCGCTCGCCGAAGCCCGGATGGGCGAGGACGAGGTCGGCCCGGTGCGTACCGGTGAGGCTCATGCCGTGGCCCCCCGTCGACGCGGTCACGTCGGCCGGGACACGGCTCGCCGACCCGATCTCCACCCCGCGGGTGTCCACCGGGTCGATCGCGCCGGCCACGCCGAGGACCGGGATCAGGATCCCGAAGACGCCGGCCAGTACGGCGGCCAGGGCGAGGACCGCCTCCAGCAGCCGGTTGTCCCGCCCGCTCCATCCGGACTTCCCCGCCATGGCTCCCCCTGCCGTACGCACCGCGCTTATCGATAGTCGATAGTATCGCTAATCGATAAGCGCGGTGTCAAACACTCCTCGGTGCAATGGGGTTGGCCTGCGGGAAGGTCAGGCGGGGCGGCCGATGCGGCCGTGGTGGGCGTAGGCGTACAGGGCCGCCTCGGTGCGGCTGGTCACCTTGATCTTGGTCATCAGATTGGTCAGGTGCGCCTTGACGGTGCGTTCGGCGATGCCGAGCCGGCGGCTGATCTCCCGGTTGTCGGCGGCGTGGCCGAGCAGGGTGAGGACCTGGCGCTCCCGAGGGGTGAGGGAGGGGATGGCCTGCGGGTCGCCCGGCACGGGCGGGGCGTCGGCAAGGCGGCCGAAATCGTACGGCGACGCCGTTCTGCGGTGGTCTGCGGTGAGGTGGGTCAAAGCGTTGTTCCCCCGTTCGTCCTGGGGGCGACCGCTGTCGCCGGCCGTCCCCTTGTCTCGCGTCGGCCCGCTCGGCCCCCGGAGGCCGGCGCGGTGGCGGTCGTGACGGCGCCCTGGGCTGTTCGGTCGGGGCCGAGATGACCGGATCGCTTCCGACGGCTTCGGATCGTGCCTCCGCTCGCCCTGGTCGGCAAGTACTCTGCAAGCGAGGGAGGTTGGCGCGAACCGGCCGCCGGGTCCAAGGAGCCAGCGCTCAAGTAAAGGGAGCGGGGAGGGGCAAGTACAGCGAGTTGAGGCACATTTGAGGTTGCCGCTGGCTCGATGTCGCCCATGGCGACGCCCGGATCACCGGCGTCGCGGCGCGTCCCAGGGTGGACGAACCGGCCGCCGGGCGCACGGCGGCGCGCCGGACAGGCGCGCGGCGGACCCGGCGGGATGCGGGCGCACGGACGGCCCGGCCCCCGGCCGAAGCCGGGAGCCGGGCGGGCGCCGGTGGTGAAGGGGGAAGCGGGCGCCGGGTGTTACGGCAGGGCGTGGACGTGGGCGCCCACCGCGTTGGACCAGGCGTTGCCGGCCGCCGCGTCCCAGTTGGTGGACCAGGTCATCGCGCCGCGCAGGTCCGGGTAGGCCTTGGACGGCTTGAACGCGCCGCAGTTGGTGAGCTTGGTCAGGCAGTCCAGGGCGTTGTTGACGACCGTCGGGGAGACGTAGCCGCCGCCGGCGCCGCTGGGGGAGGCGGGCAGGCCCAGGCCGACCTGCGAGGGAGCGAGGCCGCCCTGCAGCTGGATGCAGGCGAGGGCGGTCAGGAAGTCGACCGAACCCTGCGAGTACACCTTGCCGTCGCAGCCCAGCATCGCGCCGCTGTTGTAGTACTGGGTGTTGACGACGGTCAGGATGTCCTTGACGTTCAGCGCGGTCTGGAAGTAACCGGCCGACGTGGACTGCATGTCGATGGTCTGCGGGGCCATCGTGATGATCAGGTTCGGGCCCGCCTTCGCCGACAGGGCGCGCAGCGCCTGCGTCATGTAGGTCGGGTTGAGGCCGTTCTCCAGGTCGATGTCGACGCCGTCGAAGCCGTACGTCTGCATCAGCGAGTACACCGAGTCGGCGAAGTTCGTCGCCGACGTCGGGTCGCTGACCGACACCGTGCCCTTCTCGCCGCCCACCGAGACGATGACCTTCTTGCCGGCCGCCTGCTTGGCCTTGATGTCGGCCTTGAACTGGTCGACGGAGTAGCCGCCCAGGCCGGCCGAGTCGAGGTTGAAGGTGACCGCGCCGGGCGTGGTCGTGGCGTCGGCGAAGGCCACCGCGATGATGTCGTAGGCGGCCGGGACGTCCGAGATCTTCTGGACGGTGGCGCCGTTGTTGAAGTTCTGCCAGTAGCCGGTCACCGCGTGCTTGGGCAGGCCCGTGCCGCCTCCGCCGCCGCCCCCGCCGGTGGCCGCCGTGGTGGCCGTCACCGCCGCCGACTTCGCGGACTCGCCCGCCGCGTTGGTCGCCGTCACCTGGAACGAGTACGCGGTCGAGGCCGCAAGGCCCGACACCGTCGCCGACGTGCCCGTCGCGGAGGCGACCTTCACGCCGTCGCGGTAGACGTTGTAGCCCGTCGCGTTCGAGACCGTGTTCCAGGCGAGGGACACCGACGAGGACGTGGTCGAGGAGACCGCGAGGCCGCCCGGGGCCGCCGGGACCGTCGGGGCCGGGTCACCGCCGCCGCCCCCGTCCGGGCCGGAGACCGACACGTCGTCGGCGTAGTACGCGGCCTGGCCGTACCAGCCGTGCAGGTACACCGTCACCGAGCTGGTCGAGGAGCCGGTGGTGAAGGTGGTCTGCAGCTGCTTCCAGGTGCCGGTGTCCGGCGTCCACGTCGACACGTCCGTGGTGCCCGTGCCGGTCGCGCCGAGGTAGGCGTACCCGCCCTGCACCCAGGCGCTCAGCGTGTACGTCGAGTTGGGCTTGACCGCCACCGTCTGGGTGCACTGGGCGTTGTCCTGCGCGGCCGGGGTCGCCTTGAGCGCCGCGGAGCCGCCGTGCACGGGGGAGGAGACGGTCGCGCCGCTGCCGGCGGAACAGGTCCAGTTGCTCAGACCCGACTCGAAGCCGGCGTTCTTGGCGTTGTTGACGTCGGCGGCCGAGGCCTGGCCGGCGCCCGCGCAGGACAGGGCGAGCGCTGCGGTGACGGCTCCGGACCAGATGCTCAGCGGCCGAAGCCGTCTGCTGCCGGGCGTGCGTGCTACGCGGTCCACTGATGCCTCCGGGGGAGAGGGGAGAGACGAGGGAGGGGAGAAGCGGGGAGGGAGCGAAAGGCAGGCGGGGGTAAGCGTGTCGGAGTGCTGCTGCTGCGCGGTGGCCACCGTTGGTCGTACAAGTTGGTCCAGACCAATTGCCTTGTCAAGAGGTCCAGACCAAAATCGGGGCACCGGACCGCGCCCTTCCGCCGCCGCCCGGGGGCGCGACCGCCGTTTCCCGGGCCCGCCCGCGCGGTCAACCCCTCGCCCCGCCGCCACGCTTTCGGGCGCGACCCTCACCCGTACGGCCCTCAACCTGTCCCGGTTTGCCGTGACTTGCGCACTCTCAGTTGTCACCCGGCTCCACAACCACTGTCTCCGGCCTCGAAGGCGCAGTTACAGTGCTCAGGTAGTCACGCAGTGAAGTCAACTCGGGGCGCCGGAGGGGAACGCCGGCGCGCCGTCGGGGGTCGAGCGGGGAGCCGGCGTGTCAACTGCGATCGCTGTGACCAGTGGCGACATGGCGCTGCCCGGTCAGGACGAACGGACCGTGCCCGCTACGGTCCTGGCCGACCTGGACCGGCAGCCGCTCGAGCAGACGCTCGACGCGATGCGGACCCTGCTCGACCAGCACGGACACGTCATCGTCGTGTGCTCGCAGGCCGTCCCCAAGGCGGTCGAGGCCCGGCTGCGCACCGTCCGCTCCCTGCTGGAGAGCGACCGCATCGCCCTGTTCCGCCCCGACCTGCCGCCCCTCGGGATCGCCGTCCTGGCCCGCCAGTTACGCCAGCTCGCCTCCTGCGACCTCAGCCCCGGCGTCCTCGCCTCGGCCGGCCGGCTGCTCACCCACTACGTCCACGCCGGCGCCGTGCTCAACTCCGTCGCCCGCCTCGACCGCGTCCCCGTCGGCCTCAAGTCGCACGCCAAGTCCTGGGTCCCCGGCAGCCAGTTCGGCGTGATCGCCCACCCCGCCCCGCAGCTCGTGCGCATCGGCCCCGAAGCCGCCCTCGCCGGACCCGACTTCGGCACCTGGATGCTCGTCGCCAAGGGCCAGCTCCCGTCCGACTGGGTGCAGACGGCCCTCGCCCCGTCCTGGCGGGTGCTCGGACTGCACGAGGCCCCGCTGCCCGCCGAGTCCGCCGCCTGGTGGGGCACGCCGAAGCTCGTCGAGTTCTGCACCTACCTGCCCGACCTGTCGGTCCTCTACCAACTGGTCACCTCCGTGCGCCAGGGCGTGTGCCACTGGTGCGGCATCGACGTCATAGGGGACCGCTGCGTCTTCTGCTCCGCCACCGCACCACCGGTCCACGACAGTCACGCCCCCTCCGGCTGACCGGACGAGCCCGCACCACCCGCCATCCGCTCCGCTCGACCGCTATCCATACGAGGTTGCACGGTTCATGAACTCCCGTCAGCGCCGCGGCGTGATACTCCTGCTCCTGTCCGTCCTGTGCGCCCTCGGCGCGTTCGCGGGCGTCCTCTCCGTCATCGACGACGCCAAGTCCAAGGTCGGCCCCGAGGTCACCGCGTACCAGCTCAAGACCGACGTGAAGCCGTACACGACGCTGAGCGCCGACCAGTTCGAGAAGATCAAGATGCCCAAGCGGTGGCTGTCGCCCAACGCCGTCACCGACCTCTCCCGCATCCGCGGCAAGATCGCCGTCACCACCCTGCGCCAGGGCTCCCTGCTCCAGAGCGACATGATCGTGGACCAGCCGGCCCTGCGCCCCGGGCAGCAGGAGGTCGCCATCATGATCGACGCGGCCACCGGCGTCGCCGGCAAGATCACCCCGGGCTCCTCCGTCAACGTCTACGCCACCTTCGCCGGCCAGCGGCAGGGCGATCCCGCCCAGTCCAAGATCATCGTGACCGGCGCCAAGGTGCTCGACGTGGGCCGCATCACCGCCCTCGACCCCAACTCCGACAACCGCAGCCAGCAGCCCAGCGAGGTCGTCCCCATCACCTTCGCGCTCTCCGCCCTGGACGCCCAGCGCATCACCTACGCCGAGTCCTTCGCCCAGCGGGTCCGCCTCGCGCTGGTCGCGCCCGGCGGCGACGCCGGGGTACCGGCCGGCGACCGGACCTACGAACTCGCGAAAGACAAGTGAGAGGCCCGCAGCCATGCCCACCAGGATCCTCCCGGCAGCCGGCGACGCGGACGCGGTCCGGTCCCTCACCACCCTGCTCAGCCAGCTCCCCGACGCCGAACCGGTGACCCCCGTCGGCGACTCCACCCAGCTCGTGGACACCCTCGCCCAGCTGGCCGCCGAGTCCGTGGACGAACTGCCCGAGGTCGTGGTCGTGCACGAGCGGATCGGCCCCGTGCCCGCGCTGGAACTGATCCGCGAAATCGCCCTGCGCTTCCCCGCGGTCGGCGTCATCCTCATCACCTCCGACGCCAGTCCCGGCCTGTTCGCCGCCGCCATGGACTCCGGCGCGCGCGGCCTGGTGGCCTTGCCGCTGAGCTACGAGGAACTGGCCGGCCGCGTCCAGGCGGTGGCCCAGTGGTCCACGGGCGTCAGGCGCCATCTCGGCCACGGCGGCGAGGTGTTCACCGGCGTCGGCGGCCGCGTTGTCACCGTCAGCGGGGCCAAGGGCGGCGTCGGCGCCACCCTCACCGCCGTCCAGCTCGCCCTGGCCGCGCAGGCCTCCGGGCACAGCACCGCCCTGGTCGACATGGACCTCCAGACCGGCGACATCGCCTCCTACCTCGACATCCAGTTCCGCCGCTCGGTGGTCGACCTGGCCGCCATCAGCGACATCTCGCCGCGCGTCCTCGCCGACGCCGTCTTCCGCCACGACACCGGCCTCGCCCTCCTCCTCGCCCCCGCCGAGGGCGAACGCGGCGAGGAGGTCACCGACCGGGCCGTCCGCCAGCTCGTCAGCGCCCTGCGCTCCCGCTACGAGATCGTCGTCGTGGACTGCGGCGCCCAGCTCAGCGGCGCGGGCGCCGCCGCCGTCGAGATGGCCGACACGGCGCTGCTGCTGACCACCCCGGACGTGGTCGCGGTGCGCGCCGCCAAGCGGACGGTGCGGATGTGGGACCGGCTGCAGATCCGCAAGGCCGAGGAGACGACCATCGTCGTCAACCGGCACACCCGCGCCGCCGAGATCCAGCCGCCCCTCGTCCAGAAGATCACCGCCACGGCGGTCGCGGCCACCGCCGTCCCGGCCGCCTTCAAGGAACTCCAGGGCGTCATCGACGCGGGCCGTCTGCACGAACTGGACGACAAGAGCACCGTCAAACAGGCCCTGTGGACCCTCGCCGCCGAACTCGGCCTGGTCAAACGGGCCGAGACCGACCGCAGGTCCGGCGGCCGGCTGCGCGGCGACCGCGGCTCGGTGAGCTTCAGGCGGCGCAAGGAGGCGGGCGGATGAGACGACACGGCGCGGCGCGCTTACGCGACGACAGCGGGCAGGTCGCCATCGAGTTCCTCGGCATGGCGCCCACCATCGTCATCACGTTGGTCCTGCTGTGGCAGTGCGTGCTGCTCGGCTACACGTACACGCTCGCGGGCAACGCCGCGGACGAGGCGGTGCGGGCGGGGACGGCGGCGCCCCCCGGCGCCCGGGACGGCGCCTGCCGGACGGCCGGACTGGACAAGCTGTCCTCCGCCTGGCGCGCGGGCGCGGACGTGGGATGCGTGACGGGCGGCGGCTATGTGACCGCCCACGCCTCCCTGCACGTGCCCGTCCTCGTCCCGGGCCTGATCGACTTCCCCCTCCAGGTGAAGGCCCGGGCGGGGGCGGTCGAGGAGGTGAAGGACGATGGCTGAGCGGACGTACGAGCGGTCCGGCGCACGCCGACGCGAGGGCGGCACCGGCACCGGCACCGGGGCCGGGCGGCTCGGCGGCAGTACGCCGCCGGAGCGTCCCGGTGACCGCGACCGCCGGGTCCGACCGCACCGCCCCGGAGTGCGCGGGGCCCGCGACCGCGGCCAAGTGGCCATCGAGTACCTGGGGTTCATCCCCATCCTGATGCTGATCGCCGTGGCCGCCATACAGATCGGCCTCGTCGCCTACAGCGCCCAGCAGGCCGGCACCGCGGCCCGGGCGGGCGCGCGCGCCGCCTCGCTCGACAGGAGCGCCCAGCAGGGCTGTCAGCAGGCCGTGTCCGCCGCGCTCAGCGGCCGTACGACCTGCGGCGAGGCGCGCGGCGGCGACACCGTCACGGTCACCGCCACCGTCCGGATCCCCTCCATCATCCCGCTGTGGGACCCCATAGGCAGCGCCCGCAAGACCGCGACCATGCCGCTCGACGACCCGCCGACCCGCTGACCCGCCGACCTGCCGACCTGCCGACCCGCCGACGAGGAACGGACCGAGGAACCCTGGACCCATGAGTCTGCGCGCACGCATCAACTCCCCCGAGGAGCAGGGCAGCCGGGGCGAGGACGCCCATCTCGTCGCCTCCTACCGGGCGAAACTGCTGGAGGAGATCGACCTCGCGGAGATGAGTTCGCTGGCCGCCGCCGACCGCCGGGCCCGGCTGGAACGCGTCCTCGGGCACATCATCAGCCGCGAGGGCCCGGTCCTGTCCACCGCCGAACGCGCCCAGCTGATCCGCCGCGTGGTGGACGAGGCGCTCGGCCTCGGCATCCTCGAACCCCTCCTCGAAGACGCCTCCATCACCGAGATCATGGTCAACGGCCCCGACGCGATCTTCGTGGAGCGCGGCGGCCGGGTCGAGCAACTGCCGCTGCACTTCGCCTCCACCGACCAGCTGATGCAGACCATCGAACGGATCGTCTCCACCGTCAACCGCCGCGTGGACGAGACGAACCCCATGGTGGACGCCCGGCTGCCGTCCGGCGAACGCGTCAACGTGATCATCCCGCCGCTGTCGCTCACCGGCCCCGTCCTCACCATCCGCCGCTTCCCGCGCTCCTTCACCCTCCAGGAACTGATCGGCTTCGGTTCACTGGACGAGCCGATGCTCTACCTCCTGGCCGGGCTGGTGCAGGCGAAGTTCAACATCATCGTCTCGGGCGCCACCGGCACCGGCAAGACGACCCTGCTCAACGCCCTGTCCGGACTGATCCCCGGCGGCGAGCGCATCATCACCATCGAGGATTCCGCCGAACTCCAGCTCCAGCAGTCCCACGTCATCCGCCTGGAGTCCCGCCCGCCCAACGTCGAGGGCCGCGGCCAGATCAGCATCCGCGACCTGGTCCGCAACTCCCTGCGCATGCGCCCCGACCGCATCGTCGTCGGCGAGGTCCGCGGCGGCGAGTCGCTGGACATGCTCCAGGCCATGTCCACCGGCCACGACGGCTCGCTGGCCACCGTGCACGCCAACAGCGCCGAGGACGCGCTGATGCGGCTGCAGACGCTGGCCTCCATGTCCGACGTGGAGATCCCCTTCCCGGCCCTGCACGACCAGATCAACAGCGCCGTCGACGTCATCGTCCAGCTCACCCGGTTCGCCGACGGCGCCCGCCGGGTCACCGAGATCGCCCTGCTCGACAGCCACGGCAGCGAGCCGTACCGGCTGGCGACCGTGGCCCGCTTCGCCGCGCACCCCATGGCCGCCGACGGCCGGATCTACGGCGCCTTCGAGTACCACCCGCTGCCCCGCCGCGCCGCCGACCGCCTCTACATGGCGAGCCAGCCCGTCCCGCAGGCCTTCGGCATCGCCCACTCCGCAGACCAGCTGGCCACCCGAGAAGCCAGGTAGGAAGCCGATCCCATGGAACTGAGCACCCTCGTCACCCTCACCACCGGCGTCACCCTGCTGACCTGCGTCCTGGCCGTCGCAGGCCTGCACGCCTACACCACCGGCCGGGCGCAGCGGGCGGCCCTGGTCGACCGGCTCACCCAGACCGGGCAGATCACCACCGGCCGCCGGCGCCGCTTCCGCGAACTCGACCGCCGGCTGCGCCGCACCGGACTCGGCCGCAAGCTCGAACTGCGCCTCGCGGCCACCGGCCTCGACGTCACCCCGGGCGAGTTCTTCGTCGGCATGCTCGCCGTGGTCGCCGCCCTCTGGCTGATCGGCCAGGCCGCCCTGGCCCCCTTCTTCGGCCCGATCGCCGGCCTCCTCGGCATCTGGGCGGCCCTCCAGTTCCTCAGCTGGCAGCGGCAGAAACGCATCGAGAAGTTCATCAACCAGCTCCCCGAACTCGCCCGCATCCTCGCCAACGCCACCCAGGCCGGCCTCGCCCTGCGCACCGCCGTCGGCATGGCCGCCGAGGAACTGGAGGCCCCGGCCGGCGAGGAACTCGGCAAGGTCTCCCACCAGCTGGCCCTGGGCGCCTCGATGGACGACGCCCTCGGCGAACTCGCCGACCGCCTCCCCTCCCGCGAACTCGTCGTCCTCGTCACCACCCTCGTCCTGGCCAACCGCGCCGGCGGCCAGGTGGTCAGCGCCCTGCGCAACCTCACCGAAACCCTGGAGGAGCGCAAGGAGACCCGCCGCGAGGTCCGCACCCAGCTCTCCCAGGTCAACATGACCTCCTACGCCGTCCCCGTGCTCGGCATCGGCGCCCTGTTCCTGATGAACGGCGTCAAGGACGGCGCCCTCGAACGCATGACCGGCTCCCCGATCGGCCAGGGCGCGGTCATCGTCGCCTTCGCCCTCTACGCCGTCGGCTTCGTCCTCATCCGCCGCCTGTCCCGCATCGACGTCTGAACCGGCCCCGCGCCACGGAAGGAGGGAAACGGCCATGGCACTGCTGCTCGCACTCGTGACGGGCCTGAGCGTGTGGGGCGTCTTCGCCGGCATCCGCATGTACCGGGCGGACGCCAGACTGCCCAGCGACCTCGCGCTCGCCCTGGAGGTCGGCGCCACCCGCACCGGGGCCGTGGACTCCGTCATCGACCGCCTCGGCATGCGCTACGCCCCCGCCGTACTGCGCCTGATGGGCCCGAAGCTCGTCGCCAGGTACCGCCGCAAGATCGACCTGGCCGGCAACCCCGGCGGCCTCACCATCGACCGCTACGCGGCCCGGCGCGCGGTCTACGGCTTCCTCGGCGGCGTCGGCGGACTGGTGTTCGTGCTGCGCGGCCAGTACTTCGTGGCGCTGCTCCTGTTCGCCTTCGGCGCGCTGTGGACCGAGGTCGGCATCTGGTCGGCCATCCGCATCCGCAAGGACGTCATCGAACGCACCCTGCCGGACTTCCTCGACGTGCTCGCCGTCGTGGTGAGCGCGGGCCTCGGCTTCCGCCAGGCCCTCGACCGGGTCGCCGCCCGCTACGAGGGCCCGTGGGCGGACGAACTCCGCATCACCCTGCGCCAGATGGACCTCGGCATGAGCCGCCGCCAGGCCTTCGCCGAACTGCGCCGCCGCAACGACTCCGAACAGGTCGCGATGTTCGTCACCGCCCTCCAGCAGGGCGAGGAACTCGGCGCGCCGATCGTCGACACCCTGGTCTCGCTGGCCAAGGACATGCGCCGCACCGACGCGCAGAACGCCCGCCGCAAGGCCGCCCGCGCGGTCCCCAAGGCCACCATGATGATCACCACCTTCATGGTCCCGGCCACGATGATCCTCCTCGCCACGGGCCTGCTCCTCGGCTCCGGCGTCGACTTCAACTCCGTCACGGGGAAGTGAAGGCACATGGCCACGCACATGCCGACGAGGGGAGGACGGGGGCGTACGGGCGTGCTCCGGCACTGGCCGGAGGGGCGGGCGGGGGAGCCGCCGGGTCTCCTCCCGAGGCCTGACCGCGGAGGGACGGCCCCGGACGGCGCACGGCTCCCACAGGGGCCACCGGCGCCCGACAGCCACAGCCGCCCGCAGAGGACGGCCGAGGCCCCGACGTCGTCCGCCCCGCAGGGCCTGGCCCCCGAAAGACTCCAGATCAGCGCCCTGCAGGCGATGTGCCGCCACGTCTTCGCGTTCCGCCTGGCGATGATCGCCCTCTCCGCCCCTTCCGCGCTCCTCAACGCCGCCCCGGGCCTGGCCACCCGCCTCGTCGGCACCGCGGTCGTCGTCACCTTCATGGGCTCCTACGTCCTCTTCCGGGACTGGGAACGCTTCGGCCCCCTCCTGCTGCGCCACCCCACCCTCCTCGCCCTGGACACCCTCTTCGGCGCCCTGCTGCTCATCGCGGCGGGCACCGACAGCACCCTGGCCTACGTCAGCGTCTGCACCCCCCTTCTCGCCGGCCTCGTCTACGGCTGGCGCGGCGCGGGGATCTTCGCCTCCCTCCAGTCGCTGATCCTGCTCGTCGTCTACGCCGCGACCAGGGACCTCCACACGGACCTCGCCCAGGGCGCCCTGCTGCCCGGCCTGTGCGTGATCGCGGGCGCGGCCGGCGTCACCCTGCGCAACCTGCTGCTGCGCTTCGGCGAGGCGACCCGCGCCCTGACCGCGGTGCAGGCCCGCCTGGCGGTCACGGAGGCGGTGGCGGCCGAACGCGCCCGCCTGGCGCGGGAGATGCACGACTCGGTCGCGAAGACGCTGCACGGAGTCGCCCTGGCCGCCGACGGCCTCGCCGCCTCGGCGGGCAGCGACCGCATCGACCCGGCCCTGGTACGGCAACAGGCGGACCTGGTGGCCCGCTCGGCCCGCAGGGCGGCGGCCGAGTCCCGCGAACTCCTCACGGACCTGCGCCGAGAGACGGACCCGACGCACGGCACCGACGTCACCGCCGAACTGGAGGCGCTGGCGGTGGACTTCACCACCCGCACGGGCCTGCCCACCGCCTTCCGCCGGACGGGAGAAGCCTGTGCCCCCTCCGTCCCGCCCGCCGTGGCCCGCCACCTCCTCACCATCGCCGCGGAGGCCCTGGAGAACGCCCACCGCCACGCCTCCCCGACCCGGGTCGAGGTGCGCGCGGGCGTCCACGGCGACCTGCTCCGCATCAGCGTCCACGACGACGGCACGGGCCTGCCCCCGGACACCACCCTCGAACGACTCCGCGAGGCGGGCCACTTCGGCCTGCTCGGCATGGTCGAGCGTGCGACGGCGGTGGGCGCCCGCATCCGCATCGGCCGGGGCTGCGGCCCGAGGGGGACGGAGGTCCGCCTCGAACTCCCGCTGGACGCGGTGACGATCCCGCGCACCTGACCGCACCCGACCCCGAGAGGAGGCCCCGCATGCCCGACCCCGACCCCTTCCCGCACCCCTCGCCCCCCGCCGGCCCCACCCCCCTTCGGGTGATCGTGGCGGACGACAACCCGGTGGTACGGGCGGGCCTGACGGCCCTGCTCTCGGGCCGCGCGGACATCACGGTGGCGGCCGAGGCCGCGGACGGCCGCGCGGCATGGGAGGCCGCCCGGCGGCACCGCCCGGACGTCGTCCTCCTGGATGTGCGGATGCCCGGCGTGGACGGCCTCGCCGCGCTGCCGTACCTGGTACAGATAGCCCCGGTCGTGATGCTCACCTACAGCCGCGAGTCGGAGATCGTCCAGGAGGCCCTGCGCCGGGGCGCCGGCGGGTACCTGGTCCACGGCGAGTTCACGGCCGACCAGTTGGTGACGGCGGTACGGGACATCAAGGAGGGCAGGGCCCACTTCACCCACACGGCGGCGGGCGCGCTGCTGGACCAACTGCGCAGGGACCGCCCGGCGCCACCGGCGCGGGGACCGATGCCGGAAACCCTGGAGAATGCAACTGCACACGAGGACGCGCCGCCAAGTCTCAACGGATTAGCGATTTCTGCAGAACGGCTTTCGCGACTGCAACCGGATGTGGGACAGTCGTCGTCAGGGTGGACGGGCCGCGGTCCGGCCGCCGTCGACAGGTCGAGGTTCCAACTCAGCACGAGGGAGGCGGAGATCATGGACCTCATCGCGTCCGGCATGACCAACCACCAGATCGCCGCCGCCTGCTTCATCAGCGAGAAGACGGTCAAGAACCACATCAACCGCATCTTCGCCAAGCTGCACAGCACCAGCCGCGCCGAGGCCGCGGCGAAGTGGCTGGGCACGGCTCCCGGCTCGGCCCGCGACGGGGGTGACCGCCGATGAGGACGCGCAAGACGTTCCGGACGAGGCGCGGCCGCGCTTCCCTTTGGGCCCGTGAATGGGCCCTGGGACCCTCCGGCGCAGGCCCCTTCCCGGCATACGTTCCCAGGGGCGCACCCGGCACCGAGACCCGACCCGGAGGGGAACACCATGAGCGACCTGATGCTGAAGACCGCGGTTGCCACCAAGATCCGCGTCACCACCTGGAAGAACACCACGGTCGAAGCACTTCGAAACCGCGCCGGCGACAAGGGCCAGACGGCGGTGGAGTACCTGGGCATCATCGCGGTCGTGGTGGCGATCGTGCTGGCTATTACGGGGACGAGTATCGGTTCGACGATCCTGAACAAGATCACAGCGCTGATCGGCAAGGTCGGCAATTGACGCGACCGCGGCGCTACGGCGACGCAGGGCAGGCCTTCCCCATCTACATCACGGTGATGGGGGGTCTGCTCTTTCTTGCGCTCGCGTATTTCGCGGTCGGCCAGGCGACGGTGAACAGAGGCGGCGCCCAGACGGCCGCCGACGCTGCGGCACTCGCGGCGGCTCAGGACACGCGGAAGCAGCTCGCGGACGAGTGGGTGAAAGAAGTGCTTGACCCCTCCAAGTGGGACGGCATCTTCCACGGCGACAGCCCGGGAATCACACCTTCATGCTGGAGGGCGCAAGAGCTTGCCCAGCAGAATGATGCTCAGGTGCTCGACTGCGGCCCCGATGGATCACTGGCGTTCACGGTCGAAGTCCAGACGGACAAGACCATGGGCGAATCGGTGGTCCCCATCACCGCCACCAAGCGTTCGAAGGCGTACGCCACCGCCGTGATCGAGCCGCTCTGCACGTTCTCGCCCCTCGCCGAGGACGCGGGACCCGACGCGCTGCCGGTCCTCACGTGCAAGCACGCCCGGCAGTGGGACCTGGACCCGAAGAACCTCACGGAATTACCGAAGCCCCAGGACCTCTTCGACGTCCATTTGGCCGACCGATAAGCGATCGACGAGCGACGAAGGAAGCAGAGTGATGAGTATTCGGTTCACTGCGAAGGTTCGCAGGGGGATGGTCGCATTCGCGGTCGCGGCTGGACTGGCCGTCGGTATGGTCGGCTGCGGCGGAGGTGGCGGGGACGACAAGAAACCGGATACTCAGACGTCCGCCTCCAAGGGAAAAGGGTCCGAACCGAGTGCACAAGAAGGACAGTCCACGGCTCCTTTGGCGGAACTTCGAGGCCCGAACGGCCTGCTCTTGCAGATCACCTCTGCTCAGAGGGATTCCGGTGGATTCGTCACTGTGAACGGCCAGTTCAAGAATGACGGCTCTCAGTCAGCGGTGATTCCCTCCGAACTGCGTGGCGATGAGACGGAGATCCTCAAACACGGCACATCACTGGGGGGCGCCACCCTTGTGGATGCACAGGGCAAGAAGCGCTACTACGTCCTGCGTGACACGGACGGGCGGCCACTGACGACCACGGGGTTGACGACGATCGAGGCGGGCCAAACCATCCCCGTCTTCATGCAATTCCCCTCCCCCCCGACAAACGTCACCGACGTGACCCTCCAACTCCCCACCTTCTCCAGCGGCACCGTCAAGATCTCCGGGTGAGGGCGGCCACCATGACCCACACCCGCCCCCGCCCCCGTCTCACCCTCGCCCTCACCGCCGCCACCGTCATGGTCGCCGCCCAGCTCTACGGCGCCGCCGCGGCCCGAGCGGACGGCGGCCCCAGCGAACCCCCCGGCACCGAGGCCTCCGCCTCCGCCCCCGTGCAGGTGGACCCGAACGACCCCGACCTGAAGCTCCCCGAGGGCGCCACCCTCGCCGCGCCCAAGGTGCTCGACATCAAGTCGGTGGTGGAGGACCAGGGCGGTGAGGAGCGCCGCGAGGACACCAACACCGACGTCACCTTCGCCCTCCAGGCCGAGGTGCTGTTCCCCAAGGACAGCGCGAAACTCAGCGACCAGGCGAAGTCCCGTATCGACGCGATCGCCCAGGAGATCAAGAAGCAGCACGCGACCCAGGTCCGCGTCTTCGGCTTCACCGACAACCTCGGCAGCCACGAGCACGGCGTCGTCCTGTCCAAACAGCGCGCCAACGCGGTCCAGGACGTCCTCTCCCAGGAGCTGAACGACCCGGACATCACCTTCGACGTGCGCGGCTACGCCGAGGACTACCCCATCGCCGACAACTCCACCGAGGACGGCCGCAAGAAGAACCGCCGCGTGGAGGTGACCTTCCCCCGCACGGCGAGCTGAACGTCAAGGCGACAGCCCTACTCGCCCTCCACCACCTCCACCCGCACCCCCGCCCGCACCCCCCACCCCGCCATCGCCCCCGCAGCCGCCTCCAGGACATGGCGGGAGCGGAGGCGCGGGCGGCCCAGGCGGCCCGGCCGCATCGTGACGACGGCGAGGACGCGCAGGTGTCGGTCGAGATAGGCGACGTCGATGGGGATGCGCATACGGAAGGTGTGGATGCTGTTGGCGGGGGAGAGGAGAAGCGCGCCGTCAATGCCGTCCCGCCCCAACAGCCCTTTGGTACGGGCACGGTAGGAGGTCGCCAGCTCAAGCGGAACCGCCCGCGGAACGGCCACGACCGCCCCGTTGCTGCCGCTGCCGTCCCCCACACCCTTCCCGTGCACGATCAGCCGTCCCCGTCCGTCCTGCCAGCGTCCTGCCACCTCGGCCGCCTTCCCGGTCTGCTGCGGAGGTCCCCCCGGTGCCACTCCCGATCCCGACCGACCGTAGCCGTACCGCCGTCGGGCTCACATGGGTCCACGGGCCCATGACCCGCGCGTCCCGTCCGCACTAGGGTCCCCGCGTGCGCGTCTTGCTGATCGTCCTCGCCGCCCTGTGGGGTACGGGCACCGGGCTGCTGGTGCCCCGGGCCGCGCATCGCCTGTCGGTGGAGGCGGAACAGCCCTGGCGCGCGCACTGCCCCGGCGGGCACCCGATCACCGGGACGTTCGGCGGCTGGATCGGCCGCGCCCGCTGCACAGCCCCCACCACCC
>NZ_JAIOAB010000032.1 GCF_019890635.1 Streptomyces sennicomposti
CCGACACCTCCTGGTAGCTCGGCGGCGGCGAGGCGATCAGCACGCGCAGCAACTGGCGGCAGCGGTCGCCGAGTTCCTCGAACTCCTGCCACAGTCTGCGGATCCGCTCGCTCTGCGCGGCGGCCTCCTCGGACTCCAGCACCGCCTGTTCGGGGGTGCTCTCCTCGCTGACCCGGTCGAGCAGGCGCGGATCGCTGGTCACCGTGAGCCGGCTCAGGCTTCGCAGGGTCCTCAGGCACTCGTTGCGGGCGGTGCTGGCGAGCCAGGAGCCCGCCTTGTCGGGTTCGCGGATGCGTGCGAGGTGCTGGGCGAAGCGGAGCCACACGGTCTGGTAGACCTCGTGCCCGTCGGCGTCGGAGAGCCGGTGCGCGCGCACCACCGACCACACCAGCGGGCTCAGCCCCTCCACCAGCGCTTTCCAGGCCGCCGCGTCGCCGTCGACTGCGGACCGGACGAGCGCGCCGACATCTGCACGGTCCACGGACTCACCTCTCGGGTACGGCAAGCCATCGTACGCCGTGGAGGGGAGGGCTCCGGTCCTCGCGAGGGTGACGGTGCGCGCCGGGCGGGCGGCCGTCATGGCCGTGGTCCTCATGGCCGTGGTCCTCATGGCCGCGGGGCGAGCCGGGCGACGGTGGCCGGGCGCCAGGTCGGCGGGCGCAGCGCGGGCACGTGCGCTCCGCGCACCTCGGCGTACTCGGTGTTGGCGGCCAGGAGTTCACGCCGGGCCGCGCGGGCGTCGCGCTCCCGGTGCGCGGTCATGTGCGCGGCCACCATGCCGGCGGCGACGGGGGTGGCGAAGGAGGTCCCGCTCCAGTGCGCGTACCCCTCGAACATCACCTGGTCCGCCTTGGCGGAGCCGTTGTCCTGTCCCTCGCTCAACAGGCCGGTGTGGCGCGGGGACTGGCAGGTGCAGGCGTAGGCGAAGCCGAACCGGCAGGCGTCGTAGGTGGAGTGCTGGTAGACGTAGGGCACCGGGGCGGTGAAGCCGGTGAGGACTCCGGTGAGCCGCTCGCCGGGGGCGTACGCCGTGACCCAGGCGCCGTGGTTGCTGAAGCAGGCGCCGTGTTCGCCGTCGCCGCGCAGCGCGCCCACCGAGAGCACGGTGTCGGCGTACTCGGGCAGGCCCGCGTAGGCGGCGGGCCAGAACGGGGTGGCGCTGGCGTTGTTGCCGGCGGCGGCGACCAACAGGGTGCCCCGCGCGCGCAGTTCGCGCATGAACGCGTCGATGCCGAGGAGGCCGTCGGTGCGGCCGTTGGAGGTGCCGGCGGAGAGGCTGATGATGTCGGGCCAGCCGTCCGCTTCGACGGCCTCGAAGAGCTTGTGCCCGAACTCGGACTCCAGGATGGCGCCGGCGTCGTTGAGGGTGCCGCGGACGGTGATGTCGGTGTTGGGGGCGACGGCGGCGACGAGTCCGGCGATGAACGTGCCGTGTCCGACGTACTGCTGGAGGACGCCGTGCTCGTCGGTCTCCTGGAGCTGCGCGTCGCCGCGGACGTGGGCGAGCAGCGGGACGGAGCCGTGGTCGCTCATGAGGCCGGTGTCGATGACGAGGACGCCCACGGCGGTGGCGGCGTCGTAGGGGGTGCCGGCGGGCGCGGGGTTGACGCCGCGGCGGCGCGGGGCGGGCACGGGCTCGTCGCCGGGGCAGGCGTTGACCGAGGTGATCGACACGACGTGGTTGCGGCTGACCAGGCGCCGGCCGGCCCGGCCCTCGTGCGGGCGCAGGGCGCGCAGCGCGTGGGCGACGGCGTGGTCGCCGTCGCGGCCGCCCTGGCCGGGGTCGCCGACCTGGATGCGGGTGACGCCGGTGCGGTTGGTGTCCGGGCCGGCCCGGCGCACCCGGTCGGCGGACAGGCCCTCGGTGGCGGTGAAGTGGCCGCGGACGGCGTCCTCGACGAGGCGGGCCTCCTCGCCGTCGCGGGCGAGGACGACGCCCTTCTCGTAGAGGAACTCGGCGGCGTCGTCCGGGCCCATCGCCAGGGGGACGTCGGGCATCGAGCGCTGGATCTGGTCGAACTGCTCGTGGAATCGCTGGGGCGCCATGGAGTGTCCTCCCGGTGGGCGGCGGTCGTCAGTCAGAGTCTGGGACGGCCGGATTGATACAGCTGCGGCCGGTGCGGCGGTGTCGCGCCGACCACTACCATCCGAGGGGTGACAGCGGGAAGCAGCGATTCGGCCCTCGATCTGCTGCCGATGGTGTTCGCCGCCCCCGGCGAGGCGCTGGAGCGGGCCCGCGGCCTGCTGGCGGCCGGGCCGCCGCCGTTGCACGGTTCGGTGGCGCACCAGGTGATCGGCATCTGGCAGCGGGACTTCGGCGACATGCGCCTGGCGCTGCGGCATCTGCGGCGGGCCCGCGATCTGGCCGCCCGGGCCGATTCGGCCGAGCGGGAGGCCGACGTGCTGGCCACGCTCGGGGTGGCGCTGGTGCACGCGGGACGGACCCGGCTGGGCCTCGCGGCGTTCGAGCGGGGGGTGGCGCGCGGCACCGGGCACACCCGGGCGCGGGTGCTGTTCCGGCGGGCGTACGTGTGGTGGGTGCTGGGCCGGCACCGCGAGGCGCTGGAGGACGTACGGCGCGCGGTGCCGGTGCTGCGGCAGGCGGACGACGTGATCTGGACGGCGCGGGCGCTGACCCTGCGGGCCACGGTGCATCTGGCGCTGGGGGCGGTGGAGCGGGCGGACGCCGACTTCACGGCGGCCGAGGCGCTGTGGGACACCACCGGCCAGGAGCACGACAAGGCGGACGCGGTGGAGAGCCGGGGGCTCGCGGCGTTCCGCAAGGGCGACATCCCGGCGGCGCTGCGGCTGCTGGACGAGGCCGAGGAGCGGTACGCGAAGCTGGGCACGCCGACGTTCATGCTGAACATCCGGCGCTGCGAGGTGCTGATGGCGGCCGGGCTGGCCCCCGAGGCGCTGGCCGAGGCGGACGCGGCGATCGCCGAACTGGACCGGCTCGGCGGCCAGTCCACCCGCAAGGCGGAACTGCTGCTGGCGGCGGCGCGGGCGGCCCGCCTCGCGGACGACCCGCACACGGCGACCGCCCGGGCGGCGGTGGCGGTGCGGCTGTTCGCGGGGCAGCGGCGCACCTGGTGGGAGACGCACGCCCGGCTGGTGCTGATCGAGGCGCGGGCCGCGGCCGGGCGCCGTTCGGGGCGGCTGGTCGCGGACGCCGCCGCGGTCGCCGAGGACCTGGCCGCCTTCGGATCGCCGGCCGCTCCCGAGGCGTCGCTGCTGGCGGGCCGGATCGCGCTGGCGCTCGGCCGGTCGGCGGAGGCAGAGCGGCATCTGGCGCGGGCGGCCCGCAGCCGGCACGGCGGTCCGCCGCTGGCTCGGATGACGGGCTGGGCGGCGCAGGCGCTGCGGGCGCGGGCGGCCGGCTCGGGCCGGGGGGTACTGGAGGCGTGCCGGCGCGGTCTCGACGTGCTGGACGACCACCGGATGACGCTGGGCGCCTCGGAGTTGCGGGCGCGGGCGGCCGCGCAGGGCGCCGAGCTGGCCGCGCTGGCGCAGGAGGCGGCGGCCGCCTCGGGGCGGCCGCGGCGGCTGCTGGTGTGGAGCGAGCGGTGGCGGGCCACGGTGCTGTCCGCGCCGCCCACCCGGCCGCCGGCCGACCCCGCGCTGCTGAGCGCGCTGACCGCGTTCCGGGAGATCGCCGCCCGCGCGGAGGCGGCTCGCCGGGACGGGCCGCCGGTGGTGGCGCTGGAGCGCGAACAGCGGCGTTTGGAGCGGGAGATCCGCTCGCGCACCCTGCGGCTGCGCGGGGCCGCGCCCGGCGGCGGCGACCGGTTCGAGCCGGGGCGGCTGCTGGACCGGCTCGGCGAGGCACGGCTGGTCGAACTGGCCGTGCTGGACGGGCGGGTGCACGTGCTGCTGTGCGGGCGCGGCCGGGTACGGCGCTTCACGGCCGGGCGGCTGGCCGACGCGGTGCTGGAGGCCGAGCACGTGCAGGCGGGGCTGCGGCGGCTGGCCCATCCCGGGGCGGCGGCCCGGCTGCCGCTGGTGGAGGCGGCGGGCCGGCGTCTGGAGGAGCTGCTGCTCGGCCCGGCCGTACGGGAGTTGGGCGACGGGCCGGTCGTGGTGGTGCCGCCGGGTTCGCTGCACCGGGTGCCGTGGGCGCTGCTGCCGTCGCTGCGGGAGCGGGTGCTGAGCGTGTCGCCGTCGGCGAGCAGTTGGCTGCGGGCGCGGGAGACCGAACCGCCGCGCTCCGGGCGCCGGGTGCTGGTGCGCGGGCCGGGTCTGGCGACCGGCGGCGCGGAGGTGCCCGAGCTGGCCGGGCGGTACGGCGCTCCGGTCGTCCTGGAGGGCGACGGCGCCCATGCCTCGCGCGTGCTGCGGGAGTTGGACGGGGCGGCGCTCGCGCACATCGCCGCGCACGGCGTCTTCCGCGCGGACAGTCCGCTGTTCTCGTCGCTGGGCATGGCCGACGGTCCGCTGATCGTGCACGACTTCGAACGCCTCGACCGCAGCCCGTACCGGCTCATCCTGTCCTGCTGCGACACGGCCCGGTTCGCGTCGGTCGGCGCGGACGAACTCCTCGGCCTGGTCACGGCGTTGCTGCCGCTGGGCACGGCCGGGGTGGTGGCGTGCAGCGCGCCGGTCAACGACGAGGCGGTGGTGCCGCTGATGTTGGCCCTGCACCAGGGGATCGCCGCGGGTCGCTCGTTGGCCGAGGCCCTGCGCGACGCCCGCGCGGCCCTGCCGGCCGACGCCACCCACTTGGCGACGGGCTGGGCCTTCACAGCCTTCGGCGCGGCCTGAACCACCCGACGGCGGCAGGGCCAGCGGCACGGGGCCGCGACGGGGCATCGCCCACGACGGTCCGCCGAGCGCGCGGGTCGCCGCCGGGCAGGCAGGTCGCCGCCGGGCAGGACGCCGACCGGGCAGGCCACCGGTCGGGCACGACGCCGACCGGCCAGGCACCTACCGGGCACGGCACCGGACGGGCAGACCTCAGCCGGGCAGGGCGCCCGGCCGGGTACCGCGCCGATCGGCCAAGCCACCGACCGGGCACGGCACCGGTCGGGCAGACCATCGGCCGGGCAAGACGCCGACCAGGCAGAGCACCGGCCGGGCACCACCTACCGGCCAGGCCACCTACCGCGCGCGGCACCCGTCAGACAGGCCACCGGCCAGGCAGGACGCCGCCCCGGCGCGGCACCGACCGGACAGACCGCCAGCCGGACAAGACACCGGCCAGGCAGAGCACCGGCCGGACAAGCCACCTACCGGCCAGGGTGCCGGCCGTCAGGCCATCGGCCGGGCAAGGTGCCGTTCGGGCGGGGCGCCCGGCCGGGCGGACGGGGGCGCGACCGCGTGAGGCAGCCCGCCCGGCCGGGAGCGCGCCAGCGCCGGGCGGCTCGTCGGGCCGGGAGCGCGGCCGGTCCGGCGAGTGCGCCCTGCCGGAAGGCCTCGGGCCGGGCAGGCCCGGCCGGGCGGGGAGGGCGGGCCGGGGACCGTCGGTGGTCGCGGTTCCGCCCCGCCGTTCCTCACCGCCTGCTCCACTCCTCGGCCAGGAGTGCGTACGACCGCACCCGGGCGGCGTGGTCGTGGGTGATGGTGGTGACGAGGAGTTCGTCCGCGCCCGTCGCGTCGCGCAGTTGTTCCAGCTGGTCGGCGACGCGGCCCGCGGAGCCCACGAACCGGGTGTCGAGGCGGTCCTGGACCAGCTCCTGATCCTCCTCGCTCCACTCGTGGCCGCGCGCCTCCTCGGGCGTCGGGTACGGGATCGCGCCCTCGGCGGTGCGGATGCTGCGCACCCACAGCCCGTAGCCTGCGGCGAGTTCCCGGGCCGTGGCGTCGTCCTCGGCGACCACCACGTCGGCCGAGACGCTGACGTAGGGCTTGTCGAGGTGGTCGGAGGGCTGGAAGAACGACCGGTAGCCGTCCACCGCCTCCAGCACGGTGGCGGGGCTGACGTGGTAGTTCGCGGCGAAACGCAGGCCCCGGCGGCCCGCGACCCGCGCGCTCTGCCCGCCGCTGCTGCCCAGGACCCACACCTCCACCTCGGCGCCCTCGCCGGGGATCACGTGCGCCTCCACGCCCTCCGGGGAGCGGTAGGCGCCCGCCAGCAGGGCCAGAAGGTCGTCGATCTGCTCGGCGTAGTCCTGGGACTCGGCGCCCGGCAGCTGGAGCAGCCGGCGCTGCAGGGCGATCCGCGGCGAGCCGAGGAGGCGTTCGAAGGAGAACCGGGGCGGGATGAGCAGACCGTTCGGGGCGCGGCCGTCCACGACGGGCGTGACCGTCGCCGGGGTCTCCGTCTCCCCGGACGGACGGCCGCCCGAGCGGCCGAGGCCCAGGTCGAGGCGGCCCGGGTGCAGCGCGTCGATCAGGCCGAACTCCTCGACCGTGGACAGCGCGGTGCGGTGCCCGAGCTGTACGGCGCCGGAGCCGAGCCGGATGGTGGAGGTGGCGGCGGCGGTCAGCGCGAGGAGCACCGCGGGCGAGGTGCCGGCCACGCCCGGGTTGAGGTGGTGCTCGGCGAACCAGTAGCGGGCGTACCCGAGTTGCTCGGCCTGCCGGGCGAGGTCGAGGGAGTTGCGCAGGGCCTCGCCGGCCGTGGCGCCGGACGGGACCGGCACCAGGTCGAGGACGCCGAGGGGGGTGGGGAAGGACAACGCGGGCCTCCTCAGCGGGCGGTGGCGGACAGGGACGCGGGCTGCCGCGAAGCGGCCTCCCCGGACACGGACGCACCGGAGACGGGCTCCTGCGCAGGCGCTCCGGGCTCGGCGGACACCGGCCCCCAGGCGAACGGCGGGTCGGGTATCTCGGTGCGCAGCACGGGCGCGACCTCGCCCTGGAAGAGCTCCAGCGAGTCCCGGTGCTGGGCGTCGGTCAGCCCGCTCGCGTCCGCCTGCACATGCAGCACGGTGTGCCCGAACCGCTCGTGGTAGCGGTGCACCTTCTCGATCACCTGCTGCGGGCTGCCGATCAGCGCGGAGCTGCGTTCCGCGTAGTCCTCCAGCGTCTCGAAGACGACGGGCAGGCCGTGCTCGCGCTGGAACGCCAGGTTGCTCTCGAAGACGGGCCGGTAGGCGTCCAGGGCCTCCTGGGAGGTGCGGGCGACGTAGAGGCCGGCCGAGCCCGCACCGACGGCGATGCGGGCCGGGTCGTGACCGTAGTGCTCCCAGCGCTCGCGGTAGTGGTCGATCAACTCGGCGTAGGGCTCGATGGGGTGGGTGACGTTCGCGGAGAACAGCGGGTCGCCGTAGCGGGCGGCGAGGTCGACGCTCTCCTTGCTGGTCGCACTGCCGTGCCAGACCCGGACCGGCTGCTGGTAGGGGCGCGGCCAGACCTCGGCGTCGGTCAGTTCGGGCCGGAACCGGGTCTTGGCGGTGACCTTGTCCTTTCGCCACAGCTGCCGGAACACCTCGTAGCTCTCGGCGTTGCGGTCCCACTGGTCCTCGGGTGTGACGTGGAACAGCTCGCGCTGGGCGGTGCCGTTGCCCTTGCCGATGATGAGGTCGAGGCGGCCGCCGGAGAGGTGGTCGAGCGTCGCGTAGTCCTCGTAGGCGCGGACCGGGTCGAGCAGGCTCAGGGTGGTGACGGCGGTGAACAGGCGGATGCGCCGGGTGAGCGCGGCGACGTGGCTGAGCACCACCGTCGGCGAGGAGGAGATGAAGGGCCGCTCGTGCCGCTCCCCCACGCCGAAGCCGTCGAAGCCGAGTTCCTCGGCGAGCTGTGCGTTGTCGAGGACTTCCCGGAAGCGTTCGTGGGTGGACTTGAGGACGCCCGTCACGGGGTCGGGGCGGTGCACGATCAGGGTGATGGCGAGGAACTTCACGACGCCACCCGCCGCTCGCGCGCCTCGTCCGGGTGGTCGAGGCCGAGGTGGTCGCGCAGGGTCGTGCCCTCGTAGTCGGCGCGGAAGACGCCCTGTTCCTGCAGGAGCGGGACGACCTTGTCGGCGAACGGGTCGAGGCCGCCGGGGGTGATGTGCGGGACGAGGATGAACCCGTCGGAGACGTCGCCCTGGACGAACTCGTTGATGGTCTTGGCGACGGTGGCGGGCGAGCCGACGAAGGTCTGCCGGTTGCCGGTGTGGATGACCAGGTCGCGGATGGACCAGTTGTTGGCGGCGGCCAGTTCGCGCCACTCCCGGGCGGTGGCCAGCGGGTCCCGGTACATGCGGACCTGGGCGCGACCGCGCGCGATGTGGTCCTCGCCGGTGTCCGGGTCGATGTCGGGCAGCGGGCCCTCCGGGTCGTACGAGGAGAGGTCCCGGTTCCAGACGAACTCCAGGTGCTTGATCGCGGTCGCGCCGCTGACCTGCTGCCGGCGCACCTCGTGGGCGAGTTCCTCGGCCTCGGCGTCGGTGTCGCCGAGCACGAACGTGGCGGCGGGCAGGATGAGCAACTGGTCGTCCCTGCGGCCGTACTTGGCCAGGCGGGACTTGACGTCGCGGTAGAAGGCGCGGCCGTCGTCCCAGGAGGCGTAGCGGCTGAAGATGGCGTCGGCGCCGGAGGCGGCGAACTCGCGGCCCTCCTCGGAGTCCCCGGCCTGGAAGATCACCGGCCGGCCCTGCGGCGAGCGCGGCACGTCGAACTGCCCGTGGATGTCGAACTGCGGCCCCTGGTGGACGAACGCGCCGGCCTTGGCGTCGCGCAGGAAGACTCCGGTCGCCTGGTCGGCGACGATCTCGTCCCCGTGCCAGGAGTCGAAGAGTTCGCCCGCGGTGGCCAGGAACTCCTTGGCGCGCGCGTAGCGTTCCTCCTTCGGCAGGAAGCCGCCGCGCCGGAAGTTCTCGCCGGTGAAGGCGTCCCAGGAGGTGACGACGTTCCAGGCGGAGCGGCCGCCGGAGAGGTGGTCGAGGCTGGCGAACTGGCGGGCCACCTCGTAGGGCTCGTTGAAGGTGGAGTTGATGGTGCCGGTCAGGCCGAGCCGGTCGGTGACGGCGGCCAGCGCGGCGAGGACGGTGAAGGTGTCCGGGCGGCCGACGACGTCCAAGTCGTATATTTTTCCGCCCTGTTCGCGCAGGCGCAGCCCCTCGGCGAGGAACAGGAAGTCGAACTTGGCGCGTTCGGCGGTGCGCGCGAAGTGGGCGAAGGAGCTGAACTCGATATGGCTGCCGGCGGCCGGGTCGCTCCACACGGTGGTGTTGTTGACCCCGGGGAAGTGCGCGGCCAGGTGGATCTGCTTGAGCGGCTTGCTCATGGTCGTCTCTCTCCTCCGGCTCAGACGGTGGCGGCGTAGCGGTTGGCGGGGCGGGTCAGGCCCAGCAGGCCGCGCAGGGTGTCGGCCTCGTAGGCCTGGCGGAAGGCGCCGCGGCGCTGGAGTTCGGGCACCAGCTTCCGGCTGACGGCCGGCAGGTCGTGACCGGCGGCGGCGGGCCGCAGCCGGAACCCGGTCAGCCCGGCCTCCGCCAGCTCCTGGAGGGTGTCGGCCAGTTGCGCCGGGGTGCCGGTGAAGACCGGTGCGTCGCTGCTGTACGGCTCGCCGGCCAGCTCGTCGAGCCGGTCGCGGCGGGCGCTCGCGGTGGCGGCGTCGTCGTCCAGGAAGACGACCAGGTCGCCGAAGACGTGCAGCGGTTCGCCGTCCCGGCCGGCCGCCTCCTGTTCGGCGCGGATCTCGGCGACGATCGCGCGGGCCTCGTCGGCGTCCTGCGGGGTGACGTAGCCGATGTCGGTCTGCCGCGCCACCAGCCGGTAGGGCACGGTGTGGTGGGCGAGGGCGCTGACGGGCGGCTGGCCCTGCGGCGGGCGGGGGGTGATGGAGGGGCCCTTGACGCTGAAGTGGCGGCCCTCGAAGTCGATGTAGTGGAGTTTGTCGCGGTCGATGAAGCGGCCGGTGGCCACGTCGCGTATCTCGGCGTCGTCCTCCCAGCTGTCCCACAGCCGGCGGACGACCTCGACGTAGTCGGCGGCCTCCTCGAAGAGTCCGGCCACCGCCTCCCGGGCGGCGGGCAGATCGTCCAGATCGATCGCCGGGACGGTGCGGCGGCCGAAGTGCGCGGCCTCGTTCGGGCGGGCGTCGACCCGGACGCGCAGTCCGGCGCGGCCGGAGCTGACGTAGTCGAGGGTGGCGATCGCCTTGGAGATGTGGAACGGCTCGGTGTGGGTGACGACGACGGTCGGCACCAGGCCGATGTGCCGGGTCAGCGGGGCGATCCGGGCGGCGGTCAGGACGGCGTCGAGCCGGCCGCGGACCTGGTCGGTGCGCTCGTCGGGTTCGAAGGGGTGGGAGGACTGCAGGCCGAGGCCGTCCTCGAAGGTCACGAAGTCGAGCAGGCCGCGCTCGGCCTCGGCGACCAGAGCGGCCCAGTATCCGGCGGTGAACAGCTCGCGGGGTCGGGAGACCGGCTCCCGCCAGGCGGCCGGGTGCCAGCCGGCGCCGTCGAGGGCCACGGCGAGGTGGAGGGGTGCGGAAGGGGTGGAGGACACGGGTGGGTTCTTCCTTCCTACGGGATCGGGGGGCGCGCCGGGTCAGGAGTTGTCGAGCGGCAGGCCGGGCGGGTTGATCTGCGACTTGGCGACGGCCTCGTTGGAGAGGTTCCAGGCGGCGAGCCACTTGGCGTACGTACCGTCGTCGATCAGGTGGTTGATGGCGTCGGCGACCGGTTTGGCCAGGCCGCTGTCCTTCTTCGCGGTGGCCGCGATCAGGCCCTGGAGCGAGGCGCCGGCCCCGGAGAACGTGCCGGCGGTGCGGGTGGCGCGCGGCGTGTTCGCGACCTGCCGGGTGTGGTAGGCGATGCCGGGGTTGGGGCCGAAGTAGAGGTCGATCTTGCCGCTGGCCAGGGCGAGGTAGATGCTGTTGGAGTCCTGGTAGTACTTGACGGTGAGCTTCTTGCCCTCCTTGGCGAGCTTCGCCTTCCACTCCAGCAGGATCTTCTCCTGGTTGGTTCCGGAGCCGACGGCGACGGTGCGGCCGGCGAGGTTCTCGTAGTCGCCGCCGAAGTTCCAGGTGCTCTTCTTGGGCGCCTCGAAGGCGAGGTTGTCCTGCCGGTAGGAGGCGAACTCGTACTTCTTCTTGCGCTCCTCGGTGTCGGTGACGTTGGAGAAGGCGACGTCGACCTTGCCGCTGTCGACGCCGACGAAGAGGTTCTCCCAGGTGGAGTTGCGCAGTTCGGGCTCAAGGCCGAGGGTGGCCGCGACGAGGCGGCCGAGGTCGGGTTCGGCGCCGGTGAGGGTCTTCTGGTCGCTGCCCACGTAGGCCAGCGGCGGGAAGCCCGCCGGCAGCGCGCCGACGCCGATGACGAGCTTGCCGCTCTTGCGTACGGCGGCGGGCAGTTCGGCGTTGAGGGACTTCACCTCGGACGCCTTGAGGGTGGTCTGCTGTGCGGCGCCGTTGGACAGCTGCCCCACGGTGACCGTGCCGTCCGCGGCGCTTCCGGCGGTGGTGGCCGCGTCGCTGTCGCCGCCGCAGGCGGTGAGGGACAGGGCGAGGGAGGCGACGGCGGCGGTGGCGGCGAGGTGGCGCGGGAACCGGCTGGGGAGGCGGGAGGCGGGCATGGCTGTCCTTGTCGGGGTGTGGCGATGAGGCGTGGGGGGCGCGGCCCGGCGGGCCGCGGTGGGGATGTCGGCGGAGGGCGGAGGTCAGAGGACCTTGCTCAGGAAGTCCCTGGTGCGCGGGTGGCTCGGGTGGTCCAGCACCTGGGCGGGCGGCCCCTGTTCGACGATGCGTCCGCCGTCGAGGAAGACGATCCGGTCGGCGACCTCGCGGGCGAAGCCGATCTCGTGGGTGACGATGACGAGGGTGGTGCCGCCGGCCGCCAGGTCCTTGATGACGGACAGCACCTCGCCGACGAGTTCGGGGTCGAGGGCGGAGGTCGGCTCGTCGAAGAGGATCACGCCGGGGCGCAGCGCGAGGGCGCGGGCGATGGCGACGCGCTGCTGCTGGCCGCCGGACAGCTGCCTGGGATAGGCGCCGGTGCGGTCGCCGAGTCCGACGCGGTGCAGCAGGTTCCGGGCGAGTTCGCGGGCCTCGCCCCGGCCGAGACGGCCGGTGGCGACGGGCGCGGCGGCGACGTTGTCGAGGGCGGTCAGGTGCGGGAAGAGGTTGAAGTTCTGGAAGACGAAGCCGATGCGGCTGCGCTGGGCGAGGATGACCCGCTCGCTCAGCTCCTTCAGCCGCTTGCCGTTGCGGCGTACGCCGATGGGCTCGCCGCCCACGCTGACATGGCCGGCCTCGGGCTTCTCCAGGTGGTTGATCACCCGCAGCAGGGTGGACTTGCCGGAGCCGGACGGGCCGAGGACGACGGTGACCTCGCCGGGCCGGATCGTCAGGTCGATGCCGTTGAGCACCCGGTGGGCGCCGTACCACTTGTGCACGTCGTGCACTTCGACGGCGGCCGGGGCGCTCCGGTCGCTGTCCGCGGGAATCTGGACGTCGGTGCTCATATCGCGGCCTCGCTGCGCAGGCGGGTGCGCGCCGTGGTGAGGGCGGTCCGCAGTCTCTGCAGGGGGGTGGGCGGCAGGGTGCGGGTGGCGCCGCGGGCGTAGTGGCGCTCGACGTAGAACTGGGCGACGGAGAAGAGACTGGTCAGGATCAGGTACCAGACGGTGACCACCAGCAGCAGCGGCACGATGTCGCCGGGGTAGGTGGAGCCCATGGTCTGGGCGGTGCCGAACAGGTCGAGCAGGGAGACGTAGAAGACGAGCGAGGTGGCCTTGACCAGGCCGATGAGCTGGTTGACGTAGTTGGGCACGATGGAGCGCAGGGCCTGCGGGAGGACGATCCGGGTGAAGCGGTAGCCGCGGGGCAGGCCGAGGGCGGCGGCGGCCTCGTGCTGGCCCTGGTCGACGGAGAGGACGCCGCCGCGGACGACCTCGGCTGCGTAGGCGGCCTCGTTGAGGCTGAGTCCGACGACGGCGACGACCATGTCGGTGGCCAGGCGGGACTCGTCGAAGCGGAAGAAGGCCGGGCCGAAGGGGACGCCGACGCTGAGGGTCTGGTAGAGCGCGGAGAAGTTGTAGAGGAAGATCAGGACGACGATCAGCGGGATGGAGCGGAACGCCCACACGTACAGCCAGCCGACCGCGCGCAGGACGGGGCTGCGGGAGAGCCGGGCCAGCGCGAGCAGTACGCCGCCGAGCAGGCCGAGCACGGCGCTGAGGGCGGTGACCTCCAGGGTGACGAGGAGGCCGTCGAGGATGGTCGGGCGGGTGAACCAGTAGGCGAAGCGGTCCCACTGGTAGAACTTGTTGGTCGCCAGCCCGTGGACGAACTGGGCGGCCAGGACGAGGACGACGGCGGTGGCGATCCACCGGCCGGGCCGGCGCAGCGGCTGGACGCGCTGGGCGTGCGCGGGGCGGGCGGGTTCGCCGGCGGCGAGGCCGGTGGCGGCCCCGGCGGACGGATCGGGGATCTTGGCTGCGGCGTCGAGGGACACGACGGCCCCCGGGGGTTCACTCATGGCGGCTCCAGCGGAGTCGGGGACCCGGGACCCGTCGTGGTGGGGCGGCCCACGGCACCGCGGAAACGGGGAAACGTTTCGCGGACGGGGCGGCGCGCCAGGGACGTACGGGACCGGGGGCTGGGCGGACAACGGCACACCGCTCGGGCGGTGTTCGTCGGGGAGCCGGGGGCTGCGGTGGGTCGTCAGCCCCGGCTGCGGCCGGACGCCGTACACAGGGCGCTGTTGACCCGGAGCAGGTCGACGGCGCGGTTGGCGACGAGGAGCTGGGCGGCGGGGGGTACGCAGCCCTGGGGGCGGCGCGGGGCCGTCCGGGGAGCTGCGTACATGTCCGTCACCTGTCACCGTTCCGGCCCCGTGGGGCCCTCGCGCTTACCGAATCGTCGTCCGGTCCGGTCGTCACCTGGGGCACCCCACCGCGGCGCGAGGGTTGCCGGTCAGCGAGCCAGGGCTTGTCGCTGACGCTCATGACCGTTCTGGCGTAAGTAAGTCAGGCGTCCCCGCCGAAGTCAACGGTCGTCCACCTGATGGAACGCCCGATGAGACGATCAGGGCCGGTGGGCGCGTCGGGCGGCGTCGGCGTGGGCGTCCCAGTCCAGGATCTGGACGGCCGAGCCGGCGGCCTCCAGGCCCCGGCAGCCGGCGTGGTGCCGGCGGGCGATGCCGTCGAGGTCGAGGTGGGCGCCGAAGGCGGGGTGGGCGGTGAGCCGGCGGGCGTGCGCCCACAGGGCCGGGTGGTCGGCGACGCGGTGCACGGCGCGGGCGTCGAGGTGATGGCGGTGCACGGTGTCGAGCTGGACCAGCGCCACCCACAACACCACGTCGGCGGCGGTGAGTTGATCGCCCGTCACATACTCGTTCCCGGTGAGCAGCCGGTCCAGTTGGCCCAGTGCGCCGAGCAGTGCCGCCAGCGCCTCGGCGCGCTCTTCGGGCGCGGCGTCGGCCCGGCCGGCGCGCTGCGCGGCCTCGTCGACGTCCTGCGCGCACAGCCGCTCGACGGCGCGGATGCCGGCCGCCGCGGCGGTCGGGTAGAGGGCGGCCCGGCCGTCGCCGAAGTGCTCGTCCAGGTCGCGCATGATGTCGGGGGCGTGGGTGCTGACGATCCGGCCGGACCAGTCGTCGCTGAGCACCGGCGCCAGGGCCGGCCCCTGGTAGCGGTGGGCGCTCGCCTCGTACAGCGGGCGCAGTGCCGTGTGCCCGCCGGGACAGTCGGGGACGGCGGGCAGGAGGGTCACCGGACAGGTGTCGCCGATGCCGAGCAGGCTGTGCGTGACGGCGATGGCCAGCCCCTGCGGGCAGGCGGTGGACAGATGGAGGCGGTAGCGGCGCGGCACGGCGTAGTGGCCGCTGCGCGGGTCCCGGCCGATACGGCCCCGGAAGGCGGGGGCGGTCCGGGCGACGGGGTGGGCGGCCTGCGGTGTGACGGACATGGGTCTCCCCGGGTACGGGCGCGCGGACGCGCGCGCTGCGGAAGCGATGACGGAGTCGTGACGGCCGCGGCGGCCGGGCCGGCGGGGGCGCCGCCCCGCGATCAGCCCAGCGGGATGGCGCTGCAGACGCGCAGCAGATCGATGTGACGGCGGGAGGTGAGCAGGGGCGCGGTGCGCGGGGAGGAGATGCGCGAGGACGCGGTGCGCGGGGAGGAGGGCCGCGCCGTACGGCTGCGGCTCGCACGGCCGGTGACCGGCTCAAGGCGCCCCATGATTCCCTACCTGTTCACTAGGATTCCTCACTGGAGTGTCATGCCGCCCCGGGCGCCAGTCAAGAGGAGCGCACGCCGCCGTCCGGTGGGTGAGACGGGCGCGGGGGCCCGAAGGACGGCTCCCGCAGCGGAACGACCGCAGGCGGCCCGGGGAAAGGCGCGGGGACATGGCTGGAGGCCGCGCCGGATGCTCCGACACGGCCTCTGCATCACGTCTCACTGGTCGGGACGCCGGGAGGTGCGCCTCCAGCCGCCCGCGGCCGCCGTCACTGCCGCGCGGCCGACGACGCGTGCGTCTTCTCGTCGGTCTCGTCCGCGGCCGAGGAGGGCGGTGAGGGCGCGGGGCGGACACGGATGCTCAGGGACAGCAGGGCGGCGGCCGCGCAGGCGGCGCCCAGGGCGAGCCAGACGGGATCGTAGGTGCCGAACGCGTCACGAGCCACACCACCGAGGAAAGATGCCGCCGCCGCGCCGATCTGGTGGGCCGCGTTGGTCCAGCCGAAGACGATGGCGCTGTCGTCGCCGTAGAAGGTCCGGCACAGGGCGATGACCGGGGGCACGGTCGCCAGGTCGAGCAGGCCGAAGGCGGCCACGAAGACCAGCATGGGCGGGCTGACGGTCGCCGTCATGATCAGCGGCAGGCTCACCATGAGCAGGCCCCGCAGCAGGAAGTAGGCGGCGAGGAGCCGGCGGGCGTCCCGTCGGTCGGTGAGCCAGCCGGAGGCGATCGTGCCGACGACGTTGAAGACGCCGATGAACGCCAGCAGGGTGGAGGCCGTGGTGACGGGCATGCCGTGGTCGTGGGCGGCGGGGGCGAAGTGGGTCCACATGATGCCGTTGGTGGACGCTCCGCAGATGGCGAACGTACCGGCGAGCAGCCAGAAGGGCACGGTGCGCGCGGCGTCGCGCAGCACGGTCACGGTGCGGCGGGCGGCGCCGGGAACGGGTTCGGGGCGGGGGACGAAGGTGTCGCCGCCGTAAGGGCGCCGCCCGATGTCGGCGGGGTGGTCGCGCAGGACCAGATGGACCAGCGGGGTGACCGCGACGGCGGCGAGGGCGAGGGTGACGAGGGCAGGCCGCCAGTCGTAGTGGTCGATGGTCCAGGAGAGGGCGGGCAGGAAGACCATCTGTCCCAGGACGCTGCCGGAGGAGAGGATACCGGTCACCAGGCCCCGGCGGGCGGTGAACCAGCGGTTGGTGACGGTGGTGCCGAGGGTCATCGACAGCGATCCGGTGCCGAGGCCGACCAGGAAGCCCCAGAAGAGCGTGAACTGCCAGGCGGCGCTCATCGTCGTGGTGAGCATCGCCCCGGCCGCGACGGTGCCGAGGGCCGCGACGACGACCCGGCGGATTCCGAACCGGTCCATCAGGGCGGCCGCGTAGGGGGCCGTGAGCCCGTAGAGGACCATGTTGGCCGAGGCCGCCAGGCCGATGGAGCCGCGGGACCAGTGGAACTCCTCGCGCAACGGGTCCTGCAGGATGCCCGGCATCGTGGAGAAGGCGCCCGCGACGACGATCGCCACTCCGGCGACGGCGGCTGCCCACCAGGCGCGGTGCCCGGAATCCTTGGTTTGCTGGCCGATCGTGTCATCCATGTGTTCCATCCTTCGGCGAGAGGGGCGCCGGAACCACTGGCCGTCTGGACAGGTAGTGAAAGAATCCGGTCATGACGGTGAGCGATGAGTCTGTGCACAGGGTGGCGGTTCTCGTGCGTTCCGGTCTGCTGCCCATGGAACTGGGGATCGTGCACCGCCTGTTCGGGACCGCGACGGACGCCGACGGCCGGCCTCTGTACTCGGTCGTGACGTGTGCCGTGGAACCGGGCGAGGTCTCCACCGACGCGGACTTCACCGTCAACGTGCCGTATGGGCCGCAGGCGTTGCGCGCCGCGGACACGGTGATCGTGCCCGCGGCGGTCGAGGACTACCGCCCGCAGCGGCGCGGTCGGCTGAGCCCGCTCGTCCGGGCCGCCCTCGCGGAGATCCCCCCGACGGCCCGACTGGCGTCCATCTGCACGGGATCGTTCGTGCTGGCGGCGGCCGGCCTGCTCGCGGGCCGCCGGGCGACCACGCACTGGAAGTCGTGTCCCGAATTGGCCGCCCTGTACCCGGAGATCGACGTCGACCCCGACGTGCTGTACACCGACGACAACGGTGTGCTGACGTCCGCGGGCGTCGCCGCGGGAATCGACCTGTGCCTGCACATGATCCGCGGCGACCATGGCGCCGACGTCGCCAACACCGTCGCGCGCGGCACCGTGGTCCTCCCGCACCGCGAGGGCGGCCAGGCCCAGTACATCGACCGCCCGGTGCCCGAACCCGACGGGAGCTCCACCGCCGCCGCCCGCGCTTGGGCCTTCGAACACCTGGATGAGGCCCTCACCCTGGAGGACCTGGCGTGCCGGGCGGCGACGAGCGTGCGGACGCTGACCCGCAAGTTCCGTCAGGAGACGGGGATGACACCGATGCAGTGGCTCGGCCAACAGCGCCTGCAGTACGCCCGCCGGCTGCTGGAACGCACGGACGAGCCCGTGGACCGGATCGCGGCCGAGGCCGGCTTCGGCACGGGAACGGCGATGCGCCAGCACTTCCGGGAAGCGCTGGGCGTGTCACCGCGCGCGTACCGCAACACCTTCCGCGGAGTGGGGTGAGGCACGCGCGCGGTGAGACCCCCTCGACGGAAACGCTCGCCGCTCAGCCGGGGGTCGGCTCGATCGGGCCGATCCGGTAGGGCACCTCGTCGTGGTGGGCCTCGGGGAAGAGGGAGGCCGGGAACAGCACTTCGGTGTGCACGGGGGCCCGGTACCGCTTGGCGCACTTCTTCAGCACCATGATGATGGCCTTGTTGTCGGCCGACACGGTCGCCTCGATGGAGCGCGCGCCGCGGGCGACCGCACGCTCGGCCGCCCGCTCGAAGAGCTGCACTCCGAGCATGGGGACGCCGTGCCGGGGCTTCGCGGCCTCCTGCCAGACCAGATACGTGTCGGGCTCACCGTCCGCACCACGGGCGCCACAGCCGATCGGCGAGCGGGGCGCACCCGGGCGCCGTAGCGGCGCGCCGGTCCGGCGGGTACCGGCGTGACAGGGCGAGGGCGTCGCCCGGACCACCCTGGCCCCGGGAACGACCGAGGCCGGTTCCGGATGCCTCCGAAACCGGCCCTGATCTGCGACTCTCACGAGTCGGGACGACAGGATTTGAACCTGCGACCCCTTGACCCCCAGTCAAGTGCGCTACCAAGCTGCGCCACGTCCCGATGCGTTCGTGCGGTGAACCGTGCGAACGCGCAGGTAAACCTTACCGCACGCGAGCGGGTGCCCCCGCGCGGGTCACGGCCGGCGGATGCTCAGCGGGGGCTCGCGGTCGGTTCGGGGGCGGGTTCGGACTCCGGGTCCACGTCCTTGGCGTACGCGACGAAGTCGTCGACCATGCGGTGGAACAGGGTGGCGAGTTGGTGCAGTTCGCCGGCCGACCAGCCGGACAGGGCGGCCTCCATGCCGCGGGCGCCCACCTCGCGGATCCGGGCGATGGCGTCCCGGCCCGCCTCGGTGAGCCGGATGCGCTGCGCGCGCCGGTCGTCCGGGTCGGGGACCCGGGTGACGTAGCCGGACTTCTCCAGCTGCTGCACCGTCCGGGTGACATGGGAGGCCTCCACGCCGAGGCGGTTGGCCAGTTCGCCGGGGCGCTGCGGTTCGGAGTCGGCGATCTGGCGCAGCAGCGCCACGGCCGCGCGGTCCAGCGGAACGCCCGCCAGGCCCATCAGCTTCTCGTGCTGCCGGGCCCGCGTGCTCAGATAGGTGATCCGGGTCAGCGCTCGCTCGATCTCGGCCACCTCGGGTGAGACGGGTCCGGTCGGCGATGATGCAATGGGCATGCGTCCCAGCCTACCATATCGTTGCGTTACTCAAGTAGTTTGCGGATGCGCACAGCGTGAGCAGGGTGCCGCCGGCCGTCCCCCTCGGACGGCCGGCGGCACCTGCGGTGTGGCGCCCGGCGGCTGCCGCCTCCAGCGGGGCGATGCCCAACCAAAGGGCGTCGCAGGCCAGTTCGCACCGCACCTTCGGTGTCGCGGATACCCCGTCCGGCACCGTACGCACCACCGGTGGCGCCCTCGGGACCCGGACGCCCCGCGCTCCCCCGCTACTTGATGATCGCGTTGGCCACGACCACGAACAGCCCCAGCAGGGCGTCTCCCACACCCGTCGCCAGCGCGATCGTCCAGCGGCGGCCCGCCCAGCGGGCCGAGAGCAGGCCGAGGACGAACAGCAGGGTGATGTTGAGCGTGAAGGCCGGGTACTCCACGCCGTCGGCCGGCCACCAGCCCCAGCCCGCGCCCGCCAGGATCAGGACGGTGGGCAGCATCGCCGCCACCAGCGGCCACTCGGCGGCCAGGGCGCGCAGGACCTGCCCGCGGCGGTGCGGGCCCCGGTCCGCGATGTAGTGGGCGTAGCCGTGCGCGAGGGCGGACGCGAACGCCGTCACCAGCAGCCAGGCGGCGTCGTAGCGGCGGCTCGCGCCGGACTCGTGGCCGTGGAAGGTGAGCGCGGCGACCATCGCGCTGGCCACCACGGCCCCGTAGACCCCGCCGAACAGCAGCATGGAACGGGCGTCGTGCGCCGGCCGCCGAGCGCCGGCCGCCGTGAGGTCCGCCATGGGCTGCTCTCTTCGCGGGCGTGGCGTGCGGGGACGGTCCCCTCAACGATCACCCGGGCCGCCGACGGCCGCCACTTCGCACGGTCCGCAGCGGCGCACGGCCCGCAGCGGTGCGCCAGCGGTGCGGTGCGTCCGGGCGGCGCGGCAGCGGTGCGGTGCGTCCGGGCGGCGCGACACCGGCGCAGTGCGTCGGGCAGCGAGACGGCGACGTGGCGCGCTCGGCCGCGCGGCAGCGGTGCGGTGCGCTCACTCCGTATCCTCCGAGCGCACGACGAAGTGTCCGTCCCGGTGGCCCGCTCCCCCACACTCTGTCCAGGTCGCGCGGGCGGTGGCCGCCGTTAGGGTCGGCGCATGACCGACAGCTTCCCGCTCGCCAGCTTCTCGCTCCACGTGCCCGACGCCGACCTCGTGCCCGAACCGCTCGACCCGGAGCAGATCGTCTCCGGGGCGCCCGAGGTGACCGGCAAGGTCGTGCACGAGTCGGCGGACGGCCGCCAGGTGCGCGGCATCTGGCAGATCACCCCCGGCGTCGTCACCGACACGGAGGCGGACGAGATGTTCGTGGTGCTCAGCGGTTCGGCGACCATCGAGGTCGAGGGCGGCCCCACCCTGCGCGTCGGGCCCGGGGACCTGGCGGTGCTGCGCGCGGGCGACCGTACGACGTGGACGGTGCACGAGGCGCTGCGCAAGGTGTACGCGATCAGCCTCTGACGGGACTCCGGCGGCGCGCCCGATGCCGCCCGGCGGCCCCGGCGGTCCGGCTCACGCGCCCCGCCACACGTTCGCGAAGGCCGCGGCCTCGAGCGCGCGGCGCTGGCGTACGGCCTCCAGTTCCATCACCGCGTCGTGGACGGCGGCCAGGACTGTGAGGGCCGTGTCGTCGGTGACCGCCGGGTCCGCCGGGGTCAGTTCCTCGCGGATCCCGACGGCCGCGGCCAGCGCGAGCAGCACCGGTTCGTCCGCCGCCCACCGGTACGCCGCCCGCCGCCGGGCCTCGGTGTCGCTGAGCACGGTGCGTCCGCCCCGGAAAGGCAGCCAGCGGCTGCGCTCCCAGGTGATCTGGCCCTCCGCCTCCAGCGCGGCGAGATACGCCGACGACAGGCCGCGGCCGCGCCGCCAGAGCCAGTCCGGCAGCGGCTCGTACGGCTCCTCCCGCACGAGCGCGGCGGCGGCCTCGGCCAGCAGACCGTCCTGCGGGCCGGGAGGGGGCAGGGGCGCGAGACGGTCCGGGCCGGGGCCGGTCAGGGGCGCGAGACGGTCGCCCCGCAGCCGGACGGTCCCGGTCCGGAGCAGGTCGTAGGCCTCGGCGCCGGCCAGGGCGAGCGAGAGGTCTCCGCGTCCCAGGGGCCGGCTGGGCGCCACGTCCAGGGCGACGATCATCAAATCCCGCGGTGTGCTCATGGTGCTCCCCGTCAAAGGGCGTGTCCGACACTGCGCCGCCGGGTCGCCGGCGTGGGACATGGCGCTCGGTTCTCTTACCGGGCCGACTGTAGCGCGGCAAGGTCACGGGCGTAGGGCGGGCGTGAGCGAGCTCGGGCGGGCTCCCCGTCCCGGCGCCGCCTCGCACACGCCCCGCCGGAACCGCCCGCTCACCTCCCGCGAGGCCGCCCGCTCGCACCCTCGCGGAAACCGCCCGCTCACACCTCGCGGGAGCGCCCCCTCACGCCCCGCAGGACCGCAGGAAACGCCGGGTGCGTACGGCGACGGGCAGCGGCCGGTCCGGGTCGCAGGGGTACATGTCCTGCTCCACGATGGCGAACAGGTCCACCCCCAGCCGCTGCGCGGCCACCAGCACCGGCTCCAGCTCCGGTACGCCGGACGGCGGTTCGCACATCACCCCGCGCTGGACGGCCGGCCCGAACGGCAGCCCGTCCGCGACCACTTCGGCGAGGACCGCCGGATCGACCTGCTTGAGGTGCAGATAGCCGATCCGCTCGCCGTAGGTCTCGATCAGTTTGACGCTGTCGCCGCCGCAGTAGGCGTAGTGCCCGGTGTCCAGGCACAGGTTGACCAGTTCGGAGTCGGTGGAGTCGAGGAAGCGTTCGACGTGGTCCTCGGTGTCGATGTGGGTGTCGGCGTGCGGATGGACGACGATGTCGAGGCCGTAGGTCTCCTTGACCTCGTGGCCGAGGCGTTCCATGCCCTTGGTCAGGTGGACCCACTGCTCGGTGGTCAGCTCGGGCGGTTCCAGGATCTCGGCGGTCTTGTCGTCGCGCCAGAAGGAGGGGATGACGACGAGGTGCCGGGCGCCCATGGCCCGGGTGAGGGCGGCGACCCGGCCGACCTGGTCCCAGGTGGACTCCCAGACGGACGGGCCGTGGTGCAGTCCGGTGAAGACGGTGCCCGCCGAGACCTGGAGGCCGCGCCGGGCGACCTCGTCGGCGAGGCGGGCCGGGTCGGTCGGGAGGTAGCCGTAGGGGCCGAGTTCGATCCAGGAGTAGCCGGCCTCGGCGACCTCGTCGAGGAAGCGCCGCCAGGGGATCTGGCGGGGGTCGTCGGCGAACCAGACGCCCCAGGAGTCCGGGGCCGAGCCGACCCGGATGCGGTCGAGTACGGGGGCCATGGCAGCAGTTCCCTTCCGAAGACGCCGGTACGGGTCCGGGAGCCGTCCCGGCGGCCGTCGCGTGGGACGGGTCCGTAGGGGCGGTAGGGGCGGGGAGAGCGGAACAGGACGGGACGGGACGGAGCGGATGCGGGGAGCGGAGGGCGGGACGCGGAGAGCGGTCCATGCTTCCCGCGCCCCGGCATGCCGTCAACCCATCCTTCCCCGGACAGGTCCGTATGTATGTACAAAGCCAAGCATGGACAGGAGTGCGCCGGGGGACCTACACCTGGGAGGCGGCGGCCCCGCGGTCCGGCGCCGCCCCGGTTCGATCGAGGAGCGTCGCGCATGGCCGAGTCAGTCGGGTCCGCCCAGGTCTTCGACCTGATCACCATGGGCCGCATCGGGGTCGATCTGTACCCGCTGCAGTCCGGGGTGCCCCTGGCGCGGGTGGAGACCTTCGGCAAGTTCCTCGGCGGCTCGGCGGCCAACGTGGCCGTGGCGGCCGCCCGGCTCGGCCGGTCCGCCGCCGTGATCACCCGCACCGGCGACGACCCCTTCGGCGCCTATCTGCACGAGGCGCTGAAGGAGTTCGGCGTGGACGACCGCTGGGTCACGCCGGTCGGCGCGCTCCCGACGCCGGTCACGTTCTGCGAGATCTTCCCGCCGGACGACTTCCCGCTGTACTTCTACCGCCGCCCCAAGGCCCCCGACCTGGAGATCCACCCGGGCGAACTGGACCTGGACGCGATCCGCGCGGCCCGGGTCTTCTGGATGACCGGCACCGGGCTGAGCGAGGAGCCCAGCCGCTCGGCCACGCTCGCCGCGCTGGCGGCCCGCGCCCGGGCGGGCACGACGGTCTTCGACCTCGACTGGCGCCCCATGTTCTGGCCGGGCGGCGGCGAAGCCTCCGACGGGTCCTCCCCCGCCGCGCCCGTCCCTCCCGGCGGCGCCGAGCGGGCCCGCCCGCACTACGCCGAGGCGCTGCGCCACGCCACCGTCGCAGTCGGCAACCTGGACGAGTGCGAGATCGCCACCGGGGTGCGCGAGCCGGAGGCCTGCGCGGAGGCGCTGCTGGCGGCGGGAGTGGAGCTGGCCGTGGTCAAGCAGGGTCCCAAGGGGGTGCTGGCGGTGCACCGCGACGGCGCCCGGGTCTCGGTGCCGCCCGTGCCGGTGGAGGTCGTCAACGGGCTCGGCGCGGGCGACGCGTTCGGCGGCGCGCTCTGCCACGGGCTGCTCGCCGGCTGGGACCTGACGACGACGATGCGGTACGCCAACGCGGCCGGCGCGCTGGTCGCCTCCCGCCTCGCCTGCTCGGCCGCGATGCCCACCCGTGACGAGGTCGACGCCCTCCTCGCCCGCTCCGCCGCCAGAACCTCCCAGCCTCCGCCCTGATCACGGCCCCTTCCGAACCCCCGCCCGATACCCCCGGAGTCCCGCCCGCCCGTCGAGGAGGCAGCCGATGACCAGCCCGTACCGGATGACCAGCCCGTACCATCTGCCCGCCGGCCGGGCCGCCGACGGCCCGTACGCCGTGGCCGTCACCCCGGAGCACGCCGGCTGGGGCCACGCCGAGCTGCGCGTCCTGGAACTGCCGGCAGGCGCTTCGCACACCTTCGACACCGGCGACAGCGAGTGGATCGTGCTCCCGCTCGGCGGCGGCTGCACGGTGACGGCCGTGGACGACTTCGGCCACGACACGTTCCGCCTCACCGGCCGCGACAGCGTGTTCGACGGCGTCAGCGACTTCGCGTACGTGCCGCGCGACGCCCGTACGACCGTCTTCGCGCCCGCCGGCGGACGGTTCGCGCTCGCCGGGGCCCGCTGCACCCGGCGGCTGCCCGCCCGCCACGGTCCCGCCGCCGGGGTGCCGGTGGAGCTGCGCGGCAGCGGCGCCTGCTCCCGGCAGGTGAACAACTTCGCGGCGGCCGGGGTGTTCGCCTGCGACCGGCTGATCGCGGTCGAGGTGCTCACACCGGGCGGCAACTGGTCCTCCTTCCCGCCGCACAAGCACGACGAGCACCGCCCCGGCGAGGAGTCCGTGCTGGAGGAGATCTACTACTTCGAGTTCGCCGCGCACGAGGGCGTCCCCGGCCTCGGCTACCAGCGGGTCGCCCCGTCGGGACACGGCCGGGGCACGGACGTGCTGGCCGAGGTGCGCGGCGGCGACGTCGTCCTGATCCCGGACGGCTGGCACGGGCCGTCGATGGCCGTGCCCGGCCACCACATGTACTACCTGAACGTCATGGCGGGCCCGGACCCCGAGCGCGCCTGGCTGATCAGCGACCACCCCGACCACGCCTGGGTCCGCGGCACCTGGCCGGACCAGCCGGTCGACCCGCGGCTGCCCTTGTACACGGCCCCTTCTCCGTAAGCCGCCGAAGCCGCCCAGCGACCCGACCCCCGTGAGACCCCCGATGTCAGTGAGGTACCGACCATGACCGAGCCCAGCGGGCCGACCGCGTCCACGGTCCGGCTGACCGTCGCCCAGGCCCTGGTGCGCTTCCTCGCCGCCCAGCACACCGAGCGGGACGGCGTACGGCACCGGCTCATCGCCGGGATGTGGGGCGTCTTCGGGCACGGCAACGTCGCCGGCATCGGCCAGGCCCTCGTGGAACACGCGGACGTGATGCCGTATCACCAGGGCCGCAACGAGCAGGCGATGGTGCACGCGGCGGTCGGCTACGCCCGTCAGAGCGGGCGGCTGTCCGCCCAGGCGGTCACCACGTCCATCGGGCCGGGCGCGACCAACCTCGTCACGGGCGCGGCGCTGGCCACGATCAACCGCCTGCCGGTGCTGCTCCTGCCCGGCGACTACTTCGCCGCCCATGTCGCCGATCCGCTCCTCCAGCAGCTGGAACACCCCTCGGCCGGGGACGTCTCCGTCAACGACACCCTGCGGCCGGTCTCCCGGTACTTCGACCGGATCACCCGCCCCGAGGCGCTGATCGGGTCCGCGCTCGACGCGATGCGGGTGCTGACCGATCCGGCGGAGACGGGCGCGGTCACCCTCGCGCTGCCGCAGGACGTGCAGGCGGAGAGCCACGACTGGCCGGTGGAGTTCTTCGCCGAGCGGGTGTGGCGGGTACGGCGGCCCGCTCCCGACCCGGCAGAACTCGCCGACGCCGCCGCCGCGATCCGGCGCGCCGCCCGTCCGCTGATCGTGGCCGGCGGCGGCGTCCGGCACAGCGCGGCGGAGGACGCGCTGCGGGCGCTGGCGGACGCCACCGGCATCCCGGTCGCCGTCACCCAGGCGGGCAAGGGGGTGCTGCGCCACGACCATCCGGCCGAGGTGGGCGGCATCGGGCACACCGGCACGGCGGTCGCCGACGAGCTGGCCCGCACCGCCGACCTGGTCGTGGGCGTCGGCACCCGCTACACCGACTTCACCACCGCCTCCGGCACCCTCTTCCAGAACCCGGACGTGCGGTTCGTCAACCTGAACATCACCGCGTTCGACGCCCACAAGCTGGCGGCGGCCCCGCTCGTGTGCGACGCCCGCACCGGGCTGACCGCGCTCGCCGGCGCCCTGGCCGGGCACCGGGTGGCCGCCGCGTACGAGGCCGAGTACCGGGCGGGCAAGGAGCGTTGGGAGCGGGTGGTCGAGGCGGCGTACCGGGCGGCGGACGACAGCGCCGTGCCGAGCCAGACGCAGGTGCTCGGCGCGCTGGACGCGGTGGTGGACGACACGGACGTGGTGATCAACGCGGCCGGCTCGCTCCCCGGCGATCTGCACAAGCTGTGGCGGGCCCGCTCGTCGCGCCAGTACCACGTGGAGTACGGCTACTCCTGCATGGGCTACGAGATCCCGGCCGCGATCGGCGTGCGGCAGGCCGCGCCGGACGTCCCGGTGTGGGCGCTGGTCGGCGACGGGACGTATCTGATGATGCCGACCGAGATCGTCACGGCCGTCCAGGAGGAACTGCCGATCAAGGTGGTGCTGATCCAGAACCACGGCTACGCCTCGATCGGCGGCCTGTCGGAGTCGGTGGGCGCCGAACGCTTCGGCACGGCCTACCGGCGCCGCGCGCCCGACGGCTCGCTGACCGGGGAGCCGCTGCCCGTGGACCTGGCCGCCAACGCCGCCAGCCTCGGCATGGACGTGCTGCGCCCCAAGACCGTGGCGGAGCTGCGCGAGGCCCTGCGCACGGCCCGCGCCGCCACCCGCCCGACGTGCGTGTACGTCGAGACGGACCCGTCCGCGGCCGCTCCCGGACCCGAGGCGTGGTGGGACGTGCCGGTGGCGGAGGTGGCCGCCCGGCCGGCGGCGGTCGAGGCCCGCGAGCGCTACGTCCGCGAGGCCGCGCGGCGCCGCCGCCCGCTGTGAGGGCGGCGGGCCGGGCTGCGGGGCGCGGGTGCGGTGCGGTGGGCCGGGCTCCGGGGGGCGGGTGCGGTGCGGTGGACCAGGTGTCCGTCGTGCCTACGCGCCGCCGGTTCCGGGGTGCGCGCCGGCCGGGCCGACGGGGGTGTCGCCGCGCAGGGTGATGCGGTGCATCACGCGGTGCTGGTCGCCGTAGTCGCGGTTGGCGTAGTGGGCGGTGCTGCGGTTGTCCCACAGGGCGACGTCGCCGCGCTGCCAGCGGTGGCGCACGACGTGTTCGGGCTTGGTGAGGTGGGCGTAGAGGATGTCGAGCAGGCCCCGGCTCTCGTGCTCGGAGACGCCGACGATGTGCGAGGTGAAGCCCGGGTTGACGAACAGGCCCTTGCGTCCGCTCTCGGGGTGCACGCGCACCACCGGGTGTTCCACCGGCTTCAGCTCGGTGAACACCTCGCCCTCCCACAGGTTGCCCCGGCCCTTGCGGCGCTGCGCCAGGTAGTAGCCGAACTCGCGGGAGCCGTCGTGGACGGCGGTGAGGGTGTCGATGTGCGCCCTGAGGCCCGGGGACAGCGACTCGTAGGCGAGCTGGCTGTCGGCCCAGTTGGTGTCGCCGCCGGTGGGCGGCAGCACCACGGCCCGCAGCACGGAGATGGCGGGCGGCCGCGCCACGAACGTCACGTCGGTGTGCCACACGTCGGCGAACCCGTTGTCCTGGCTGTCCAGGGAGTACACCTCGGGCGCCACGTCACCGGAGTCGTGCACCGGGTGCCCGACGGTGACCTCGCCCAGGCGCCGGCCGAACTCGATCTGCGCGGCGTCGTCCAGGGTGTCCTGGCCGCGCACGAACAGCACCTTGTGGCGCACGAGCGCCTCGCGGAGGGCGAGGATCTCGTCGTCGTCGAGGCGGGCGAGGTCGATGCCGTGGATCTCGGCGCCGAAGCTCGGGCCGAGCGGTGTGATCGGCAGTCGCCGTGCCGCGGTGTCCTCGGGCGCCGCGGCCGGTCGGGGTGCGGCGGTCGCCTCGGGTGCGGCGGTCGCTTCGGGCACGGTGGTCGCTTCGGGCCGGTCGCTGACGATGCTCACGTGGGTGTCCCTTCTTCGTCTTCCGGTACGGGTGTGGGGGGCACGGCGTTCCACCCGCCGCGCGGGGCGGCGGGGTCAGGCGGCCGCTGCGGTCTTCACGGCGTGGGAGACCCGCGCCCGCAGTTCGGCGAACTCCCTCGACTCCCGCAGTTCTTCGGCGTCGATGTCGCCGCGCGGCAGGTCGATGGGCAGGTCCAGGGCGACGGTCCCGGGACCCTTGGTCAGCACGACGATGCGGGAGCCGAGGAACACCGCCTCGTCGGCGGAGTGGGTCACGAACACCGTGGTGCTGCCGGTCTGCGCGGCCACCCGGCGGACGTCCTCCTGGAGGCGTTCCCGGGTCAGCGCGTCCAGCGCCGCGAACGGCTCGTCCAGCAGCAGGAGCGGGTTCTCGGCGGCCAGGGCGCGGGCGATGGCGACGCGTTGCTGCTGGCCGCCGGAGATCTCCCAGGTGCGCCGCTTCTCGGTGCCCTCCAGGCCGACCCGGGCCAGCAGCCGCGCCCGGTGCTCGGGCCAGTGGGCGCGCTCGACGCCGGCGTAGCGCAGGGCCACGTCGATGTTGCCCTGGACGGTCCGCCACGGGAACAGCCGCGGGGTCTGGAACACCACCCCGGCACTCGCTCCGGGCCGGGGTGCGGCGCCGGACACCCGCACGGCGCCCTCGGTGGGCCGTTCGAACCCGGCGATCAGGCGCAGCAGGGTGCTCTTGCCGCATCCGGAGGCGCCCACCAGGACCAGGAACTCCCCGGCGGGCACGGTCAGATCGACGGGTCCGACAGCGGTGACGGTCTCGCCGCCGCGGCCGTAGCGGTGCACGACGTGGTCCAGCCGGACGGCGCCTTCGGTGGCGGCGGGCGCACTCGCGGCGGCCGTCTTCGTCTCACTTGAGGACATCGGGCAGCCCCTTGAGGTAGAAGGCCTCGCGGACGGCGTCGGCGGAGGGCGCGGCGTCGATCTGCTTCTGCCGGGCCAGGAACTCGGCGGTGTCGGCGACATAGGTGCGCAGCTTGCCGGGGTCGCCGTCGGCGCCGAGCCAGTCGGCGGAGGTCACCTGCTCGGGGGTGAGGAAGACGCCCTGCTCGATCTGCGCCTTGGCGTCCGCCGCGCTGATGCCGAGTTCGGCGGAGACGGCCTTCACGGCTCCGTCGGGGTCGGACTTGAGGACCCGCAGCGCCTCGGCCTCGGCCTTGCGCCAGGCGTCGATCGCCTTCGGGTCCTTGGCGATGAGGTCGTCCGACACGACGGCCAGGTCCAGGGTGGGCTTGCCCGCGGCGCCGATCTGCTTGCTGCTGGTGAGCTGGGTGCCGGTCTTGCGCAGCTCGTCCAGGGTGGGCAGCCAGACGTAGGCGGCGTCGATGTCCCCCCGCTGCCAGGCGGCGAGGATCGCCTGCGGCTGGAGGTCGACGAGCTTGACGTCGGACGGCTTCAGCCCGGCCGTCTCCAGTGCGGCGAGCAGGCTGTAGTGGGAGGTGGAGGCGAAGGGGGTGGCGACGGTGCGGCCCTTGAGACCGGCGACGTCCGAGATGCCGGTGCCCTTGCGGGCGACGAGCGCCTCGTTGTCCCCGGCCACGTCGAGGATCCAGGCGACCTTGTACGGGATCGGCGAGGGTCCGGCCAATCCGCGGGCGAACGGGCTGGAGCCGAGCGCGGCTATGTCGAGGGACTTGCCGAGGAAGGCCTGGTTGACGCTGGCCCCGGAGTCGAACTTGATCCAGGTGATCTTGTAGTCGGGCAGGGCCTTCTCCAGCAGCTTCCTGTTCTTGACGATCAGGTCGCCGCTGGGGAAGGCGAAGTAGCCGATGCGCAGGCGCTTGGCGCCGCCTGACGATCCGTCACTGTCCGAGGAGCAGCCGGTGAGGGCCGCGGAGGCGACGGCGAGCGCACCGGCGAGCAGCAGGCGGCGGGAGGGGCCTTGGGGAACGCGGGACATGACGGAGCCGTTTCTGTGCAAGGGGCGGGGAAACACGTGGGGCCGACGGGGAGCGGGGAGGCCGGTCACACCCGGCCGCGCCAGGGGACGACGGCGCGTTCCAGACGCAGCAGCAGACCGTCGATGACGAGTCCGGAGACGCCGATGGCGATGATGCCGACGAGGACGACGGGGGTGTTGTTGTAGTTGGCGGCGTCCTTGACCATGCCGCCGATGCCGGGCAGTCCGTTGACCAGTTCGGCGGCGACGAGCGAGGAGTAGGCCACGCCGACGGCCAGCCGGACGCCGGTCAGCGTCTCCGGGAGCGCGGAGGGGACGATGACATCCTTGACGACGTCCCAGCGCGAGCCGCCGAGGGCGCGGGCCGCCTCGACCAGGCTGCTCGGCACGGCGGCCACGGCGGTCGTGGTGGACACCGCCACCGGCGGGAAGGCGGCCACCGCCAGCAGGGTGATCTTCGGCTCCTCGTTGATGCCGAGCCAGATGATGAGGAGCGAGAAGTACGCCAGCGGGGGCAGCGTCCGCAGGAAGGTGATCCAGGGCTCGAACAGCGAGCGGAGCCAGCCGACGGTCCCCATCAGCAGCCCGAACACCACCCCGGCGGCGATGCCGATGCCGGCGCCGAACGCGATGCGCCGCAGACTGATGCCGAGGTGTTCGACGAGATACGTGCCGTTGTAGCCGCGTACGCCGTCGTGGGTGGTGGACACGTCGACGAAGGCGTCCCACACCTTGGCGGGCGGCGGGACCAGCGTCTGGCTCCATGTGCCGCTCGCGGCCAGCAGCTGCCACCCGGCGAGGAACAGCAGGAGCGAGCCGAACGGCAGGGCGACCCGGCGGGCCCGGGACAGGGCGCGCCGGGGGCGCGGCACCGGGACCTTGCCGGTGCCGGTCTCTTGGATACGGGTTGCCGAGGACATGGAGCGGCCTCCAGGGAGCGCCGGAGCATGCGGAGCCGATGCCGGCCGACGTGAGCGGACAGCCCTGGGCGGAGGGGGACTTCGGCGCTGGAGGGGACTCCGGTACCGAAAGGGGCTCAGCACTTCAGGGCGGGGAGAACGGCCCCGGCGCGAACGGCGGGGGCCTGCGTCACCGGCCCGGGCGGGACCGCCGGCCGGTGGTGGGGAGCGTCGGAAGCGTCAGGGACGCGGGTTCAGCGACAACACGGAGCCGCGCGTCGGCACAGGTCGATGACCAGGCGTCGCACCAAGGGCTCGTGATTCATGGGGCCCATTTCTACAGGAGCCACAGCACGGCACCAAGAGGCGTCCCACTCTGTGGACGCGCAGGTGAGACCGTGCGCGGCGCGCGGCGACGCGCACGCCTGCTCCGCCTCACGTCCGCATCGCTGAACTGGGGTTTTTCTCCGGGGGCGTTGAGTGAGGCGATCTCATAGTGTGAACGGGTAGGCCTCGTACGCGACTTGGGATGCGACCGGCGTGCCGGGTGCTGGTGCTGGTGCTGGCACCGGCGGGCCGGGTGCTGGTGCTGGCGTCCGTCGTGCTGGAGCGGTGCCCCGGCGACGGACCGCGACCCGGCGGACGGATGAGGGCCGGTCCCGGACTGCTCCGGAACCGGCCCTCGTCCGTCGCCGATGGGTCAGCGCGGGATGTCCGCCGGTCGCGCCGTTTCCGGCGTACCGGCCGGCTCCGGCAGCGGGCCACTCGCCGGGGCCGGCGCCCCGGCTCCGGCCCGGCCCGGCACGCGGCCGCGCAGGCCGAGGACGCCGACGAGGGCGGCGACGGACGCGGCGACCAGCGGCACGAGGAGCGCGGCGCGGTAGCCGTCCAGCACGGCCTGCGGCCCGGTGCCGTCGGTCGCGGCGGTGAGGACCGCGCCGGCCGACGCCAGACCGAGCGCGGCGCCGAACTGGAAGCAGGTGTACAGCAGTCCGCCGGCCACGCCCTGCTCGTCCTCGCCGACGCCCTCGGTGGCGACGATGGTCAGCGGGCCGTAGGCCAGCGAGAAGGACAGCCCGAGCACGATCAGGCTTGGGAACATCATCGGATACGTCCAGTCGGGCCCCAGGGGCAGCATGAGGGCGTACGACAGCACGGCCAGCAGCAGACCGCCGAGGACGACGCGGGCGTTGCCGAACCTGTGGACCAGCTTCGGGGTGAGGGTGGGCGACAGGACCGCGTCTACGCCGATGACGAGCATCGCGAAACTGGTCTGCAGGGTCGACCAGCCGCGCAACTCCCGCAGGTAGAGCACGACGATGAACTGGAAGCCGAAGAAGCCCGCGGCGAAGAGCAGTCCGGCGAGGTCGGCGCGGACGAGGGCGCCGGTCCGGAGCAGTCCGAGGCGGATCAGCGGCGCGGGCGCCGTGCGCTCGATCCGTGTGAAGAGGAGGAAGAGCGCCAGGCTCGCGGCGAAGGTCGGCGCGGTCTGCACGGCCGGTGCGTGGGTGGCGCGCTCGACGGAGAGGACCAGCAGCAGGATCGCCGCCGTCACGGCGACCGCGCCGGCCACGTCCAGGTTCTGCCGCTTCCGGGCGGGCTCGGCGGTCCTGGGGATCAGGGCGGCGCCGGCGACCAGGACGAGGAAGGAGAGGACCACCGGGGCGAAGAACACCCAGCGCCAGTCGGCCGAGGCGAGCAGCCCGCCGATCACGAGGCCGATGGAGAACCCGCCGGCGGCGGTGCCCGAGTACACGAGCAGGGCCTTGTCGCGCTGCGGCCCTTCCGCGAAGCCGGTGGTGATGACCGACAGACCGGCCGGTGTCATGAACGCGGCGGAGACCCCGGTGACGAACCGGGCGACGATCAGCATCCACCCCTCGGTGGCGAGACCGCCGAGCCCGGAGAACAGCAGGAACACGGTCAGCCAGGTCAGGAACATCCGCCGGCGCCCGAAGAGGTCGGCGGCGCGTCCGCCGAGCAGCATGAAGCCGCCGTAGCCGAGGACGTAGGCGCTCATCACCCATTGGAGCATGCCGGTGGACATGTCCAGGTCGGCCCGGATCGACGGCAGGGCCACATTGAGCATGGCCACGTCGACGCCCTCCAGGAAGATCGCGCCGCACAGCACGAACAGCACGCCCCAGGCGCGTGCGCTCATGCGGTCGGTGCCGCTGTCCGAAGAGGATCGCAATGCGGACACGGAATTGACTCCTCGCTGGAGAAAAGGGAATGACGGAATCGGGGCGACCGCTGAAGTCACCGACTCGCGGACCGGCCATGCGGAAGGAGTCGGAGGCGGTTCCCTCTTGTAACCACTGGAATCATCGGGCAGGCTCCCTGGCCATGGAAGAAGGCACTTTGAAGTCACCGACTGACTGCGCGGATACCGACGACTACGAGGTGATGCAGTGGGACGCCCGTCAGGGCTGTGAGGTGCGGCAGATCCTGGACCGGGTGGCGGACAAGTGGTCCCTGCTGGTGATCGCGCTGCTGGAGCGCCGCACCCTGCGCTTCAGCGAGCTGCGCCGGCTGATCGAGGGGATCAGCCAGCGCATGCTCACCGTGACACTGCGCCAGCTGGAACGCGACGGCCTGGTCAGACGTACCGTGCACCCGGTGGTGCCGCCGCGCGTCGACTACGAGTTGACGCCGCTCGGGACCACGCTGCACGACACGATCCGCAGCCTCGTCGTCTGGACCGAGGAGCATCAGAGCGAGATCGCCGCGGCCCGCGCCGACTACGACCGGCGGGCCGGGGAACAGGCCGCGGCGTCGTGATCCGCCGGGTGGTTCGAGGGGGTCACCGGTCACCGCCTGTTTCCCGCCGGTTTCCCCGTCGAATCACCCGCCGATTCGCTTCGGCCGCCCCTCGGTCACTTCCGCGATTCCTTCCGGCATTCCCGTCGGTTCCGTCGCCGTTCCCCGCCGAGCAATCACCGATGCTCGGCGCGCGACCGAGCAATTTCGGCCAGCCGCGTACGGGATTTCCCCGCCGATCCGAAAACCACCAGCCCGGGAAAAAGCGAAGGCCGGTCTCGGATTTCTCCGAAACCGGCCCTGGACTACGACTCTCACGAGTCGGGACGACAGGATTTGAACCTGCGACCCCTTGACCCCCAGTCAAGTGCGCTACCAAGCTGCGCCACGTCCCGTCGCGGTCACGGCGGGGTGAACCGCGTGATCGCGCGAACGTCACTTTACCGCACGTCCGGGGCCGGGCCGAAAGGGGCGCGGGGCCAGGGGGACAATCGGCGTATGAGCAGCACATCCTCCAGGCGGCCCGACGGCGCGCGGGACCGGGACGGCGAGGGGCGGGCGCGCAACGCCCGGCCGCGCGACGGACTCGGGCGCCCCCTGCCCTACGGCGCCGACGGCGTACCCCGGCAGCCCGAGGGGGTGGTGCGCACGCCTCCGGAGACGGTGGCCGAGGCGCAGGCGCTGCTGGACGCAGGGCGGCCGTTCCACGCGCACGAGGTCTTCGAGGACGCCTGGAAGTCGGGTCCGGAGATCGAGCGCACCCTGTGGCGCGGGCTGGCGCAGCTGGCCGTCGGGCTCACCCACGCGGCCCGCGGCAACACCACCGGCGGCGCCCGGCTGCTGCGGCGCGGGGCGGGAGCGGTGACGCAGTGGACGGCGGAGACCGGGGTGCGCGCTCCGCACGGCATGGACACGGGCGGGCTGGTCGCCTGGGCCCGGGAGCTGGCGGACGCCGTCGAGGACGGCACCGCCGGGACCGTGGACGCGGCCGCGCGGGCGCCCCGGCTGCGCGGCGGCTCGGGCACTTCCGGCGACTCCAGTGGCTCTGGCACTTCCGGCGGCTCCGGCGGCTCCGGCGGCTCCGGCGGCTGACGGTTCCCCCGGGGCCGAGCGGGCGGGAGCGTCTCGCGGTCGGTGCCGCACCGGTGTACGCCCCGTCCGCGCCGTACGGCAGACTCGGGGCGTGCGAAAGATCCATGTCATCGGCATCGGTGCGGGCGACCCCGACCAGCTCACCCTCCAGGCGGTCAGGGCGCTGCGCGACACGGACGTGTTCTTCGTCCTGGACAAGGGCGAGGTGAAGTCGGACCTCGTACAGCTGCGCCGGGACATCCTGGAGGCGCATGTGCCGGCGGGGACGTACCGCGTGGTCGAGGCCCGGGACCCGGAGCGGGACCGGGCGGCGGACGGCGCCGGCTACTCCCCCGCCGTCGGGGACTGGCGCAGCGCCCGCGCGGATGTCTACGAGCGGCTGATCGCCGGGGAACTGGACGCGAACGGGCGCGGCGCGTTCCTGGTGTGGGGCGATCCGTCCCTGTACGACAGCACGCTCGGGATTCTGGAGGAGGTGCTGGACCGGGGCTCGGTGGCGTTCGAGTACGACGTCGTGCCCGGCATCAGCAGCGTCTCCGCGCTGGTGGCCCGGCACCGTACGGGGCTGAACCGGGTCGCCCGGCCGGTGCAGATCACCACGGGACGGCGGCTGGCGGAGGGGTTCCCGGAGGGCGTGGACGACGTGGTGGTGATGCTCGACGCCCACCAGGTCTTCCGGCGGTACGCCGATCAGGACATCGACATCTACTGGGGCGCCTACATCGGCACCCCGGACGAGATCCTCGTCTCGGGGCCGATCGCGGAGGCGGGCCCCCGGATCGAGCGGCTGCGCGCGGAGGCGCGGGAGCGGAAGGGGTGGGTCATGGACACCTATCTGCTGCGCCGTCGGCCGAAGGAGTAACGGCCGGCGGAGTAAAAGGCGTAAGCAGTACGGCGTGGGGACGCGGGAGGGGTAGGGGGCGGGGCGGCCGTCGGGTGCGTGTCGGGTCTTCCGGGGGCCGGAAGCGCCGGACGCGGGTCGGTGGTCGGCTTTCCCTGATGCCGGACGCCGGGCGCGGCCTGGCGGGTGTCTGCTGCGCGTCGCGTCCCGTGTCAGCACGGCTCGGCCGCGGGTGTGGCCGCGTGGGGTGTGTGGTGCTGGATCTCATGCCGGTGCGGCCGCCGGTCGGGGGTCCGTGCGGGCCGGTTCCGGCCGACCTCGTGGTCGGACAGCGGGCCCACCTCCCAGCCGGCGTCGCGGCAGGCGGTCACCAGGGCGGGCAGCGCGCCGAGGGCCGCGTGCCAGCAGCCGGGCGCGGAGGCCCGGTCGGAGTCGTGCAGCAGGACCGTGCCGCCGCCGCGCACGTCCGCACCGAGCGTGGCCTCGACCGAGGCGGGCGTGGCCTCCGCCGTCCAGTCCCGGCCCCAGGCGGTCCACAGCACCGGACGCAGACCGAGCCGCCGGGCCGCCGCCCAGCGGCCGCCGGTGAGGATGCCGTAGGGCGGCCGGTACCAGACCGGGCGGGTCCCCGTGACCTCGTGCACGGCGCGCACCGCCCGCGCGGTCTCCCTGAGGTCGCGGCCGGGTGCGGGCAGCCAGGGGCGGCTGTGGGTCCAGCCGTGCACGCCGAGTTCGTGGCCCCGCCCGGCGATGTCCCGGGTGAGTTCCGGATGGCGGACGGCGCTCTCACCGAGGACGAAGAAGGTGGCGCACACGCCGAGCCGGTCGAGTTCGTCCAGGAAACGGGGCGTGGACGCGGGATCGGGGCCGTCGTCGAAGGTGAGCGCCACATGAGCCGGGTGGCCGAGGCCGGCCAGGCGCGGAAGGCAGACGGAGCGGAAGCGGGGCAGCCAGGTGGCGGCCGGGACGATGTGCGCGGCGATGACGGCGGCGAGCGGCGCCAGGGCCGCCGCGACCGTCCGCGCGGTGCCGCCGCCCGGTGCTGTTCCTCCCACTGTCTGCTCCCCTCTGCTCCGCTCCGGTCGGAGCTTCGCTGTTCCAGTCGGAACTTCACTGCTCCGGTCCGGGCTCTCTGTTCCGGTTTCCGGGCTTCTCTGTTCCGGTCCGGGCTTCTTCGGTGCCGGTCCGGGCTGTTCGGATGTCGTTCAGGTCCGTTCGGATGTCGTTCAGGCCCGTTCGGGTGTCGCTCGGGTGCTCTCGGTCGCGGCCGGTGCTTCGCGGCGTCGTCCGTCCCGCCCGGCCACGGGGCGAGAGGTCGGCGCGGGTCGGGCGTCCCACTCGCCCGAGACCTCGGGGCAGCGGGCCAGGCCGACCGTGCCCGCCGCGATCAGGGCGACGCCGGCCGCCTCGGGCAGGACGCGCGCGCCCAGCGCGATGTGCTCCCCGAACAGCGCCCAGCCGAGCGCCGTGCTGGTCAGCGCGTCCCCCAGGGTGAGCGCGGGCTGGGAGGCGACCAGGGTGCCGGCGCGGAAGGCGCACTGGAGCAGCCCGAAGGCGGCGAGGCCGGTGACGGCGGTGGCGTACGTCGTCCAGTGCGCCGCCAGTGCCGCCGGGCCCTCGGGAATACGTCCCGTGACCTCCTTCAGGAGCGCGGCCGTCGCCGCGAACAGCACGGCGGAGGCCACGCCGAGGACGGCGGCCCGGGGCGCGGCGCGGACGAACCTTGCGACCACGGCCAGGACGAGCACCGCGCATCCCACGCCCACGGCGACCGGGAACCAGCGGGACGCGTCGGCGGTGGCCCGCCCGGCGGACGGGGCGGCGGCGCCGAGAAAGAGGGCGAGGCCTGCGGCCAGCGCCAGGAAGGACAGCCAGGTGGTCCGGCCCGGGCGGCGGTGGAAGGCGGCCCCGCCGATGGCGAGCATGAACAGCAGTTCGCTCGCCAGCAACGGCTGGACGACCGAGAGGCTCCCCACGGCGAGCGCGGCGGCCTGCGCCACGGCGGACCCGGCCAGCAGCCCGGCCCCGGCCAGCCACGACAGCCGCCGATCACGACGGGACGGGCCGGACGGCTCGTCAGCACTGTCCGGACCGTCCGGACCGTCCGGGTCGTCCTTCGGTTCCGTCGCCGCATGCCCCTGCCCCGGCTCCATCGCCGCGCGCCGCATCAGGACCGAGGCGGCGGCGTTGGCGCAGGCGGCGAGCAGGGCGAGGAGGACGGTGAGCGCGTTCACCCCGCTCCTCTCAGCCGAAGCGCGAGGCGAGCCGGCGGTACAGGGCGGGGGCCGCGCCGCGCACCCGGCCGGGGACCCGCGTCCAGCCGGGCACGTACACCTCGTCCCGGCCGCGCGCGACCGCCTCCCACACCGCGTCGGCGACCCGGCCGGCCGGGACGGGCTTGGGCCGGGAGCGCCGGTAGGGCACGCCGCGGCGGTCGAAGAACGGGGTGTCCACGACGCCGGGCACGACATGGCTGATGCCCACCCCGGTGCCCCGCAGTTCGTAGCGCACGGCGTCGGCGAAGGCGCTCAGCGCGGCCTTGGTGGCGGAGTAGACCGCCTCGTCGCGCACCCCGACCGTGCCCGCCAGGGAGCCGATGATGACCACGCGGCCGGCGCCCTGGCCGACCATGGCGGGCAGCAGCAGCCGTACGAGCCGCAGGGTGGCGAGGACGTTGACGTCGAACATCTCGTCGATGGTGTGCTGCGGCATGGTGTGGAACGGTCCGGCCCAGCCGATGCCCGCGCCGGCCACCAGCAGGTCCACCCGGCCGACGCTGTCCAGTGCGAACTCGGCGAGCCGGTGCTCGGCGTCCGGCCCGGACAGATCCGCCGGATAGGCGAGCGCGGAGGTGCCCCGGGCGACTTCCTCCAGTCGGGTGCGGTCGCGTCCGTTGAGGACCAGGTGCCAGCCGCCCTCCGCGGCGAGCCGGCGGGCGACGGCCGCGCCGATCCCTGAGGAGGCGCCGGTCACGAGCGCGCCCCCGCCGAGCGGTGTGCCGTCGGCCGCGTGGCGGCGCGAGGTGCGCGCCGCCGCCGGGGCCTCGACCGGGGTCCTGGAGCCTGACCGGACGCGGGAAGGGGCTTGGGACATCGGAGCGCACCTCTGGGTCGACGGTGACCGTGGGCCGCCGGTGCGGCCCCGGCGGTCCGGGACGGCCGTGCCGGGGGTGAGGTATCCCGGGGGCCGGAACCGAAACGCTGGAACGGTCGGGGTTGCGGGGCTGTTCGTTTGACTGCGCTGGGTGAGGGTTACTCACTTCCAGTGTCGTCCCAAACACCCGCGCCGCCACCCCTGCCCGCCGCCCGGGGCCCCCGGAGGGAACAGGCGTACGACCAGTCGTCCGACTCGGAGGCCGCACGGCTGCTGATCGTCAGCGCGAGCATGGGCTCGGGACATGACACGGTGGCCGCGGAGCTGGCGCGCCGGGCCCGCGCCGCCGGCAAGGAGGCGCAGGTCGTCGATGTGCTGGCCCTGCTGCCGTACGGCCTGGGGGACGGACTGCGCGGTTTCTACCAGACCGCCGTCCGGCACTGTCCATGGGTCTACGCGGGCATCTACGACTTCTTCCTGAGGCCGGGCACCCGCCCCCGGCCGAGCGGCACCCCGCTGGCCCGGCTGGCGAGCGGCCGGCTGCTGCGGCTGGTGCGCGAGACGCGCGCGGACGTCGTCGTGCCCGTCTTCCATCTGGCGGCGCAGCTGACCGGGCATCTGCGGGCCCGCGGGGCGCTGCGGGTGCCCAGTGCGGTGGTCGTGGTGGACTTCGCGGTGCACCGGCAGTGGCTCCATCCGGGCAACGACCTGCATCTGTGCGTCACGGACGAGGCCGCCGACGAGGTGCGCAGCGCGCTCGGCCGACCGGCGGAGGCGCCGGGTCCGGTGGTGGCTCCGGACTTCTTCGGCACCGGGCCGGGGGCGGCCGGGTCGGGTGGTGTCGAGCCGGGGGCGTCGGAGGCTGGGACGGTCGGGTCGGGGGCGGTCGGGTCGGGGGCGTCCTGGGCTGGGGCGGGCGGGTCGTGGGCTGGGGCGGGCGGGTCGGCCGGGTGGCCGGACCGGTTCGAGCGGTTCGGTGGTGGGCGGCCCGCCGTGCTGCTGTCGGCGGGCGCCTGGGGCGCGGGGGCGGATCTGGCGGGCACCGCCCGGCTGCTGGCCGGGCACGGTTTTCTGCCGGTCGTGCTGTGCGGGCGCAACGAGCGGCTGCGCCGCGCCCTGTCCGCCGTGCCCGGCGTCCTCACCCCCGGCTGGGTGACGGACATGCCGGAACTGCTGCGCGCGTGCGCCGCCCTGGTGGACAACGCGGCCGGGCAGACCGCCGTGCAGGCCCTCGCCGCGTCGCTGCCGGTCGTCGGATACCGGCCGCTGCCCGGGCACGGCGCGGAGGGCGTACGCCGGATGGCGGCACTCGGGGTGTCCGACCACGCCCCGGACGAGGCCGCCCTGCTGCGGTCCCTGTCCCGCCTCACGACGGACGGCCCGGAGCGCGCGCGGCGGATCGCGGCCGGGCACGCGCTGTTCCGCGGGGACGCGCTGACCCACGTCGTACGCGCCGGGACGGCCGGCGGACCTTCGTAAATCCGCAAGGACCCGCAAGCCTGTAGCTCCACGGCCCCGCAGGCCCGCCGCCCTCTAGCCCACAGCCCCCCAGCCCCGCAGCCCCGCAGCCCCGCAGCCCCGCAGCCCCAGGACCCTACGAACGCCCCGTACGGTCCTCGTCCCTGCGGGCGTCCATGCGGGCGATCCGGGCGACGTTCTCCCGGTCGTCGCTGTCCTGGCTCGGCTCGGCGGCGAACCAGGCGTCGAGTATCTCGGTCAGCAGCGGCTCGGAGGTCAGACGCAGGCCGAGGGCGAGGACATTCGCGTCGTTCCAGCGGCGTGCGCCGTCGGCCGTGTAGGCGTCGGTGCACAGGGCGGCGCGTATGCCGGGCACCTTGTTGGCGGCGATGGACGCGCCGGTGCCGGTCCAGCAGCAGACCACGGCCTGGTCGGCCCGGCCGTCGGCGACGTCCTGGGCCGCGGCCTGCGAGCACGCCGCCCACTGGGGGTCGGCGCCGGGCCGCAGCGCGCCGTGGGTGATCACCTCGTGGCCGCGTTCGCGCAACCGGGCCACCAGGGCTCGGGCCACGGGTTCGTCCATGTCGGAGGAGACGGAGATCCGCATGTCCCGGAGCGTAACGCCCGACGCCGGGGCGTCGACACCTCTGAACTCCCAGGGTCCGGAGGCGACCAGGCACCGGGCCGGCACAGGACCCGGACCCGTGCAGGAACCGGACCGTTGCAGGAACCGGACCGTTGCAGGACCCGGACCGGCGCAGGACCCGGACCGGCGCAGGACCCGGACCGTTCCTAGAACAGGTTCATGCCGAGGAGCAGCGCGCAGACGAACAGGGCCGCGCCGCCGAGGACGGCGAGGACTCGGAAGTGGCGGCGCACCGAAGTGCGCACGCCCGGGCGGCGCGGGGCCACCCGGTGCACGCTCGTGCTCCAGCCGGTGTCCGGCCCGGACGTCGCGGGCGTGGCGGGGCCTTGGTCCGGGGCGCCCTGGTGGAGCGCCGGTCCGGCGGACGGCTGCTGCGCGCCCCGGTGGCGGCCGGGTCCCGTGTTCCGCCGGCCCGTCTGCCGGTACGGCTCGACGGCGTCCGGCAGCTCCGGCGGCAGCGGTTCGGGTGCGCCGCGCCAGGCGCCGCTGCGGAACCAGTCCGCCGCCTGCCGGGCGGTGGGGCGGTCCTCGGGGCGCTTGGCGAGCATACTCAGCAGATACGCCTCGAAGGCGGGCGGCAGCGCGGCGCCCCGCTGGTGCGGCGGGACGGGCGGGGCGTCGACGTGCTGGTAGAGCAGCGCGGTCGGGGTGTCGGCCTCGAAGGGCGGGTGGCCGACGGCCAGCTGGTAGAGGACGCAGCCGAGCGAGTACATGTCGGAGGCGGAGGACGCCGGGGTGCCGATGGCGCGTTCGGGCGCCAGGTACAGGCCGGTGCCGACGATCTGGCCGGTGGTGGTGAGGCCGGCGGAGGGGTCGTCCACGAAGCGGGCGATGCCGAAGTCGGCTATGCGTATGGTGCCGTGGCGGTCGCTCAGCAGGTTGCCGGGCTTGACGTCGCGGTGCACGATGCCCTGTTCGTGTGCGGCGGCGAGCCCTTCGGCGGCCTCCTGGGCGACCTGGGCCAGCCGGTCGGCGTGCAGCGGGCCGCCGCCGGTCAGCTCGGCGGCGAGGCTGCCGCCGTCGACCAGTTCCATGACGAGGAAGCAGCGGCCTTCCCAGGTTCCGAAGTCGAGGGTGCCGACGACGTTGGGGTGGTTGAGCCGGGCGGAGGTCTGCGCCTCCAGCCGGAACCGCGCCTCGGCCGACGCGTCGGCCACGTCGTTCAGCAGCACCTTGACCGCGACCGGCCGGCCGAGCACCTCGTCCTGGGCGTGCCAGACCTCGCCCATACCGCCGCGCCCGATGACCGTGTGCAGCCGGTACCGATCCGCCACCAGCACCCGTAGACCGCCTCAATCCCCGAAGTCCCACCCTCATGACCGCGCCCCCGGTGACGGGCGCGGCGGCAGCCGGACACCGCTTCCGGGTCGCGGCAACCGGCCCATCTTAACGATCACTTGGCGTGCCGCCGACCGTCGCCTCGCCTCCGGTACGGCGGCCTGCGGGCGTTCGGTGCGCCCCACTGAACCCTTATGAGTGAAAAGCAGGAAGTCGCTTCTCGTACAAATATGTAGAACTGATCATGTATGTCATCGTCGCCGTACCCGCTGATCCGCACGGGAAAGGGAGGACGATCTTGGACCCATTGACCTGGCTGCTCATCCCGTTGGCGACCGTGTTCATGGCGAGCGTGTGGAGTTGCTGCGCCGGGCGCTCGCGGCGTACCGACGTCTGGTCGGACGTGCAGCGCTACGACCAGGTGCGGGCGGCGCTGGAGCGCGCCGCGAACTCCGAGGTGCCGGTGGGCTCCGCCTCGCGCGGCTGAACGGCTGCCGCCCGCCTCGGCGCTCTGTCCCGGGTGCGGGTCCGTGGGGGCCGGGCGCGCGGTTCCCCGCGCCCCTCCCGGGGCGCGGTCACCGCCTCAGGCCCCGTACCTGGCCCGCAGCTCGCGCTTGAGGACCTTCATGCTCGGGCCGAGCGGCAGGGCGTCCACGAACTCCACGCGGCGCGGGTACTTGTGCCGCCCCAGCCGCTCCTTGGACCACGCGGTCACCTCGTCCGGGTCGGCCGGTGCGCCCGGCGCGGGGACGATCACCGCGCACACCTCCTCGCCGTGCAGTTCGTCCGGCAGGCCGATGACGGCCGCCTGGCCGACGCCGGGGTGGCGCAGCAGCACCTCCTCGACCTCGCGCGGATAGACGTTGTAGCCGCCGCGGATGATCACGTCCTTCTTGCGGTCGACGATCCTGAGGAAGCCCTCGTCGTCCTTGGTGCCGAGGTCGCCGGTGCGGAACCAGCCGTCGACCAGCGCCTCGGCTGTGGCCTCGGGGCGGCCGAGGTAGCCGGAGAAGACGTTGTGGCCGCGGATGACGACTTCGCCGAGTTCGCCGGGCGGCAGCAGTTCGACGCGGTCCTCGGTCTCGGCGCGGGCGATCTCCACGTCCACGCCCCACAGCGGGTGGCCGATGGTGCCCGGCTTGGTTCCGAACCAGGGCTGGTTCACGCTGGCCGTCGGGGAGGTCTCGGACAGGCCGTACCCCTCGTAGATCGTGGCCCCGAACGCCGCCTCGAAGCGTTCCAGCACCGCGACCGGCAGAGAGGCGCCGCCGGACACGCACACCCGCAAATCGGGCAGCGTGTCGGCGTCGGCCGCCGCGGCGGCGAGCGAGACGAACATGGTCGGCACGCCGTGGAAGGTGTTGACGCCCTCCTTGACCATCAGCTCGATGGCGCGCGCCGCGTCGAAGCGGGGCAGCAGCACGAGGGTCGCCCCGGCCCGCCAGGTGGAGTTCATGGAGACGGTCTGGCCGAAGGCGTGGAAGAGGGGCAGGGCGCCGAGCGCGATGTCGTCGGGGCGGATGTCGTTGGCGTCGAAGGCGTTGACGGTGGCGTTCATCACCAGGTTGAAGTGGCTGAGCACGGCGCCCTTGGGGACGCCGGTGGTGCCGCTGGTGTAGAAGACGACGGCCGGGTCGTCGGCGGCGCGGGTGAGGTAGGACGGCAGCGGTTCGGCCTCGGCGGCGAGCTTGTCCAGCTCCGCGCCGAGGGTGACGACCCGGACCCCGACGGCGTCCGCGGCGGCGCCGCCCGTGGCCGCCTGGGCCGGGTGGCACAGCAGCAGGCCGGCGCCGCTGTCCTTCAGGACGTGCTCGACCTCCGCCGCCGACAGCAGCAGGTGCACCGGGACGACGACCGCGCCGGCGGCGACGATCGCGTAGTACGCCAGCGGGAACTCGGCGGTGTTCGGGGCCATCAGCGCGACCCGGTCCCCCGGTCGTACGCCGAGTTCCACCAGGGCGCCGGCCTGTGCGCGGGCCCGCCGCCACACCTGGTCGAAGGTGAGCCTCAGATCGCCTTCGACCAGGGCGGTGCGGTCGGGGCGGCGCTTGGCGTTCTCGGCGAGGATCGCGGCGACGGAGAGGGTTGCCATGGAGGGGTACTTCCTTTGGTGCGGCTTCGTTGCGGCTCGTGGTCGTGCTGGTCCTTGTGGGACGCCCCCGTCGGCGTACGTACCCGTGGGTATGGGCTGTACATACTGGTACGTACAGGTCTACATACTGGTACGTACAGGTCCTGTACGTACCAGTATGTGCGGCTAGTGCTGTTCGACGAGTACGGCGGTGCCCTGGCCGACCCCGACGCACATCGTGGCCAGGCCGCGGGCCGCGCCGGTGCGGCGCATGCGGTGCAGCAGCGTGGTCAGGATGCGGGCGCCGGAGCAGCCGAGCGGATGGCCGAGGGCGATCGCGCCGCCGCTCGGGTTGACCAGGTCCTCGGCGATGCCGAGCTGGTCGACGCAGGCCAGGGCCTGGGCGGCGAACGCCTCGTTGAACTCGGCCTCCTCGACGTCCCCGACGCTCCAGCCCGCGCGGGCGAGCGCCTTGCGGGTGGCGGGGACCGGGCCGAGGCCCATCACGTCGGGGTGGACGCCCGCGGAGGCGCCGGCGACGTAGCGGCCGAGGGACTCCAGGCCGAGGTCGTTCAGGGCCTCCTCGCTGACCAGCAGGAGGCCGGCGGCGCCGTCGTTCATCGGGGAGGCGTTGCCCGCGGTGACCGTGCCGCCGGCGCGGAAGACGGGCTTGAGGCGGGCCAGCTTGTCGTAGGAGGTGTCCTCGCGGACGCACTCGTCGCTGTCCACGACGGTGCCGTCGGGGCGCTCGACGGGCAGCAGCTCGTCGTCGAAGTGGCCGTCCTTGCGGGCCTGTGCGGCCAGCCGGTGGCTGCGCAGCGCGAACTCGTCCTGGCGTTCGCGGGCGATGCCGTGCCGGGCCGCCACCTCCTCGGCGGTCTCGCCCATGGCCAGCACGCCGTGCAGGTCCTTCATGGCCGGGTTGACCAGGCGCCAGCCGAGCCGGGTGTCGAACGTCTCCATCCGGTGCGGCAGTGCCTCGTCGGGGCGGGGCAGGACGAAGGGGGCGCGGCTCATGGACTCGGAGCCGCCGGCGAGCACGACGTCGGCCTCGCCCGCCGCGATGGTGCGGGCGGCGGCGGTGACGGCCTCCAGACCGGAGGCGCACAGCCGGTTGACCGTGGCGCCCGGCACGGACTCGGGCAGACCGGCGAGCAGGACGGCCATCCGGGCGACGTTGCGGTTGTCCTCGCCCGCCTGGTTGGCGGCGCCCCAGTAGACGTCGTCGATGCGCGCCGGGTCCAGCGCGGGCACGTCGGCGACCAGCGCGCGGACGACCTGGGCGGCCAGGTCGTCGGGGCGGATGCCGGACAGGGCCCCGCGCAGCTTGCCGATCGGGGTGCGGCGGGCGGCCGCGAAGTGGACGGGGCGCACGACAGAACTCCTCAGACGGCTCACACGGCCTCGCACGGATGATTCACCGGCACTGCCAATCATTAATTAGCACTGCTAGTTTTGGACTATAGACCTCGGACCCGCCCCCTGGGAAGATCCCCCTGTCCGGCCCCTCGGGAAAAGGTCCCTCGCCGGGCGCCCGCCGCGCAGCAGGAGGAAGACATGGCCGACGCCCGCTCGCACGTCCTCGCCGGAACCCGGGGCGCCCTCCACGTCCACGAGTGGCCGCACCCCCGCCCGCGCTACGCCGCCCTCCTCGTCCACGGCTACGGCGAGCACGGCGGACGCTACGCCGGGGTGACCGGCGTCCTCGGGGCGCACGGCGCGGTGGTGTACGCGCCCGACCACACGGGCCACGGCCGGTCGGCCGGTGAGCGGGTGGTCGTGGCGGACTTCGAGGACGTGGTGAGCGATGTGCACACGGTCGCCGACCTCGTCCGGGCCGCGCACCCGGGGCTGCCGCTGGTGCTGGTCGGGCACTCCATGGGCGGGCTGATCTCCGCCCGCTACGCCCAGCGCCACGGCGAGGAGCTGACCGCGCTGGTGCTGTCGGGGCCGGTCGTCGGGAACTGGGAGCTGCCGGGCCGGCTGCTCGCCCTGGACGAGATCCCGGACACGCCCGTCAGCCCGGCCGCGCTGTCCCGGGACCCGGCGGTCGGCGCGGCGTACGCGGCCGACCCGCTGGTGTGGCACGGGCCGATGAAGCGGCCGACGCTGGAGGCGTTCGAGCGGACGCTCGAGACCGTGGCCGCGGGCGGGAGCGTCGGGGCGCTGCCGGTGCTGTGGCTGCACGGCGACGACGACCGGCTGGTCCCGCTCGCCGCGAGCCGGGTCGGCGTCGAGCGGCTGACCGGGGCGGACGGGGACCTGACGGAGCACGTCTATCCCGGCGCCCGGCACGAGGTGTTCGAGGAGACGAACCGGGCCGAGGTGTTCGCGGACCTGACCGAATTCCTGGACCGGGTCCTGCCCCGCTGACACCGGCCGGGGGCCGTACCAGGCCCGGCGCGCTGACATGAGCCGGGGCCGTGCCCGGCCTGCCACGCTGACACCGGCCGGGGCCGTGCGGGGCCCGGCGCGCTGACATGAGCCGGGGTCCGGACTCGGCCTGGCGCGCCCGGCGTCAGTCGGGCCTCCGGCCAGGCCAGGCCTGGTACGTCGGCATGGTCCGGGCGATTCCCCGGCCGGCCCGGCGCGCGGACCGGCGCCGGGCACGTCCGCCCTGTTTGCGGCCGTCGGCACCGGGCACCCGCGCGTCCATGGAGTGGTTGCGCAGTGCCGCCTGCGTGGGCGAGGACCCCGAGCTGTTCTTTCCCGTGGGCGCCGTCGGACCGGCGCGGCGGGAGATCGCCGCGGCCAAGCGCGTGTGTGCCCGCTGCCCCGTGCTCACCCAGTGTCTGTCCTTCGCGCTCGGCAGCGCGCAGACCGCGGGTGTGTGGGGCGGGATGTGCGAGGAGGAACGCGTCGCACTGCTCCGTACCGCCCAAGACGATGCCACAAGGAGAACCACCGTATGACTGTCGTGAAGAGCACGATTTCCGACTCCGCCCTCCAGGTCACCGGGGACGCGTTGCAGAACACCCTCGTGGATCTTCTCGGGCTTTCCCTGATCGGCAAGCAGGCGCACTGGAACATCGTGGGCCCCCGGTTCCGCTCCATCCACCTGCAGCTGGACGAAGTCGTGTCCGCGGCCCGCGAGTTCGCCGACACGGTGGCCGAACGCGCCGCCGCACTCGGCGTCTCCCCCGACGGCCGGCCGGAGACGATCGCCTCGGCGTTCACCCTGCCCGGCCCGAAGGACGGCTGGGTGCGCGACTCCGACGTGGTCCAGGTGATGGTCGAGTCCCTGGAGGCCGCGATCGTACGGCTGCGCGAGCGCATCGAGGCGACCGACAAGCCCGACCCGGTCACCCAGGACCTGCTGATCTCCATCACCGCCGAACTGGAGAAGCAGCGCTGGATGTTCGCGGCCGAGAACGTCTCCCGCGAGGGCTGACGGCGTACCGCGCCCGCCGGTCCGGGCGGGGCGCACGGCCCGTCGCACCGCACCACGAACGAAAGGGGCAGAGATGACCGACGCCCTCGAACTCGACGCGCTGTGGGAGGACTTCCACCGCGTGGTGAACATGACCTCGCAGGAACTGGCCGCCTGGCTCAGGGTCCGGGACGCCGACGAGGACACCGAGCCGCTGCCCGACGACGCGGGCAGTCCCACCGGGCAGCATGTGCTCGCCATTCTCCAGAAGCGGCGCACCGACCTGACCGACGACGACCTCCGGGTGATGCGGAAGGTCGTCGACACGGTCACCTCCCAGGTGGACCTGGAGAACGAGCCCGAGCCCGAGGACGCCGGGGACACCGGCCGCCGGCACCGGCTGATGACCATCGGCCACGACCCGCTCAAGGCGAGCCGGTGACCGAGGGCAGCGACGGCGGCCGCGGGGACCGGAACGGCGGCCGGGTGCTGCACGAGCTGGTCGAGGCGCACGGCGAGACGTTCGCCGAGGAGGCCGGCATCACGCTGAAGGACACCCCGCAGCCGCTGTACCGGCTGCTGGTCCTCGCCGTCCTGCTCAGCGCCCGCATCCGCGGCTCGGTCGCCGTGGCCGCCGCCCGCGAGCTGGCCGAGGCCGGGCTGCGCGATCCGCGCCGCATGGCCGACGCCGACTGGCAGGAGCGCGTGGACGCGCTCGGCCGCGGCGGCTACCGGCGCTACGACGAGCGCACCGCCACCCAGCTCGGCGAGGGCGCCGAGCTGGTCCTGGACCGCTGGGGCGGCGATCTGCGCCGGCTGCACCGGGAGGCGGACGGCGACGTGGGCACGCTGCGCGATCTGCTCCAGGAGGTGCCCGGCCTGGGACCGGCCGGCGCGGACATCTTCCTGCGCGAGGTCCAGGACGTGTGGCCCGAGCCCGCCCCCTATCTGGACGCGAAGGCCCTGTCCGGCGCCGAGCGGCTGGGACTGCCCAAGGACCCCGGCCGGCTCGTCGACCTGGCCGGCGACACCCCGCCCGCCCATCTCGCGGCGGCGCTGGTGCGCGCGGCCCTGGACAAGAAGATCGCCGACTCGGTCGCCTCCGGGTGACCGTTCCCCCTCGCCCGCCTCCGGGTGACCGTCCCTCCTGAGACCGCCTCCGGGTGACCGCTCACCCCGGAGGCGGTGCTGCGCTCAGCGCGGCAGGTCCAGCAGGCGGGCGATCGTGCGCAGGACGCCGTCGTCGTTGTTGGACGGGGCCAGGTGGCGGGCACGGCGGACGACCTCCGGGTGGGCGTTGGCCATGGCGAACGACCACTCGGCGGCGTCCAGCATCTCCAGGTCGTTGAGGTAGTCGCCGAACACCAGGGTCTGCGCGGGCGTGATGCCCGTGGCCCGCTGGAGCCGGCGCAGGGCGGCGCCCTTGTCGGCGGTGCGGTTCATGACGTCCACCCAGTGCTCGCCGGAGACGACGACCTTGTGGGTGGCGGCGAACGGCTCCAGGGCGGGCGCCGTGCTCCGCTCGGCCGGCCCGAAGTCGAAGAGGGCGACCTTGACGACGTCGTCGTCGATCTGGGTCGCGTCGGCCACCACCCGGTGCTCCACGTAGTACTTGCGGACCTCCGCGAGGAAGGCCTCGTCGCCGCGTTCGACGTAGGCGGACCGCTTGCCGCAGACCACGGCGCCCGCGTCCGTGCCGTCCGCCACCAGATCCCGCGCCGCCCGCACCAGGCGCCGCGCGACGGCCGGGTCCATGGGGTCCGAGCTGAGTTCCTCCCCGTCCCGGACGACGTAGGCGCCGTTCTCCGCGATGAACACCATGCCCTCGTCCGCGCCCGCGAACTCCTTGGCGAGCGTCGCGTACTGGCGTCCGCTGGCGGGGCTGAACAGCACCCCGCGGCGGCGCAGCTCGGCCAGCGTGGACCACAGGCCCTCGGGAATCCGCTTGGCGTCGTCGAGGAGGGTGCCGTCCATGTCGGTGACGATCAGCCGGATGTCGGCGGGACCGTCGGGAACCGGGGAGTCGGCGGGCTGCGGGCCCGGGACGGTGGTGGAGGCGGGGCCGGTCAGCAGGGGCGGTGGGGTGCTGGGCATGTCCTGGTCTCTGTGCGGGGCGCGGCGGCGCGCCGGGGGCGGGCGGGGCGGGTCCCGGTGCCGTGGCACGGTCCTCGCCGACCTTCGAGGCAAACACGTCGGACCGCCCGGGGGCAAACGCGTCGGGCCGCCCCGGGCCGGAGCCGTCACCGTCCCGGGGGCGAACGCGTCCGGTCGCGCCGGGTCGGAACCGTCATCGCCCCGGGGCGAACGCGTCCGGTCGCGCCGGGTCGGAACCGTCACCGCCCCGGGGCGAACGCGCCCGCCGGAAAGGCACAGGCCCGGCGGGGTCGAGTCCGCCGATTCCCGGGACACGCTGATCATCGGGCGGCACAATGGGCGGCGTCGGCACGACGGACCCGAGAGCGACGACAGCCACGCGAGCGACGCACGCGAGCAACGACGGACCCGAGAGCACCTGGAGCGCGGACGTGACCGAGAGCCACCCCCTGCCGGGCGGGGAGGACGTATGACCACCCTCGCCGATCCCGTACCCGGCGGCCGTCCCGGCGATGTCGAGCGGGCCACCGCGCTCGGCGGCGAACTGGCCGGACGGGGGGTGCACGGCGTCGTCCTGTCCTACGTCGACACCGCCGGCATCACCCGGATCAAGACGATCCCGGTGGCGAAGCTCCCCGCGGCGGCGGCCTGGGGCGTGGGCATGTCGCCGGTGTTCGACACCTTCCTGGCGAACGACGCGATCGTCGCCACCGACGTCCTCGGCTCCCCCGACGGCGATCTGCGCCTCTACCCGGACCTGGACCAGCTGGTCGCCCTGGCCGCGCAGCCCGGCTGGGCGTGGGCGCCGGTGGACCGGATCACCCAGGACGGCGAGCGGCACCCCGGCTGCTCCCGCACCTTCCTGCGCCGGATCACCGCCGCCGCCGAGGAGCGCCACGGCGTCGCCTTCAAGGCGGCCGTCGAGATCGAGTGGTCCGTCGGCGCGGACACGACGCCGACGGACCGTTTCGAGCCCGTGGCGACGGGACCGGCGTACGGGGCGGCGCGCCAGGTGGAGCTGAGCGACTTCCTCGCCGAACTCCTCGCGGCCTGCGCGGCGCAGGGCGTGGACGTCGACCAGGTCCATCCCGAGTACGCGGCGGGGCAGTTCGAGATCTCGGTCGGTGCGCTGGACCCGGTGGCGGCGGCCGACCGCAGCGTGCTGGTGCGCCAGACCGTCCGGGCCGTGGCCCGGCGGCACGCGCTGCGGGTCTCGTTCGCGCCGGCGGTGCGCGGCGAGGGCGTCGGCAACGGCGGCCATGTCCACCTGTCCGCCTGGCGCGACGGCGCGAACCTGTACTCCGGGGGCGCGGGACGGCACGGGATGACGGCCGACGCGGAGGCGTTCACCGCCGGGGTGCTGGCCCGGCTGCCCGCGCTCACCGCCGTGACCGCGCCGAGCCCGGCCAGCTATCTCCGGCTCAGGCCGTCCCAGTGGGCGGGCGTGTTCACCGCGTGGGGCCTGGAGACCCGCGAGGCGGCGCTGCGCGTCGTCACCGGCACCCGCGGACTGCGCGACCAGGCCGCCAACCTGGAGATCAAGCCGGTCGACCTCGCCGCCAACCCGTACCTGACGCTCGGCTGTCTGATCGCGGCCGGACTGGACGGCATGGCGTCGTCGACGCCGCTGCCCGAGGAGATCACCGGCGACCCGGCGCGGTTCGACGCGGCGGAGGCCGCGAAGCGGGGCGTACGGCGGCTGCCGGTTGGGCTGCCGGAGGCCGTGGCCGCGTTCCGCGAGGACGCGCTGCTGCGGGACGCGCTCGGGCCGGTGCTGGCCGACGCGGTGACCGCCGTGCGGGAGGGCGAGAGCGCGGCCGTGGCCGGGCTGGACGACGAGCAGATCGCGGCGGCCTACCGCTGGAAGTACTGATGGCCGATCCGGTGGACGAGCTGCTCGCCGGGCTGCCGCTGGTGGACCACCACTGCCACGGGGTGGTCACCGCCGACCTCGACCGCACGGGCTTCGAGTCACTGCTCACCGAGGGCGAGGCGTGGCCGGACAGCGGGATCTCGCTGTTCGACACGCCGGTCGGAGCGGCCGTGCGCCGGCACTGCGCCCCGGTGCTCGGCCTGCCCCGGCACGCCCCGGCCGGCGACTATCTCGCCCGGCGGGCGGAGCTGGGGGCGCGCGAGGTGAACCGGCGGTTCCTCGCCGCCGCGGGCGCCGCCGTCCTCTGCGTCGACACCGGCTTCGACTCCGGCCGCCTGACCAGCCCCGCCGAGCTGGCGGAACCGGCCGGGGCGGCGGCGTACGAGGTCGTACGGCTGGAGAGCGTCGCCGAGGCGGTCGCGGCGGGCGGGGTGACGGCCGGGGAGTACGGGGCGGCCGTGCGCGCCGCCGCCGAGGACGCCGTACGGCGGCCGGGCGTCGTGGCGGTGAAGTCGGTGGCCGCCTACCGCACCGGCTTCGCCCTGGACCCGGCCCGCCCCTCGGCCGCCGAGGTCGCGCGGGCGGCGGCCGGCTGGCTCGCCCGCCCCGGCGCCCGCCTGGCCGACCCGGTCCTGGTACGGCACCTGCTGTGGACCGCCGTCGAGCTGGGCCTGCCGCTGCAACTGCACACCGGGTTCGGGGACGCCGACCTGCGGCTGCACCACGCCGATCCGCTGCTGCTGACCGACTGGCTGCGCCTGACGGCGGGCACGGTCCCGGTGATGCTGCTGCACTGCTGGCCCTACCAGCGGCAGGCCGCCTATCTCGCCGCCGTCTTCGAGCAGGTGTACCTCGACGTCGGCCTCGCCCTGCACCACGTCGGTCCCGCCCGGTCCGGCGCCGTGCTGGCGGAGGCCCTGGAGATCACCCCGTTCCGCAAGCTGCTGTACAGCTCCGACGCGTACGGCCTGGCCGAGTTCCACCACCTCGGCGCGGTGGCCTTCCGGCGGGGCCTCGCGGAGCTGCTGGCGGACCGGGTGGCCGCCGACGAGCTGAGCCGGGCCGACGCGGAACGGATCGCGCGGTGGACGGGGCGGGACAACGCGCTGCGGGTATACGGCCTCACGGACCCCGCGGACTCCCGGGGCTCCGGGGGCCTGACGGACTCCGGGGGCCCTGCGGCCACCGCCGCACCCGCCGCACCGGTTCCGCCCATGGAGAACGACTGAAAGTATGATCAAGCAATGTCTGACATGACCGAGACCACGCCCGGTTGGCTGAGCACGGACGAGCTGGAGTCGGCCCGCGCCCGGATGCCGATCCTGTACGTCGAGGCGGTTCCCGTGCGCGTCGACGACAGCGGCGAAGTGACCAGCATCGGCCTCCTGCTGCGCATCGGCCCGGACGGAACGGTCAGCCGGACCCTGGTCTCCGGCCGGGTGCTGCACCACGAGCGGGTGCGGGACGCGCTGCTGCGCCATCTGGAGAAGGACCTCGGTCCGGTGGCGCTGCCCCGCGTGCCCGCCTCGCTGCAGCCGTTCACCGTGGCCGAGTACTTCCCGACGCTCGGCGTCACGCCGTACCACGACCCGCGCCAGCACGCGGTGTCGCTCGCCTACATCGTGCCGGTCACCGGCGACTGCCGGCCCCGGCAGGACGCGCTGGACCTCGTGTGGTTCAGTCCGCAGGAGGCCGTCTCGGAGGCGGTGCAGAGCGAGATGCCCGGCGGGCACGGGGTGCTGCTGAAGCAGGCGCTGGCGCATGTGGGGTGCGTGGGCTGACGGCTGTCGGCGAACGGCTGGGCTGTCGGGGAACGGCTGACGGCTGTCGGCGAGCGGCTGTGCTGTCGGGGAACGGCTGACGGCGAGCGGCTGACGGCTGTCGGCGAGCGGCTGACGGCTGTCGGCGAGCGGCTGACGGCCGTTCGCCGAGACCTCGCCGCGGCTCCGGTAGCCCCCGCGCGCGCCTCCCCCGCTCACGGCAGCAGGCGCTGCTCCTTGGCGACGGCCACGGCGCCCGCGCGGGTGTCGACGCCGAGCTTGTCGTAGATGCGCCCCAGATGGGTCTTGACCGTCGCCTCGCTCAGGAAGAGGGCCTTGGCGATGTCCCGGTTGGTCAGGCCGCGGGAGAGCTGGCCGAGGATGTCGCGCTCGCGGTCGGTGAGCGTGGGGCGCGGGCTGCGCATCCGGGCCATGACCCGGTGGGCGACGGGCGCGGACAGGGCGGTGCGGCCGGCGGCGGCGCTGTGGATCGCCGTGAACAGCTCGTCGGGGCGCTCGGCCTTGAGCAGATAGCCGGTGGCGCCCGCCTCGATCGCGCGGGTGATGTCGGCGTCGGTGTCGTACGTGGTGAGGACCAGTACGTGGACCGAGCCGCCGGAGGCCGCGGTGATCCGGCGGGTGGCCTCGACGCCGTCCATGCCGGGGCCCAGTTGCAGGTCCATCAGCACCACGTCCGGGGCGAGCTTCGCGGCGAGCGCGACGGCCTCCGCCCCGCTGTCCGCCTCCCCCACCACCGCCACGCCCGGATCGCTGCCGAGCAGGGCGCGCAGTCCGGCGCGGACCACGGCGTGGTCGTCGCACAGCACCACCCGTACCGGCGGGGTGGTCTCGGCGGGTACGGCGGGTTCGCCGGGGCCTGTGGGGTCGGTGGGGTCGGTGGGTCCGGTGGTGGGGGTCATGGGGCGGTGGACTCCGGGGTGCTGGGGGCGGCGGGGCGGAGCGGGACGGCGGCCGAGACGACGGTGCCGTCGCCGGGCGCGGACTCGACGGTGAGGGTGCCGCCGAGCCGGCGCACCCGGGCCCGGATCGCGGGCAGGCCGTGTCCGCGGACCCCGGCGGCGCGCTCCGGCAGGGCGGCCGGGTCAAGGCCCCGCCCGTCGTCGGCGATGTCCAGCCGTACCTCGTCCTCCAGGTAGGTGAGGGTGAGGGCGGCCCGGGTGGCGCCGGAGTGCTCGCGGACGTTGGCGAGGGCGCCCTGCGCGATGCGCAGCAGCGCCGACTGGACCCGGTCGGGCAGGCCGGGCGTCCCCGGGGCGCCGTCGATCAGGCAGGTCACGGTGCGTTCGGCCGTGCTCTCCCGGGCGGCCAGGCCGCGCAGCGCCGCGTCCAGGCCGCCGCCTCCGGCGAGGTCGGCGGGCGCCAGGTCGTGCACGAAGCGGCGGGCCTCGGCGAGGCTGCTCTCGGCGATGCCGGCGGCGGTGCCGACGTGGGCCCGCGCGCGTTCGGGGTCGGTCTCCCACACGCGCTCGGCGGCCTGGAGGAGCATCCGCTGGCTGGACAGGCTCTGGGCGAGGGTGTCGTGGATCTCCATGGCCAGCCGCTGCCGTTCGGCGAGGGTGCCCTCGCGGCGTTCGGTGGCGGCCAGTTCGCGGCGGGTGCGCACCAGGTCGCGGATGAGGGCGGCCTGGCGTGCCGCCTGCCGGTCCATGTGGGTGAAGACCGCGGTCGCGAGGACGGCGACGGCCGGCGGACCGACCACCAGGTCCACGTCGAGCCGGTCGGCCAGCCGCAGTTGCGCGACGACCACGAAGACGGTGAACAGCGCGACCAGGGTGTAGGCGGCGCGGGTCGGCAGGGTGCGCAGCGCGGTGTAGAAGAGCGGTACGGCGCACCAGGCGAAGCTGGGGGCGAGGGCGACGAGCACGGCCCATACGGCGACGAGCGCGCCGAGCCGGAGCAGGACGGGGAGGGGCGGGAGCCCTTGGGGTGCCGGGGTGCGGGTATCCGCAGGGTGCGTCGGCGGCAGGGGTGCGCCAGCCGCCGTGCGTCGGCCGATGACGTACAGCGCGGCGAGCGCCCCGGCCAGGGCCAGGACGGCGGGCTCCTGCGGCTGGTCGCCGTGCCGCTGGACGTAGCGGGCCAGGGCGGAGCCGAGCAGCAGGAAGAAGGCGAGGTGGACGACGAAGGCGAGGCGGTGGGCCTCGGCGCCTGCCGGTGACCGGGGCGTCTGGCCGCCTGCCGACGACTGGGGTGTTTGGCCGCCGGCCGGCGACTGGGGCGTCTGGCCGCCTGCCGACGACTGGGGTGTTGCGCCGCGGGCCGGTGGCCCGGGCGCTTCCTCGGCGGCGGTGTGCGGGACGCCCGGGGAGGGGCGGCTCGTGGACGGCATGGGTGCTCCTCCCCGGCCGGGACGTGCGTACGGTCATGGCTGCCGCCCGGCGGCGGCCCCCGGCCGGCGCCGTGGGCGCCTGGTGTGCCGTACGAGCCGGGTGGGCCGGGCGTGCCCTGCCATTGTCGCCCGGGCGCCGGGCCGGGGGGTCAACCGTTCGGATGACCCCGCCGTCGTCCGTCCCGGTCGCCGGGACCAGCCGGTACGCCGACGGGTGCGCGCCGCTTACGGGCCGAGGCTGGAGGCACAGCGCAGGAAGCGCTGCGTCTCCGCCGCCCCGCGTACCGGGGCCGCCGCCGATCGCGTCGGCCGGCCGCGGGCGCGGGGACGCGACCCGACTGGGGAGTTGCCCGTAATGCAGCACAAGGCCAGGAAGTTCTCCGCCCGCGCCAAGGTCGTCGCCACGGCGGCGGCGCTCGCGGCGGTCGGCGCCGGTGTGGCCGGCGCGGTGTCCGCCTCCGCCGGCACCCCGGCCGCCGCGCCGGTCGCCGCGGCGACCTCGGTGAAGGCGAAGGCCACGACCACCAGCACCCATCTGACGGTGGACGCCGCCACCGACGCCGCCGAGGCGGCGCTGAAGGCCGCGCGGAAGGAGGGGCAGCGGGTGACCGTCGCGGTGGTGGACCGCAACGGCAACACGATCGTCACCCTGCGCGGCGACGGCGCCGGGCCGCAGTCGTACGAGTCCGCGATCAAGAAGGCGTACACCGCCGTGTCCTGGAACGCGCCCACCTCGCAGCTGGTCCAGCGCCTGGCGTCGGCGCCCACCCTCAAGGACATCCCGGGCACGCTGTTCCTGGCGGGCGGCGCGCCGGTCGCCCACGGCGGCGCGCCGATCGCGGGCATCGGCGTGGCGGGCGCGCCCTCGGGCGACCTGGACGAGACGTTCGCGCGGGCCGGCGTCGCCGCGCTCGGCGACGGCCGCTGATCCGGCGGCCGCCCGGCACGTCTCTCGTCCTTCCTCGGCATCACGTCCTGTGGAGCGGCCCCGGTGGGTCGCTCCACAGCGCGCTTCCGGGGCCGTCCGGTCCCGGTCTCATCCGGTCTCATCCGGTCTCACCCTCGGACGTCGTCCCAGATGGCGCGTTCCTGCTCTGTCGGCGGGACCCAGGGGCACAGTCGTTCGGGGTGGCCGGGGCCGGGCAGGGCCGGTTCGGCGGGCGGGTCCGCGAGCAGAGGGACCCAGGGGGCGCCGAAGATCGTGAGCGCCTCCCCCACGGCCATCAGGAAGCGCAGAACGAACAGTGACATCCCGCCACTGTGGGGGCGCGCGCCAAAGCGCGGCCAAAGGCGGGGCCCGTCCCGGCCTCGACGTCCCCGGTCGGCGAGCGCAGGTTTTCGGCCAATACGCGGTACGTACGCACTTTCCCCGATGCGCGGACGGCGGCGTGGAGATGACAGTGAATCACCACGCCACCGACCAAACGCGTGTTCCCCTACTGGACGAGGAATCGATGCGCTACGAACTCCTTGGGCCCCTCCGCGTCCGTCACGCGGAGCAGAGCCATTCGCTGTCCGCCCCGAAGGTGGAGACGACGCTGGCCACCCTGCTGATCGGCAGCGGCCGGGTCATCACCAAGGAGCAGCTCGTCACGGAGCTGTGGGGGGACCGGCCGCCCAGACGGGCTTCGGCCGCGGTGCACGTGTACATCTCGCAGTTGCGCAAGTTCCTGGTGGGCGCGGGCGACACCGGGGGCCGGGCGATCGTCACCCGGCCGCTCGGCTACGAGCTGCGGCTGGAGGGCGCCGGCTGGGACGTGGACGATTTCAAGGAGGCGATGCGGCGGGGCCGCGATCTGCGGGCCGCCGGGCGGCACGAGGGGGCGCTGGAGAGCTTCGAGCGGGCGTTGTCGCTGATGCGGGGGCCGGTGCTGGAGGGGATCGCGGAGGGGCCGGCGCTCACTTCGTTCGCCACCTGGGCGGAGGAGGAGCGGTTGCAGTGCCTGGAGCTGTCGGTGGAGGCGCGTACGGCGCTCGGGCGGCACCGTGAGGTGATCGGGCTGCTGAGCACGCTCACCGCGCAGTATCCGCTGCGCGAGTCGTTCTACCGGCAGCTGATGCTGGTGCTGTACCGCTCGGAGCGGCAGGCGGAGGCGTTGCAGGTGTACCGCTCGGCGCAGCGGGTGCTCCGCGCCGAACTGGGCCTGGAGCCGCACCGCTCGCTGCGCAGGCTGCACCAGGCCATCCTGGCCTCCGACCGGGTGCTGGACCTGCCCGCGGCGAGCTGAACCGGCCCCCGGGCCGGAGGCCGCCGGTGCACGGGGCCGCGTACGGGTCCCGTGCACCGGCTCGTACGGGTCCCGTGCACCGGCTTCTCCGGACGACGGCGCGTGCCGCCCGTCGCTCGTCGGCCATCCGACGGCTGCGTCTCAGCCACGGGACGGCGTCTCGGCCACGGGACGGCATCTCGGCGTCTCGGCGGCCGGACGGCTGCGGTGCCGGGCCGTCGCGGGGCGCGGACCCGCCGCCGGCGCAGCCCGGACGCGGGCCGGGCGCGGACCGGGCAAGGGCGCGTCGCCTTCGCAGCCAGGGCGGGTACCAGGAACCGACGCGCCGCCCGCACAGCCGGGGCCGGCGCCGGGCCCGGACGGCCGGGCGCGGAGGGTCTCCGGAGCGCGCCGGGCGTGGGCGGGCGCGCCGGGGCGCGTACCCCCCCTGACGCACTCCTCCCCTACGCGCCCCTCCCCCGCCCCCGCATCGCCCAGCACCGCCCCCGCCCCGCACCGCCCCCGCGAGGCATCGCCCCGCAACGCGCCGCCCCCCGCGCGTTCAGGCCGCGCGGGCCATCAAGCGGGCCAGGGCCGCGCGTGTGTTGACGCCGAGTTTGCTGTAGATGCGGGTGAGGTGGACGTCGACCGTGCGGGGGCTGACCACGAGGCGTTCGGCGATGTCGCGGGTCTTCAGGCCCTGGCCCGCCAGTTCCGCCACCTCCCGTTCCCTCAGGGTGAGTCCGGCGAGGGCGTCCGCGTCGGACGGTGCGGCGGCGCAGGCGGCCAGCAGGGCGGTGTGGGCGAGGTCGCGGGCCCGCATGCCGGCCGCGGTCTCGCCGAGCAGCCCGTACGCCTCGTCGTAGCAGCGGGCGGCCTGGTCGGGCAGCGAGCGGGCGAGCAGGGCGTGGCCGCGGGCCAGCAGGGCGTGGCCGCGCTGCTCGGCGACGTTGACGGTGGCCGCGACGGCGGCGGCCCGCTCGGCCCATTCGTCGGCGTCCGCGCCGGTGGCCGCGCAGGCGGCGGCGAGGAGTTCGTAGACGCGGGCCGCGAGGATCGGGGTGGGTTCGGGAACGCGGCGGGCGTCGCGGGCGGGCATCAGCAGGGCGAGCGCCCGGGCGCCGTCGCCCGCCGCGAGCGCGGCCTCGGCGTGCAGCAGGGCGATGACGGAGGCGCGGGGCACGACTCCGGCGGCCGTCCACTCCGGCCGGCCGGGCGCCCGGCGCGGCGCGGTGTCGCCGAGCCAGGCCCAGGCGGCGGCGGTGATGGCGTCGACCAGGGTGACGAGGTGGTCGCGGCCGGCGGCGAGGGCGGTGGCGCGGGCCTCCCGCGCGGTCTCCAGGGCGTCGGACATCCGCCCGGCCTGGTACTCGACGTAGGCGAGGACGTTCAGCAGGGTGGGCAGCAGTTGGGCGTCGCCGCGCAGCCGGGCCTCGGCGAGGGCGCGTTCGACGTGGGCCTGCGCGGGGCCGTACCAGCCCATCGCGGACTCGGCGCAGGCCAGCACCAGCAGGTAGCCGGCGAAGGCGTCGGGGCCCTCGGCGCCCGCGCCGCCGGGCGGTTCGGGGTCCAGGCCGTCGAGGATGTGGGCGCTCGCGTCCAGGTTGCCCTCGGCGGCGCACAGGTCGCCGGTGAACACGGAGCTCAAGCCGCGCAGGGCGAGGGCGCCGCCGGCGGTGAGCGGTCCGGCGTCGGCGGTGTGCCGGGCCAGCACCTCGACCTCGGCGCGGGGCGGGAGCTGCCCGGCGAGCACCCACGCCAGCTGGGACTGGACGTGCAGCGCGGCCTCCTGGGGCCCGGTGCCGCGCAGCGCGGCGAGCAGCGGCGTGAACAGCGCCTGCGCCTCCTCGGCCAGCCCGCAGGCGGCCAGGATCAGGGCCAGCGGGGCGACGACGGCGGCGCGTTCGGCGGCGGGCAGCCGGGTGTGCGCGGCGAGGATCTCGCGGACCAGGGCCCGCAGCCGGGTCAGGTCGCCCTCGGCGGCCAGGGCGCGGACGACGGGGAGCCACAGCTCACGGCCGAGCGGTCCGGTGTCCGCGGTGGCGGCGGGGCCGGGCGCCGTCGCCCGCCGGCCGCTCTGTTCGAGGGCGGCGCGCTGGAGGCGGAGCGCGGAGGCGGTCCACTGGGCGGCGGGTGCGGTGCGGCCCGCGGGCAGCGCCTCCTTGACGGCGGCGGTGAGCACGGCGCGGTCCTCGGGGGTGGCGAGGGTGCCGGAGCGTACGACGTGCGGGGCGAGGTCGAGCGGCGGTGCGCCGCGTTCGGCGAGGTGGTCCAGGGCGCGGCGGTGGGCGGCGGCGCGCCAGCAGGCGTCGGTCTCGGCGTACAGGAAGTCGCGCAGCAGGGCGTGCCGGAAGGTGAGGGCGCCGTGGCCGGGCGCGCTGCGGATCAGGTCGCGGTGGCGCAGGGCGCCGAGGGTGCGGCAGGCGACGCCGTGGCGGAGCGGGGCGACGGCGGCGACGGCCTCGACGTCGAAGGTGTCGCCGAGGACGGCGGCGGCCTGCGCGGCGAGGCGTTCGTCGTCGGTGAGCGGCGCGCACTCTGCGAGCAGCCGGGTCTCCAGGTCGCGGCGGGCGTCGAGGTGGGCGAGGTCGTCGGGGTCGCCGTCGGCGGCGGCGAGGGCGGTGAGGTAGAGGGGGTTGCCGCCGCTGCGGGTGTGCAGGCGGCGCAGCGTGGGCGTGTCGGGGGCGGCGCCGAGGAGTTCGGCGCTCTGGTCGAGGGTGAGGGGGGCGAGGCCGATCTCGTCCACGGTGCCGAGTTCGACGCCGTGCCGGACGGCGAGGCGCAGGCCGACGGGGGCCTGGCGGGGCCGGTGGGCGACGACGGTGACGAGGCCGGTGCCGACGGGCCGGCGGATGAGGGTCTCCAGGAGCCGTACGGAGCAGGGGTCGGCCCAGTGGAAGTCGTCGAGGACGAGGAGGAGGCCGCGGGGCGCGGCGGCCGCGCAGTCGGCGAGCAGGCGGCGCAGTTCGGCGAAGTACTGGCAGCCGCGGGTGAGTCCGCCGCCGGATTCGGCGAGGGTGTCGGGGTCCTCGGGGGGCTGTGCGAGGCGGCGCAGCAGTCCGGCGGCCGGGGGCAGCGCCGTACCGGCGCCGTCGGCGGGTGTGTCGCGCTGTGCGGGGCCGAGGCCGTCGAGGGTGCCGAGGGCTTCCACGAAGGGCCAGAACGGCGCCTGTTGCCCGGCCGTGCCGCCGCCCAGTCCGCGCAGGACGACGCGGCCTGCGCGCCGGGCCTCGGCGGCGAGGGCGGCGAGCAGCGCGGTCTTGCCGGAGCCGGGGTCTCCGGTGAGTTCGACGGTGGCGGCGCGGCCGGCGGCGGCCAGCCCGACGAGTTCGGTGAGGGTCCGCAGTTCGCTGCGGCGGACGGTGGTGCGGGCGTACCTCGGTGCGAGGGCGGTGACCATGCCGGCCGGTCTCCTTCCGCGGTCTGCCACTGCGGTCCGGACACCCGGCGTCCCTGGGAACGCTGAGCGTCCCCCAGCATAGGAGGCCGCCGAGGGGAAGGTTTGTCCCGCAACACAACCTTCATGGAACTGCCCACGGGGGCGGAGCGGGGGCGCTCCGGGGGGCCGGGACGGGGGTGCCCGGCCCCCCGGGGCGGGTGTGACGGGGGGGGCAGTCCTGCGCCGTGAGAGCCATGTGACGGGTGCCGGGCCCCCGGGTCGGGTGTGACGGGCGCTCAGTCCTGGGGCGCCGCCGTCTGCTTGCGGGCGCCCGGGCCGTACCAGAACAGGACGGCGACCAGGAGGGCGAGGACGGTGAGCGCGGAGGCCCACAGGAAGACGGAGGAGATGGTGTCGGCGGTGTCGCCGCTGCCGGAGGTGAAGGGGATGAGCAGCACGGCGAGGCCGACGGAGCCGCCGATGGTCAGCGCGGTCTGCAGGACGCCGGCGGTCACGCCGGCGTACTCGGGCGGGGCCGTGGTCAGGATGATCATGTTGAACGGGATGATGGCGACGCCGACCCCGATGCCGATGAGCACGATCTGCGGCAGGACCCCGGTGACGTAGGTGCTGTCGCCGTCCAGCAGGCTCAGCCAGGCGACGCCGGCCAGGACGACGACCAGGCCGCCGACGGCGCGCAGCTTGAGGTCGAACCGGGCGAGGTGCTTGGTGAGGACCTGGGTGGTGAGCAGCAGGGCGACGCCGAAGGGCAGGATGGCGAGGCCGCTCTGCAGGGCGTTGAGGTCGAGGACGTTCTGGAGGTACTGGACCAGGTAGATGAGGTAGCTGGTCAGGACGGCGGCGAGCAGCAGCAGGTTGAGGAAGGAGCCGGCGCGCACCCGGTCGGCGAAGATCCGGGCGGGCAGCAGCGGTTCGGCGCTGCGCGCGTCCACGGCGAGCAGGGCGATCCACAGGGCGGCCGAGACGGCGAGCGGGACGATGGTCCCGGTGTGGCCCCAGCCCTTCTCGGCGGCGCGCACGAACCCGTATACGAGCGCGGTGACGGCCGCGCCGACGAGGACGGCGCTGGGCAGGCCGAGGGAGCGCGGGTTGGCCGGGCCGTCCTTGAGGCCGAGCGCCTTGACGGCGACGAGGAGGATGGCGAGGCCGACGGGGACGTTGACGAGGAGGCTCCAGCGCCAGTCGCCGATCCAGGTGAGCACGCCGCCGAGGACCATGCCGGCGGAGGCGCCGAGGCCGGTGACGGTGGAGTAGAGGCCGAAGGCGCGCTGCTGGCGTTCGCCCTCGAAGACGACGGCGAGCAGGGCGAGGCCGGTGGGTCCGGCGATGGCGGCGCCGGCGCCCTGCAGGACGCGGCCGACGAGCAGCACCTCCAGGTTGGGTGCGAGCCCGGCGAGCAGAGAGGCGGCGACGACGAGGGAGATGCCGCCGAAGAAGACCTTGCGGTGGCCGAGGACGTCGCCGAGCCGGCCGGCGAGGAGCAGCAGGCCGCCGAAGGCGAGGAGGAAGGCGTTGGGCACCCAGGACGCGGAGGTGACGGTGACGTCGAGGTCCTTCTGGAGGGTGGGCAGGGCGACGTTCACGATGGTGCCGTCGAGCTGGAGCATGAACTCGGCGCCGACGATCGCGGTCAGGGCCAGGGCCCAGGGGGTGCGCGGTGGTGCGGCGTCCGAGGGGATGTCGCCGGGAACGGTCTGAGCGGTCATGGGTCCTCCACGGTCGGCAAGGAGCTGGGGAACGATCGGCGCGCGGTCCGGGGGCGCGGGATCGGCGGTAATGGATCGGCGGTACGGATCAGCGGTACGGGAGCGCCGCACGGCGGGGCCGGGCCGGCACGGGCTACTATGGTGAGACAGCCTCAGGTTAGGTGGCCGCAGTTAACCTGAGGCGACCTCAGGTAGTCAAGTGGAGGCTCCGTGGCAGACAACCCGCCCTATATCGCGCAGCGCCCCAAGCGGGCCGACGGCGCCCGCAACTACGACGCGATCCTGGCCGCGGCCCGCAAGGCCTTCGAGGCGGAGGGCTCCGACGCCTCCCTGGAGGACATCGCGGCCCGGGCCGGCGTCGCCATCGGCACCCTCTACCGGCACTTCCCCACCCGTGCCGTCCTGGTCGAGGCGGCCACCCGCGACGGCCTCGCCGACCTCGTCGCCCGCGCCGAGAGCGTGGCCGGCGACGACGATCCGCTGGAGGCGCTGGCCGCGTGGATGAGCCGGGCCGTACGGCACTTCAGCACCTTCCGCGGCCTGGTCGGCATCCTCACCCAGAGCATGTACGACGAGGGCACGCCCTCGCACGCCGCCTGCGCCGCGATGCACGACAGCGGGGCGAGGCTGCTGCGCGCCGCGCAGGACGCGGGGCGGGTGCGCGCCGACATCACGCCGGACGAGCTGTTCGACCTGCTCAGCGGGGCCGCCTGGGTGCGGGAGAACGCGCTGCCCGGCGGGCGGGACCGCAGCGAGCGGTTTCTCCAGCTGGTGCTGGAGGGGATCGTCGCGCACGAGTAGTCCGGGGGCGGGGACGAGGGCGGGGACAGGGACTCGCGTCGGGGGCTCGGGTCGGGCGACACCGTGGCGCCTCGGGCGGGTGTTCTTTAGACCCGCTTGAGCGGGTCCTCCTAGCGTCGGCGGGAATCGGCGCTTCCCGTGCTCGGTGCTTCCCGTGCTCGGCGCATCCCGTATCAGGAGGGCTCATCGTGGTGTTGCAGGTCCTGTCCGACTGGCTCACGCCGCTGGTCGCGACGCCCCCGAAGACCGTCTCGCCGGAGGTCGGCGCCCTCAAGGACACGGGCAGGTCGCTCATCCTGCGCGACCTGAGGGAGAAGGTGGTCGCCTACGAGTCGAACAACCCCGACCCCACCGGCACCACCCCCACCGAGAACGACTTCGCCACGGTCCGGCTGGAGATCTTCGGCCCCGACGGGACGCAGATCGGGACCACCGAGGGCGCCGGGCGGATGCTGTACCGGCAGGACAAGGACGAGCACTTCATCGCCTACTTCGGCGAGGAGATCACGCTCAACGACGGCAACGTCATCCGCGCGGGCGGGCTCGTGGACGACGCCCGGCTGACGGCGGGCGAACACGCCACGTTCCCCGCGGTGGTGGTCAGCGGGCCGCTGCGCGGCGCGATCGGCTTCCGCCAGTTCCGGCCGCTGGTCAAGGAGTCGCACACGACGTACGAGTCCTCGATCGTCGTCTACCGGAGGTGACGGCCGCGATGCCGCCTGTGAACCAGCCAGTGAAGTCGGGCGAGTCGACGCCGGTGCGGCTGCCCGGGCGCCGTATCGGATCGCTCACCGTGGGCGCGCAGGGACTCGGGTGCCTCGGCCTGTCCGAGTTCTACGGCCCCGTGGACCCGGACACGGCGGTCACCGTCGTCCGGCGCGCGCTCGACCTCGGCGTCACCCTGCTCGACACCGCCGACGTCTACGGACACGGCGCCAACGAGGAGTTGATCGGCAGGGCGGTCGCCGGCCGCCGGGACGAGGCGGTGATCTCCACCAAGTTCGGTGTCGTACGGCCCGGTCCGGGCGTCGGCACGGGCATCCGCGGGGACGCCGCCCACGTCCGGGAGAGCTGCGAGGCCTCGCTCCGGCGGCTCGGGACCGACCGCATCGACCTGTTCACCCTCACCCGGCTCGACCGGACGGTCCCGGTGGAGGAGACGGTCGGGGCGCTGGCCGAGCTGCGGAAGGCAGGGAAGATACGGGAGTTCGGGCTGAGCGAGGTGGGCGCGAAGACGCTGGAGCGCGCGCACGCGGTCGCACCGGTGGCCGCGCTCCAGACCGAGTGGTCGCTGTGGTCGCGCGGCATCGAGCGGGAGACGCTGCACACGGCCCGGCGGCTCGGCGTCGCCGTCGTCCCGTACGCGCCGCTCGGCCGGGGCTTCCTGGCCGGCGCGGTCCGCTCGGCCGACCGGCTCGGCGAGGGCGACTTCCGGCGGTTCGGGCTGCCCCGCTTCACCCCGGACAACCTGGCGGCGAACCTGCCGCTGGCCGACCGGCTGACCGCACTGGCCGCCGAACGCGGTGTGACGGTTGCCCAGTTGGCGCTGGCCTGGCTCCACCACCGGGGCCCCGACGTGATCCCGATCCCCGGCACGGGCAGCCCGGCCCACCTGGCCGAGAACGCCTCGGCCACCGCCCTTGCCCTCGGGCCGGCCGACCTCGCCGCGATCGAGGCGGCCCTCCCGGCGGGCGAGGTTCACGGAACGCGGTGGAACGAGCAGAGCCTGGCGTACATCGAGGAGTGAGGCGGCGGGCTGCGCGGCACGCCGAAGAGCGGGGCGGTCTCCCGGAGGAGACCGCCCCGCTCTCGGGTTCCGTCACTTCGGCGGTGCGGAGCTGTCGTGCTGGTCCCGGGTGACGGACAGGGCTCTGGACGGGCAGAGGTCCACCGCCAGTTCGATCTCCTCCAGATAGTCCTCGCCCGGCTTCTCGTCGGTCACCACCACCAGGCCGTCCTCGCCGTGGTCGAAGACCCCGGGGACGGTGACCGCGCAGTGGCCCGCCGCCATACAGCGGCTCCGGTCGGCGTGCACCCGCATCGTCGTCTCCTCCCTCACCACTCGACCGGCAGCCGGTGCACGCCCTGCATGGTCCCGCCGCTGCGCGCCGGCAGTTCGCCGGCCGGCGTCGCCAGGCGCAGGCCCGGGATCCGGTCGAAGAGCGTCGAGAACGCCACCTCCAGCTCCATCCGGGCGAGGTTCTGCCCGAGGCACTGGTGGATGCCGAAACCGAACGTGAGGTGCTGCCGGCCCGAGGCCGCGCCGCCCCGCCCCGCGGCGCGGTGGATGTCGAAGGTGTACGGGTCCTCGTAGACCTCCGGGTCCCGGTTGGTCATGGACGAGGAGACCAGCACCCCCTCCCCCGCCCGGACCACCTCGCCGTCGATCTCGATGTCCTCGGTCGCGACCCGGACCCCCGAGACGTCCGTGACGGAGACCATCCGCAGCAGCTCGTCCACGGCCGCGGGCAGCGCCTCGGGCGGCGCGGCCCGCCACGCCGCCAGCTGGTCGGGGTGTTCGAGCAGGGTGACCACGCCCAGCGCGATCATCTGCGAGGTGGTGTCGTGGCCGCCGATCAGCAGGGCGAGCGCGATCCGCAGCAGGTCCTCCCGGGTGAGGTCCCGGTCGTCGATCCGCCCGGCCAACCGCCCGAGCACCCCCTCGCCGCCGCCCGGCGTCCGTTCCTTGGCGCTGATCAGCTCGTCCAGGTAGTCCCACAGCGCCTGGCCGGCCGCCTCCGCGCCGGCGGCGTCCTTCGCCTGGAGGAGACCCACCGTCTTCTCCTCGAAGAACACGTGGTCCTCGTAGGGCACACCCAGCAGCTGGGAGATCACCATGGACGGGATGGGCAGCGCGAAGTCCTCGACCAGCTCGGCCGGCGGCCCCTTGCGGAGCATGTCGTCCACCAGTCTCCCGGTCAGCTCCACCACCTCGTCGCGCATCTCGCGCACATGCTTGAGGCTGAAGTCGGGTGCGAGCATCCGGCGGTGGACGTCGTGCACCGGCGGGTCGAAGCCGATGATGGCGATGGGTTTGAAGATGGGCGCCTCGAACCGGGGCAGCACCACCGGGAAGTCGGGGCGGGACCGGTCCGCCGAGAGCCGGGGATCGGCCAGGAGCCGCCTTCCGGCGGCGTGCCCGGTGACCATCCAGATGGTCGAGCCGTCCCACAGCCGCACCTTGTGCAGGGGCCCGCTGCGGCCTAGCTCCCGGTATCCGGGGGACGGTTGGTAGGGACAGGTCCTGTCCTGCGGGTAGGAGAGCACGGGATACGTGTTCCTTCCGTCGTCGCGTGATGGCCGGTGTGTCGTAGGGGTGGCGGGGCGGTCAGTCGAGGACCTTCGGGGGCTCGGGCGCGGTGGCCGGCAGCGGGGCGCGGCCCGGCCGCGGGAGGGCCTTCGGACGGCCCCACCGGCGCATCCCGGGCTCCTCCACGAAGCGGTGCAGCGCCCACGCCAGCAGCGTCGTGACGGCGAACAGCGCCGCCAGCAGGCCCGTCGCCGTCGCCACACCCCAGCTGCGCCCGGCGCCGAGGGCGACGTGCACGTACGACAGGACCAGGAAGTGGACGAGGTAGGAGGCGTACGAGACCGTGCCCAGCCATTGGAGCGCCCGGCCGCGGAACGGGGAGAAGCCGCCGCGCAGATCGGCGGTGGCCACCGCGGGGATGAGCAGCGCCAGCGGCGCGACGATGGGCGCCGTCAGGCTGTAGACGCCGGGGAACCGCGACACCTGGATCGCGAAGCCGAGGGCGAGCAGCGCCAGCGCGGGCGCCGGGGTGAGCCGGACCCAGTTGCCGGTGCGCACGATACGGGCCATGACGATGCCGAGGGTGAAGTCCAGGGCCCGGACGGGCGGGAAGGACACCAGGAACCAGTTCTGGGTGGCGGACATGTCCTGGCCCGGCAGCTTCGGGGCGCCCGGCAGCCACACCTGCGCGAGCGCGGGCAGCAGCATGACGACCGCGACCAGCGCGCCGGCCGCCCACCACAGGCGGTGCGCCGGGATGCGCCGGACGAGGGCGTACAGCACCGGGAAGGCGAGGTAGAACAGCAGGTCGCAGGCGAGCGACCAGGTGACCACGTTGATCGACAGGATGACGTCGAGGCGCGGCAGCCAGGTGTGCACCAGGAACAGGCTCGGCAGCAGCTTGAGGAAGTCGACCGGCTGGCCGGCCCACAGGGCGAGACCGAGGGCCGCGACCCAGGTCACCACGTGGTTCGGGTAGACCTTCGCCAGCCGGCGGCGCCAGAACCGGCGGACAGGCTGCCCCTCGCGCACCGACCAGGTGAGGACGAAGCCGCTGAGGACGAAGAAGAACTCCACCCCGAGCCAGCCGATCGCGAAGGCGTAGGGCCGCAGCGCCGCCTCGGCGCCCTGGTGGAAGTAGCCCAGGACGAAGGAGTGGCACAGGAAGACCAGGAAGGCCGCGGCGAAGCGCATTCCGGTGAGGGACGGGAGTCTGGAGGACTCCACGGGCTGGGACGGCATGTGTCTCGTCTCCTCGGGTACGTCCTCCCCGTCAGTCCGGGGTCGGGCTCTCGGTGATGTCGATGGCCCGGGCCGGGCACAGATAGGCGGCCTTGCGGGCCTTGGCCTGGTGTTCCGGGGCGGGGGTGGGGGTGAGCAGGACGACGATCCCTTCGTCGTCCTGGTCGAACACCTCGGGGAGCGTGGCCATGCAGCGGCCGCCGCTGATGCAGGACTCCCGGTCGGCGTGCAGCCGCATCGCGCTCACCACTCGACGGGAAGCGACAGCACGCGCTGCACGGTGCCCGCGCCGAGGATCGGCAGGTCGGCCACGTCCGTGGCGAGCCGGAGCCCGGGGAGGCGGGTGAACAACTCGCGGAAGGCGATCTCGAGTTCGAGGCGGGCGAGGTTCTGGCCGAGGCACTGGTGGATGCCGAAGCCGAAGGTGACGTGGTGGGTGTCGGAGCGCAGCACGTCGAATTCGTCGGGCCGCTCGTGGAACTTCGCGTCGCGGTTGGCGAGCGTGCCGGAGACGAGGACGGCCTCGCCCTCGCGGATGAGATGGCCGGCGATCTCGATGTCGCCCTTGGCGACGCGGGTGGCGACGAGGTCGGTGGTGGCGATGAAGCGGAGCAGCTCCTCCACGGCGCCGGGCAGCCGGCCGCGGTCCTCCAGCAGCTTGGCGAGCTGGTCGGGGTGTTCGAGCAGGGTGATGACGCCGAGCGCGAGGGAGGACGAGGTCGTCTCGTGGGCGGCGATGAGCAGGACGAGGGCGATGGAGACGAGTTCCTCGTGCCCGATGTCGCCGGTGAGGACCCGTTCGGTGACGAGCCGGCCGAGCAGGCCGTCCGTGGGGGACTTGATCTGTTCGGTGACCAGGGCGTCGATGTAGTCGACGAGGTTCTGTGCGGCGGTCGCCGACTCCTCCTCGGTGCCGAGCATCACCTTGCCGCTGGCGTCCTGGAAGAACTCGTGGTCCTCGTAGGGCACGCCGAGGTGGCGGCAGATGATGAGGGACGGCAGCGGTACGGCGAGCAGCGGGACCAGGTCGGCGGGCGGGCCCTGGGCGATGATCCGGTCCACGAAGCCGGAGACGATCTTCTCTATCTCCGGTCGCATCCGGCGCACCTGCTTGAGGCTGAAGTGCGGGTTGAGATAGCGCCGGTAGGTGTCGTGCACGGGCGGGTCCATCGCGATCAGCGCGAGGCTGCGGGCGATCTGGGAACGGAACCGGGGGGCGACGATGGGGAAATTCGGGTGGGTGCGCAGGGAGGACAGATTGGGGTGGGTGAGGATTTCGCGGGATTCCTTGTAGCCGGTGATCATCCAGGACTCCCGGCCGTCGAAAAGGGTCACCTTGAGGACGGGTCCGGACTCGGCTATCTCGCGGTATCCGGCGGGCGGCTGGTAGGGGCAGGTGCGCGGCTGCGGATAGGGCGGTGCTTCTGCTTCTGCCATTCCTTGTCGTCCTTTGAACGGGTGCGGAAGGGGCGCGTGCGGAATGCGGTGGTACGGCGGCCGTCGGTCCGCCGAGGCCCCTCGGCCTCGGGCCGGGACCTCGTCGGCCTACGGCCGGGGGACGTCCGGCCTGCGGCCAGGTGCTTTCGGCGGCCTCGGCCCGGGGTCCTCCAGCGGTCTTCGGCCGGGAGGACTTCCCGACCACCGGCCGTGGGTCTCCCCGGCCTTCGGTCGGGAGGACTTCCCAGCCGCCGGCCGGTGGACCTCCCCAACCTTCGGCCGAGAGGGCTTCCCGGCCGCCGGCCGTGGAGCTCCCCGGCCTTCGGTCGGGAGAGCTTCCCGGCCGCCGGCCGGTGGATCTCCCCGACCTTCGGCCGAGAGGACTTCCCGGCCACCGGCCGTGGGTCTCCCCGGCCTTCGGTCGGTCGGGCCTCCTCGGCTCCCGGCCGTGGATCTCTCCGGCCTTCACCGCAGGCCCACCGCGGCCTGATCGGCCGCGGGTTCGCCCGGCCGTCGGCCGCAGTCTCCCTGGCCTCCGGACACGGGTCCTCGGCCGTCGGCCGGGGTTCGCTTCGGCCTTCGACCGGTGGGATCCCTGACCGCCGACCACGGGACTTGCCTGACCTCGGGCCACGGCCCCCGGCCGCCAGCCGAGATTCGCCTCGACCTGCGGCCAGTGGGACCCCTGACCGGCGGCCAGGGATCCGCCCCGGCCGCCAGCCGCGGGTCCCCCCGACCGCCGACCACGGGACTTGCCTGACCTCCAGCCATGACCCCCGGCCGACGGCCGGGATTCGCCTCGGCCTTCGGCCAGTGAGACCCCTGACCGGCAGCCAGGGGTTCGCCCCGGCCGCCAGCCGCGGGTCCCCCCGACCGCCGACCACGGGACTTGCCTGACCTCCAGCCATAGCCCCCGGCCGACGGCCGGGGTTCGCCTCGGCCTTCGGCCGGTGGGGTCCCTGACCGGTGGCCGGGGGTTCGCCTGGGCCTTCGGGTGGTGGGATTCCTGGGCCGGCGGCCGGGGGTTTGCCTCGGCCTTTCGCCTGGGCTCCCCCGGCCCTCGGCCCGGGGCCCGCCACGGCCATGCGCCGCAGGCTTTTCGCGGGTGCCGGCCGGAGGTTTCGTCTCGGTTTCGTTGGTGGGCTTTCATGGGCTTCGGCCATCGGTTTCTCCCGCCGTGAGGCAGGGGAATTCCGGGCGGGGCAAGGACCGGATTTCCGTGGCCGTCGAGTCGCAGTGAACCGTCGTAGGGAACCGACGCTATTGACCGCCGGGCCGGCGGGCAAGAGCGGTTTAGCCGGGCTTCAGAGCCGCTTTCGCGCCGCCCGCCGCGGCTGCGGCACCGCGGCGAGGAGCGCGGTGGTGTACGGGTGGCGCGGGGTGTGGAAGATCTCCTCGGCCGTCCCCTCCTCCACGATCCGGCCGTCCTTCATCACGGCGACGCGGTGGCTGAGCCGCCGTACGACGCCGAGGTCGTGGGAGATGAACACGTAGGCCACGCCCAGGCGTTCCTGGACGCCGGCCAGGACGTCGAGGACCTGCGCCTGGACGGAGGCGTCGAGCGCGGAGACGGGTTCGTCGCAGACGACCACGTCCGGACGCGGCGCCAGGGCCCGGGCGATGGCCAGCCGCTGCCGCTGGCCGCCGGACAGGTCGCGGGCCCGGCGGTCCAGGACACCCGGGTCGAGGCCGACGTGTCCCAGGAGTTCGGCGACCCGGTCGGCGCGTTCCGCGCGGGGCACGCGGGCGGCACGCAGCGGTTCCTCGATCAACTGCCGTGCGGTGTAGCGGGGGTCGAAGGAGCCGAGCGGGTACTGGTGGATCATCTGGACACGGCGGCGGGCCGCGCGCCGTTCGGCGCGGGTGCGTTCGCCCCAGGTGCGGCCGTCGAAGACGACGCGTCCTTCGTCCGGTGCGACGAGGTCCATCAGGATGCGGCCGACGGTGGTCTTGCCGGAGCCGGATTCGCCGACGACGCCGAGGGTTTCGCCGGCGCGTACCGTCAGCGACACCCCGTCCACGGCGGTCAGTCCGGGCCGGCCGGGCAGCCGGTAGCGCTTGACCAGGCCGTCGGCGCGCAGCAGTTCGGGGCCGGGTGCGGGCGCGGCGCGGATCTCCTCGCCGGGTACCGCGGCGACCAGGGCGCGGGTGTACGGGTGGCGGGGTGCGGTCAGGATGCGCGCGGCGGGCCCTTCCTCGACGAACCGTCCGTCCTTCATCACGTGGATGCGGTCGGCGAGTTCGCCGACGACGCCGAGGTCGTGGCTGATGAGCAGGACGGCGGTGCCCTCGCGGGCGCGGGCGCGCAGCAGGCGCAGGATCTGCTGCTGCACGGTGGCGTCGAGGGCGGTGGTGGGTTCGTCGGCGATCAGGAGGTCGGGGCGGGCGGCGAGGGCGGAGGCGATCAGGGCGCGCTGGCGCAGTCCGCCGGAGAGCTGGTGCGGGTACTGGGCGGCCCGGGTGCGGGGGTCGGGGACGCCGGCGGCGTCGAGGAGCCGTTCGACCTCGTCGCGGACCTGTGCCGGTGGGACGGTGCGGTGTTCGCGCAGGGGTTCGGCGACCTCGGCGCCGACCTTGCGCAGCGGGTCGAGGGAGCCGAGCGCGTCCTGGAGGACGAAGCCGATGCGCCGGCCGCGCAGCGCGCGCAGCCGCCGGGCGTCGAGCCGGCGCAGGTCGGCGCCGTCGAAGGCGAGGGTCGCGGCCCGTACGTCGGCTCCGTCGCCGGCCAGGCCGACGAGGGTGCGGGCGGTGACGGACTTGCCCGAGCCGGACTCGCCGACGACGGCGACGATCTCGCCGCGCCGTACGGTGAACGACACTCCCCGCACGGCCTCCACCCGCCGCCGGCCGCGCCCGAAGCCCACGGTGAGGTCCTCGACCCGGACGAGTTCGGTGGCGGCCCCGTCCTCGGCGTCCGGGGCCGGGGACGGGACCGGGGCTGGGGCCGGGGGTGTGCGGGACTCGGTGCTCATACGGTGCTCCCGTCGACGGTGCGCTGGAGGTGCCGGCCGACCGTCGTGATCGCGAGGACGGCGAGGGTGATGGCGGCGCCGGGGAAGGCGGCCGGCCACCAGGCGAGGGCGAGGAACTCGCGGCTGCCGGCCAGCATCGCGCCCCATTCGGCGGTGGGCGGCCGGGGGCCGAGCCCGACGAAGCTGAGGCTGGAGCTGGCCACGATCATCGCGCCCAGGGAGACGGTGGCCAGGGCCAGCACCGGGCCGAGCGCGTTGGGCAGGACGTGCCGCAGAACGACCTGCGGGCGGCTCCAGCCGAAGCCGTAGGCGGCCTCGACGTACGCCCGGCCGCGCAGTGAGATCACCTCGGCGCGGGCGACCCGAGCGAAGCCGGGCAGGGAGACGACGGCGAGTCCGATGGTGGCGGTGGACGAGCCGGGGCCGAGCACGGCGACGACGAGGAAGACCAGGAGCAGTCCGGGTACGGACAGGACGACGTCGAGCAGCCGGCTGATGATCTGGTCGGCGACCCGGCCGAGTTGGGCGGCGGCGACGCCGACCAGGGTGCCGCCGACGAGGGCCAGCGCGACCGCGCCGGCGCCGATGAGCAGCGAGGGCCGGGCGCCGTAGACGATCCGCGCGTACAGGTCGCGGCCGTTCTGGTCGGTGCCGAGCCAGTGTCCGCCGCCGGGCGGCCGCAGCAGCGCGTTCACGTTGGCCGCGTCGGGGTCGACGCCGGTGAACAGGCCCGGGAAGGCGGCCATGGCGGCGAGCACGGCGAGGACGGCCAGGCCGAGCCAGAGGCCGATGCGGGGTCGGGTCACGCCGGCCTCCCGGTGCCGCGGGTGCGCGGGTCGATCAGCCACTGGAGCACGTCGACGACGATGTTGACGACGACGAAGACGGTGGCGGCGAGCAGGACGACGGCGATCACCACCGGCATGTCCTTGTCCTGCACGGCGGACAGCACCAGGCGGCCCACGCCCTGCCGGGAGAACACGATCTCGATGATCACCGAGCCGCCGATCAGGGAGCCGGCGATCCAGCCCATGAGGGTGGTGGCCGGCAGCAGCGCGTGCCGCAGCACATGCCGTACGCGCAGGGCGAGTTCGCCGATCCCGCGGGCCCGGGCGGTGGTCACGAAGGGTTCGTCCAGGGCCCGCAGCAGTCCTTCGCGCAGGACTTGGGCGACGACGGCGGTGGGCGCGGCGGCGAGCGCGAGGGTGGGCAGCACGAGTCCGCCGAGGCCGGAGGCGCCGACGGTGGGGAACCAGTGCAGGGTGAAGGAGAAGACGGTCAGCAGGAGCAGTCCGAGCCAGAACGGCGGGAGCGCGACGACGAGGGACTCGACGCCGGCGAACAGACTCTGGACCCAGCGGCGGCGGTTGGCGCCGAGCACGGCGAGGACGACGGAGCCGGCCGCGGTGACCAGGAGCGTGGCGGCGATCAGGGCGAGGGTGTCGGGCAGTTGGGCGCCGACGGCGTCCCACACGGGCTGGCGCAGCACGTAGGAGTCGCCGAAGTCGCCGCGCGCGATCCGGCCGAGGTAGCTGAGGTACTGGATGAACAGCGGGTCGTCCAGGTGGTATTGGGCGGTGATCTCGGCGCGGACGCGGGGGGTGACGCTGGAGCGGGCGAGGAGGACGTCCACGGTGCTGCCGGGCATGAGCTGGATGAGCAGGAAGGCGACGGTCACCGCGCCCCACAGCACGGCGACGGAGCCGGCGGCGCGGGCGAGGACGAGCCTCAGCAGTCGGGACCGGCGGGTCCGCTCCCGGGCGGTGGTGCCGGGAGCGGACGCCTCGGTCAGGAGGCCAGCCATATCGAGTACAGGTCGGCGGAGCCGTCTGCGGTGAAGCCCGTGCCCTGGACGGCGGTGCGGGCGGCGAAGGTGGAGACGGGCGAGTAGATCGGCAGGACGGCGGCGTCGTCGGTGATGTGCCGCTGCACCTCGCCGTAGAGGCGGAACTGTTCCTTCTGGTCGGTGGCGTGCCGGGCCTGGGTGAACAGCTGCTCGACGGCCGGGTTGTCGTAGCGGGCCATGTTGTTGCTGACGCCGCGGGCGGGGGTGGGGATGTTCTCCTTGCCGAACAGGACGCGCAGCACGTCGGGGCCGGGTGAGGAGAAGCTGGTGTCGATGATGTCGTAGTCGCCGGCGAGCAGGCGTTTGACGAAGGTGCCGCCGTCGACGTTCTCCTCGACGAACTCCACGCCGAGCTTCTTGGCGGCGGCCTGGATCTGCACGGCGAGGTTGGTGACCGACGGGTCGGACCACAGGTGTTCGACGCGCAGCCGCTTGCCGTTCTTGGTGCGGTAGCCCTTGGCGTCGCGGCCGGTCCAGCCGGCGGCGTCGAGGAGGCGGGCGGCCTCGGCGGGGTCGTAGGCGTAGGCGGACGCCTGGGAGCCGTCGTAGCCGGGGGTGGTGGTGGACAGCGGGCCCTTCGCGGAGGGGTACTGGCCGAAGTTGACGCGCTGGTCGATGGTGGACCAGTCGATGCCGGCGCGCAGCGCCTTGCGTACGGAGACGTCGGCGAGCGGGCCTTCGGCGGTGTTGGGCCAGTAGCTGTAGTTGGCGCCGGGGAAGCTGGTCTTGTGCAGGGCGAAGCCGGGTGTCTTCGCCAGGGTCTTGGTGCTGGTGGGGTCGAGTCCGGTGGCGGCGTCGACCTGGCCGCTGGTGAGGGCCCCGGAGCGGGAGGCGTTGTCGGGGACGATCTGCACCTTGATGCCGTCGAGGTGGGCGGGGCCGGTGTGTCCGGCCGACTTGGGCGCCCAGTCGTAGGCGGGGTTCTTGGTGTAGTCGATGCCCTTCTGCGCGACGAGTCCGCCGGTGGTGCGGAACGGTCCGGTGCCGACGATCTTCTTGCAGAGCGCGGCGGCGGAGCCCTTGAGGGTGGCCGGTGACTCGATGCCGAGGTTGGGCAGGGCGAGGGCGCCGAGGAAGCCCGAGTCGGGCTGTTTCAGGGTGACTTCGGCGGTGTGGGCGTCCACGGCCCGGGCGGACTTGTACGCGGAGATGAGGCTGGAGGCGAGCAGGGACTTGGTGGCGGGGGCGACGACGTGGTTCAGGTTGGCGACCACGGCGGCGGCGTCGAACTTCGCGCCGTCGGTGAAGGCGACGTCGTCGCGGAGGGTGAAGGTGTAGGTGCGGCCGTCGGGCGAGATCGTCCAGCTCTTGGCGAGCCAGGGCTCGAAGGCGCCCTTGGCGGTCTGGTGCACCAGGGAGTCGAGGATCGGCCGGGACAGCAGCCGGGCCGCCTCGGTGGGGCTCTGGTGGGGGTCGAGGCACTCGGGTTCCTTGGCGACGGCCAGCCGCAGGGTGCCGCCGTCGCGGGGCGGACCGCCGGCGGCGGTGGCGCCGTCGCCGCTGCCGCCCGCCGAACACGCGGTCACCAGCGTCGTCAGCAGCGCGGTGACGCCCGCCGCGAGGGCGGCGGGTCTGTGGGTCCGTGTCCGTGGTGTAGCCGAGTGCATGCTCGTCCCATCGCTTGTGCCATGACGTTCGGCCAGCCACAGTGCACGGGGGATCTAAAGCGGGGCTGAAAGCAGGGGGGTCGGCGGCGGGAGCCGCGCCGAGCCGAGGGGCCCGGGGCCGGGGGTTCGTGTTCGGGTCGGAAGTTGGAGCGTGGTTCCGAGGCCCCGCCCCTGACTTCCGAGCCCCTGACTTCCGAGCCTCTGGCTCCCGAGCCCGGTGAACCGGCGCGGCTCCGGCGGCGAGCCCGGTGAACCGGCGCGGCTCCGGCGGCCCGGCGCGCCGGCCGGTGGGCTCCGGCGGCTCCGGGGTCAGAGGGACGCCGTGATCTTCGCGAGGAGTTCGTACGACCTGATCCGGGCCTCGTGGTCCGGTATCTGGGTGAGGACGAACAGCTCGTCGGCCCGTGTCCGGTCGAGGAACTCGGCGAGGCGGGGGGTGATCCGCTCGGGCGAGCCGACGAACTGGGGGTCGATGCGCGAGCGCAGGAAGTTCCGTTCGGCCTGGTCGAACCGGTGCGCGGCGGCCTCCTCCTCCGTCGGCAGCACGGTCTCCGGATCGACGGTGCGCATGAGGATCTGCCCGTACACGAACGCCTCGGCGAGCCGGTGGGCGCGTTCGTCGCTGTCGGCGGCGACCGCGATCACGGCGACGCACGCGTGCGGCTCGGGCTGGCCTGGGGCGGGGCGGAACGCCTCGCGGTAGGCGGCCAGCGCCTCGGGCGCCCCGCCGCCGACGATCGCGTGAGCGTACACGTACGGCAGTCCGGCCCGTCCGCCGTGCACGGCGCTGTTGACGCTGGAGCCGACGAGCCAGAACCGGGGCGGGGTCTCCGGCTCGGGAACGGCCCGCACCCCTTGATGGCCGCCGCCGAAGTAGGCGCCGAGTTCGGCGAGCTGGGCGTCGAAGCCGAGCCGGCGGGGGTCGCCGAGCCGGGCGGCGGAGGCGGGCGAGCCGCCCGTGGCGCGGCCGAGTCCGAGGTCCACGCGGCCGGGGTACAGGCTCGCCAGCACGCCGAACTGCTCGGCGACGACGAGGGCGGAGTGGTTGGGGAGCAGCACCGCGCCGGAGCCCACGGTCAGGGTGCGGGTGGCCTGCAGGATCGGTCCGGCCAGGACGGCCGGGCTGGAGGTGGCGAGGGCCGGGGTGCTGTGGTGTTCGGCGACCCAGTAGCGGCGGTAGCCGAAGCCCTCCACCGCCGTTGCCAGGTCGATCGAGCGGCGCAGCGCGTCGCCGGGTGTGTCGCCCCGCCAGACCGGGACCGTGTCGTGCACCGATATCGCGATTCCCTCGGCCAACGGGATCTCCTCCTCCCCTTCGGGCGGTCGCCGGGGTGCGCCGGGGCGCTATCCTGAGGCGACCTCATGTTGTCCCGCTCAGTTAATTCGAGGCACCCTCAGGTTGTCAATGCGGTGGCGTCCGCCGGGGCGGCCGGCTCGTCCGCCGCGGGCACCAGGTCCTCGGCCGCGTCCAGGACGAGGTGGCCGGGCACCTCGGGGAGCCGGTCCAGGCGGTGCGCGAACTCCGCTGCTCCGGGCTCCTCTTGGCCGTCCCCGTCCCGGGGCAGGGGGTCGAAGCCGTGGTGCGGGTAGAGGCCGGCCACCTTGGCGTTCTTCGCGGTCGGCCGGTAGCGTCCGCGCACCTCGGCGTAACCCGCCGCGCGGGCCCGCTCCAGCACCGCCGCCAGGCAGGCCTGCTCGATGCCGCGGGCGAACACCCGGCAGCTGAGCAGCATGTTGTCCAGGTGCAGGACGCGGCCCTCGGCGCGCAGGAAGACCGCGCCGACGACGCCGTTGTCGCCGAACCGGTCCCCGGACGTGAGCGCCAGCACGCCGGTGCCCGGCCCGGTCGCCCGCGCCCGCACCTCCTCGGCCGACAGCCGTTCGGTGGTGAGGTTGAACTGATTGGTGCGGAGCGTCAGTTGGGCGAGGCGCGGGATCTGCGCCGCGGTCGCCGGGGCGAGCCGGACCGTCACGCCGAGCCCGGCGAGGAACTCCCGTGCGCTGCCGGCGGCGGAGAGGAAGTCCGCGCGGGCCGCCTCCTCCCGGTAGCGGCGGGTGCGGACCCGGTCCTCCGAGGTGACCGCGGTGGCGGTGAACCAGCCGTCCGCGAGCAGCCGGGTCACGTGCAGCGCCGGGTCGCCGTCCAGCGGGACGACCGTGGTCTCGGGCAGTTCCGCGGTCACCGCCGCGCACTCGGCCGGGTTGTCGTCGGCGAACACCACGCTGTCGCCGCCCAGGTTGAGCCCGGCGGCCAGGGTGCGCAGGGAGTCGGGCTTGGGCTGCCACCCGGCCAGGACGCGCACGAAGTCCTCCTCCCGCACCCGCAGGTCGGGGTGGTCGCGCAGCGCGGCCAGCACCGTCTCCCGGTCGTTCTTGGTGACCGCCGCGAGGAGCACGCCCTGCGACTGGAGCTGCCGTACGACGCCCTGGAAGCGGTGGAAGGCCTCGCCGCGGCGGCCGTGGGCCACCTCGATGCCCTCCACCCCGTCGTCGCCGAGGACCCCGCCCCACAGCGTCTCGTCCAGGTCCACCGCCAGCACCTTCTTGGCCCTGCCGCTCACCGCCCTTACCAGATGGCCGAGTTCACGGGCGTAGGAGGCGAGGAAGGCGTCGGAGAGGTGGGCGCCGGCGTAGGCGTCGAAGCGGGGGTCGGCCAGTTCCAGCGGGTCGCCGAGCAGCGGGTCGACGTCGAGCACGACGAGGCCGGGGGTCTCCTGTGCGTAACTCAGGCCGAGCAGTTCCGCGTTGGCCCTGCGCCACTCCGCGCCGAGCTTCGCGCGGGAGGGCAGGTCGAGCAGCTGGGCCTGCTGGTTCCTCGGCAGGGGCAGCGTGTTGAGGACCAGGGTGCCGGAGGCGCGGGCCGTGAAGCCGGTCGCGAGGGCGCGCCAGAGGGCGAGTTTGCGGCGCAGGGCGTCGGCGACGTCCTCGGCGGTGAAGGGCAGCGGCACCTCGTCGAAGACCGTCGTGTGGTCCAGGACGCACACGGTCACGTCGGCGGGTTCGGTGTGCAAAGAGCTGTCCGCGTCGCCGAGTTCGAAGACGTAGGAGCCGTAGTCGGTGAGCCGTACCTCGGGCAGGAAGCCGTGCCGGGCCAGTTCGGCGACGAGCGCGGTCCGCAGGGCGTCCAGGGTGCCGGCGCCGGTCAGGGCGACGGTCACGGCGGGCAGGCCGGGGTGGTGGGCGCGGGCCTCGGCGAGGTCGGTGCGGGCCAGGAGGCGGGCGGCGCGGGCGAGGTCGGCGCGGTCCAGCGCCGCCAGCAGCGGGGCCACTCGGTCGAAGTGGCGGGCGAGGCCGCCGTCGCGGTGCAGGGCGCGCAGGGCGTCCAGCGCGGGGGTGGTGGTCATCGGGCGGTCTCCGGGGTGCGGGGGACGATCGACTCGACCAGGTGCGTGGTCAGTTCGTGCGCGGTGCGGTGTTCCAGGACGACGGCGGGGCGCAGTTCGGCGCCGGTCTCACGGCTCAGCCGGCCCGCGATCTCCAGGGCGCCGAAGGAGGTGACGCCGATGCCGGTGAGGTCGTCGGCGGGGTCGATCTCGGCGGGCGTGTTGCCGAGCGCGGCGGCGACCGCGTCGAGGACGTGGGCGAGGACGATGCCGTAGCGCTCCTCCTCGGGGACCTCGTGCAGCGGCAGGAGGACGCACACCTCGTCCTCGGGGGCGAGCGGGCCGGGGGCGACCGGTGTCGCCGGGCCGGTGGGCGCGGGGGTGCGGGGCAGCCAGTAGGAGCGGTGCCGGAACGGGTACACGGGCAGCTCGCCGGGGTCGGCGGCGGGGCCGGGGCCGAGCAGCCGGCCGAAGTCGACGCGTACGCCCCGGCAGTGCGCCTGGGCGACCGCCTGGACGACGGAGCGCGCCTCGGCGGCGGGGCGGCGGATCAGCGGGACGGTGGCGACGGCGTCGCCGCGGTCGGCGAGGCAGTCGGCGATCAGCCCGGTCATGGTGGTGTCGGGGCCGATCTCCACGAAGGTGTCGATCCCCAGGCCGTCCAGGGTGCGGACGCCGTCGTGGAAGCGGACGGCGTCGCGCACCTGGGCGGACCAGCGTCCCGGGTCGGCGAGGTCCGCCCGGTCGGCGACGGCGCCGGTGCGGCCGGCGACGAGCGGGACACGGGGTTCGGCGACGGTGAGTGGGGCCGCGGCGGCGTCGATCGCGGCCAGCGCGGGGGCCATGTGCGGGGAGTGGAAGGCGTGGCTGACCTTGAGCGTCTTGGTGCGCACCCCTCGGGCCCGCCAGGCGGCGGCGAGGCGGCGTACGGCGTCGGCGTCGCCGGAGACGACGGTCGAGCGGGGGCCGTTGACCGCGGCGATGTCCACCGCTCCCCCGGCGTCCGCGAGCGAGTCCCGGACCGCCGCCTCCTCGGCCCGGATCGAGACCATGGCCCCGCCCTCGGGTGCGGCCTGCATGGCGCGGGCGCGGACGACGACGAGGCGGGCGGCGGCGGCCAGGTCCAGCGCCCCGCCGACGTGCGCGGCGGTCAGCTCGCCGATGGAGTGCCCGAGCAGCGCGGCCGGGACCAGCCCGTACCACTCGGCGAGCCGGGCGAGCGCCGTCTGCACGGCGAACAGCGCGGGCTGGGTGTACTCGGTGCGCTCCAGCAGGGCGGCCTGCGGGCTTCCGGCGGCGGCGAGGACGACCTCGCGCAGGGCGGGCTCCTCGCCGGTGCGGCCGCGTGCCGTGTCCAGGGCGACGCACACGGCGTCGAACGTCTCGGCGTACACCGGGAACCGGGCGTACAACTCCGCGCCCATGCCGACCCGTTGGGTGCCCTGCCCGCTGAAGACGAACGCCACCCGGGGTGCGGGCCGGGCGGCGGTGACCGGCGCCGAGCCGGCGGCGAGCGCGTCGAGCGCGCGGCCGAGTTCGGCGGGGTCGGCGCCGACCGCGGCGGCCCGGTGGCGGAAGGCGGTGCGGTGCCGGACGAGCGAGCGGGCCACGGCGGCCGGGTCCAGGTCCGGCCGCTCGGCGAGCAGCGCCCGCAGCCGCCGCGCCTGCGCCCTCACGGCGTCGGCGCTCTTGCCGGACAGCGGCCAGACCAGGTCCTGCCCGGCGGACGCGGCCGGCACGTCCGACTCCCTTACGTCAGCCGCCGGTTCCCGCGCCACGGCCTCCTCGGCGGTGTCGTCCTGCGTGAACTCCTCGACCAGTACATGGGCGTTGGTGCCGCTGATGCCGAACGAGGAGACTCCGGCGCGGCGTGGCCCGTCGGCGGGGGCGGGCCAGGGGCGGGCCGTGTCGAGCAGGGTGACGCGGTCCCGTGGCCAGTCCACGAACTCGGACCAGTCGTCGGCGTGCAGGGTGGCGGGCAGGACGCGGTGGCGCAGGGCCTGGATGGTCTTGATGACCCCGGCGACCCCGGCGGCGGCCTGGGTGTGACCGAGGTTGGACTTCACCGAGCCGAGGTGGAGCGGGGTGGTGCGGCCGGGGGCCTCGCCGTAGGCGGCGATGAGGGCGCCCGCCTCGATCGGGTCGCCGAGGGCCGTGCCGGTGCCGTGCGCCTCGACCGCGTCGACGGCCGCGGCGGGGACGCCCGCGGTGCGCAGGGCCGCCTCGATCACCTTGCGCTGGGCGGTGCCGTTCGGCGCGGTCAGGCCGTTGCTCGCGCCGTCGGAGTTGATCGCCGAGCCGGGCAGCAGGGCGAGCACCGGGTGGCCGGCCCGGCGCGCGTCGGAGAGGCGTTGCAGCACGAGCAGGCCCGCGCCCTCGCCGAAGCCGGTGCCGTCCGCGCCCTTGGCGAAGGCCTTGCAGCGGCCGTCCGCGGCGAGGCCGCCCTGCGCCGCGAAGTCGGAGAAGACACGCGGCGTGGACATCACCGTCACCCCGCCCGCGAGGGCGAGGTCGCACTCGCCGCGGCGCAGCGACTCGGCGGCCAGGTGCAGCGCGACCAGCGAGGACGAGCAGGCCGTGTCGACGGTCAGCGCGGGCCCCTCGAAGCCGAAGGTGTGCGCGAGCCGGCCGGAGACGATGCTCGCCGCGTTGCCGGTCATCAGATGGCCCTCGATGTCGGCGGGGACGGTTCCGGGCGGCGGCGCGTACTCCTGGTAGATCGCGCCGGCGAACACGCCGGTACGGCTGCCGCGCAGGTCGTCCGGGAGGAGCCCGGCCCGCTCCAGCGCCTCCCAGGCCAGTTCGAGGAGCTGGCGGTGCTGCGGGTCCATCGCCAGGGCCTCCTTGGGCCCGATGCCGAAGAACGCGGCGTCGAAGCCGCCCGCGTCGTCCAGGAAGGCGCCGGCGTGCGCGTGTTCCAGGGCGGCCGGGTCCCAGCCGCGGTCCAGGGGCGGGCTGGCCCGCGGGGGCCGGAAGTCGCCGGAAGTCGAAGGTCGGAGGGCGATCGATCGGAACGTGAT
>NZ_JAIOAB010000033.1 GCF_019890635.1 Streptomyces sennicomposti
GCGGCGGAGCCCACGGCCGACGGGGCCGCTCCACGCGTCGAGGGCGGCCTGCGGGCCGTCGTGTTCGACCTCGACGGCGTGCTCGTCGACAGTTTCGAGGTTCCTCAGGCGCGCCGGAACCGCAGCGTCACCAGTTCGAAGGGCCTCAGGCGCACGGCGATCCGCTCGCCGTCCCGCTCGGGCGCCGCGGCCTCGGCGAGGGGCCGTTCCAGCAGGTCCGTCGCCGTCACCCCGGCGAACGGGAAGCCGGCCGTCAGCGTGGCCCGGGCCCGGCCGCCGTGCGCCTCGTGGAAGCGGACGACCACGTCGCCGCTGCCGTCGTCGGCGAGTTTGACCGCCGTGACGACCACCGCCGGGTCGTCCACGCTCACCAGCGGGGCGACCTCGCCGGATCCGGTGCGGCGCCGCTCGGGCACGTTGATCCGCCAGCCCTCGCGGACCGCGTCGGCGATGTCCGCGCCGGGCACCAGGGCGTGCCGGAAGCGGTGCACGCCCTGGTCGGTCTCGGGGTCGGGGAAACGCGGGGCGCGCAGCAGCGACACCCGGACCGTGGTCGTGGTGCCCCGGTCGCCGTCGGCGCGGACCGTGCGGGTCACATCGTGGCCGTATGTCGAGTCGTTGACGATCGCGACGCCCCAGCCGGGCTCGGCGACGTGGACGAAGCGGTGGTTACAGGCCTCGAACTTGGCCGCCTCCCAAGAGGTGTTGGTGTGGGTGGGCCGGTGGAAGTGCCCGAACTGGGTCTCGGACGCGTACCGTTCGGCGTGCACGTCCAGCGGGAAGGCGAGCTTGAGGAACTTCTCCGTCTCGTGCCAGTCGACCTCGGTGTCCAGCACCAGCCGCCGTTCCCCGGCCGCAAGGGACAGCACCTGGGTGACGCGGGAGGCGCCGAAGGACCGGACGATCCGCACCGAGGCGCCGTCCTCGCCGGGGGTGACCGAGTCGGCGTCGGTGAGGTCGGTGACCGTGTTGCGGTAGAACTCGTCCACGTCCCAGGCGTCCCACATGTTCGGGAAGTCGGGATGCAGCTGGAGCAGGTTCGCGGCGCGGCCCGGGGCGATCGTCTCGCGGTCGGCCTCCAGGTCGTGGGCGGAGACGACCAGGCCCCGGGCGTCGACGGTGATGCGCAGCAGGTCGTTGTCCAGGACGTGTCCGCCGTCCTCGCCGGGGGTCAGGCGGGTGCCGCCCGCGGTGGCCGGGGTGGATGCGCCGCCCGCGGGGACGCCGGCGCGGGTGTGCGGGGCCGCGTTGAAGAGGAGTTCCGTGGTGCCCTCGCCGGCCAGCGCGCGCTGCGCGGCCTCGATGATCGCGCCCAGTTCGGCGGCGACGCGGTCGTAGGTGGCGCGGGCCTCCCGGTGCACCCAGGCGATGGACGAGCCGGGCAGGATGTCGTGGAACTGGTGCAGCAGCACCGTCTTCCAGATCCGGTCCAACTCCTCGTACGGGTAGGGGAATCCGGTACGGACGGCGGCGGTGGCCGCCCACAGCTCGGCCTCGCGCAGCAGGTGCTCGCTGCGCCGGTTGCCCTGTTTGGTCCTGGCCTGGCTGGTGAGGGTGGCGCGGTGCAGTTCGAGGTACAGCTCGCCGACCCACACGGGCGGTTCGGGGTACTCGGCCTCGGCCTTGTCGAAGAAGGCGGCCGGGGTCTCCCACACCACCCGCGCCGAGCCCTCCAGGTCGCGCAGCCGGGCCGCCTTGGCGACCATCTCCCGGGTGGTGCCGCCGCCGCCGTCGCCCCAGCCGGTGGGCGCGAGGGAGTGTCTGGCGACGCCCTTGTCCTTGAAGTTGCGGGCGGCGTGGGCGATCTCGCTGCCCTTCATCGAGCAGTTGTAGGTGTCGACGGGCGGGAAGTGGGTGAAGATCCGGGTGCCGTCGATGCCCTCCCACTGGAAGGTGTGGTGCGGGAACCGGTTCGTCTGCGACCAGGAGATCTTCTGCGTCAGCAGGCGGGTGGAGCCGGCCGCCTTGATGATCTGCGGGAGTCCGGCGGCGAAGCCGAAGGTGTCGGGCAGCCAGGCCTCGTCGTTCTCGATGCCGAACTCGTCCAGGAAGAACCGCTTGCCGTGCACGAACTGCCGGGCCATCGCCTCCGAGCCGGGCATGTTGGTGTCGGACTCGACCCACATGCCGCCGGCCGGCACGAACCGCCCGTCCGCGACCGCCTTCTTCACCCGCGCCCACACCTCGGGCCGGTGCTCCTTGATCCACGCCCACTGCTGCGCCTGGGACATGGCGAAGACGAAGTCGGGCTCGTCCTCCAGCAGCGCGGTCATGTTGGACGTCGTGCGGGCCACCTTGCGCACGGTCTCGCGCAGCGGCCACAGCCAGGCGGAGTCGATGTGCGCGTGCCCGACGGCGCTGATCCGGTGCGCGGAGGGCACGGCGGGCGCGGCGAGGACGCCGGTGAGCCGCGCGCGGGCGCGTGCGGCGGTGCCGTTCACGTCCTGGAGGTCGATGGCGTCCAGCGCGCGTTCCACCGCGCGCAGGATCTCGTGCCGCCGCTGGGAGTCCACCGGCAGCTCTGCCATCAGCTCGCCGAGGACCTCCAGGTCGATCACGAGCTGCCACACCGTCTCGTCGAAGACGGCGAGGTCCATGCGGGTGAGCGTGTACTGCGGGTCGCTGCCGGCGGTCTCCTTGTCGCCGAGCCGGGTGGGCAGGAAGGGGTGGTAGTCGAGGATCACCGGGTTGGAGGCGGCCTCGATGTGCAGGCGCACCTCCTCGCCGCCCGCGACGGGCGCGCCGATCCTGACCCACTGGTTGCGCGGGTTGAGGCCCTTCACGGGGGCGCCGTCGGGCCGGTAGACCAGGCCCTCGCACTGGAAGCCGGGCATGTTCTCGTCGAAGCCGAGGTCGAGCAGCGCCTCGACGGTCCTCCCGGCCCACGCCTCGGGTACGGTGCCGGTGACCCGGAACCAGTTGGTGCCCCACGGAGCACCCCAGCGGGCGCCCACCTCGATCGGCGTGGGCTCGGCGGCCAGTCCCTCGGCGACCGGCACGGGCTCGCCGGGCGCGTGCCACACGGCCACGTCCAGCGGGACGGACTCGGGGTACACGGCGGGGCGGACGCGTTCGTCCAGGACGCGCTTGAGGCGGGCTTCGACCAGGCTGCGGTCGTCATGCATGGGGGATGCTCCGTAGGTCGTACGTCAGCGGGCGGATCGGCGGATGGTTACCAGGGTGCGGTTCCCGGGGCGGGGCTCACCAGGTGTGGGTGACGGTCGCGGGGGCCGACGAGGTGTACAGCTCCCCCACCGCGCGCACTTCCAACCGTGCGGCGCGTTCCCCGGGCGCGGGGGCGAGGCCGCCGGTGAAGTACGCCCGCTGGCAGGTGCCGCCGAGGAAGCGGCGGGCGCCGTCGGGCAGCACGCGGTGGACGGTGTAGTGGCGGACCGCGCCGGGCGCCGGATGGTCCCAGGCCAGGCGCAGGTCGCCGCCGGAGGCGGCGGTGATCCGCGCCCCGGCCGGGGCGGCCGGGGTGGTGACGCGGTCGCGGACGGCGAGGCCGCCGAGCCGCCAGCGCACGGGTGTGCCGCCGGTCGCGGTGAGCCGCACGCCGAGCGCGCGCACGGTCCCGGTCAGGCCGGTGAGGCGTACGGTCGCCGTCCGCCAGCCGTCGCCGGTCGCGGCGGGCAGCGGGAGGTAGGTGTACGGCGGCGCCGCCCCGGCCGCGTCCGGCTCGGCAGTGGCGACGGCCAGCTCGGCCCGTACGTCGCCGCTCTCCGTGCGGCAGGTCAGCTCGACCACGGTGTCCCGGCCGATCGGCAGGCGGGTGGCGTACAGGTCGAGCACGGCGGGCGCGTCCAGCGCACCGGACACCAGCACGCTGCTGCCGCCGCGCCAGGCGTCGGCGAAGTCGAAGGACACGGCCGGGCGTTGGCCCGCCGTGCGGACCACCCAGCGCCGGGACGGCAGCCGGTCCTGGAGGCCGAGGTGGTTCCAGGGGGTGTCGGAGGCGACCTGGCCGTCCTCGTGCCAGCGCAGTCCGTGCCCGGTGTTGAAGACGCTCGCGAACGGCAGCGCGGTCACGGTCGAGCGGTCGGCGACGGACACGGCGGGCGCGCGCCAGCGGTCGGTGGGGTCGGGGCGGGCCGGGTCGAGGGAACGGCCGGTCCAGAAGCGGTCGTCGGCGGCGTGGAAGTCCTCCGGGGTGTGGCCGGCGGGGAGGTGGTTGCGGGTCCACTCGGGGCGGTAGAGGCCGAGGGAGGTGGTGTGCGGGGCGTCGGCGGGCACGATCGCGTCCCAGTCGACGGACGTGTTCGAGCCGTTGGACTCCACGTCCACGCCCGCCCACAACGCGTAGCGGTCGCGCCCCAGTTGTCCGGCCTTCTGCCCGGAGGAGGCGAGCGAGCCGGCGCTCCAGCGGAAGTCGAGGAACATGGCGTCGGCGGCCTGGAACAGGGCCTGGTTCTGCCCGTTCAGCGCGCCCTGCCAGCTCACCGAGCCGTTCACGGTCATCGCGTCGTACCAGGTCACCCGCTGTCCCCTGGCCGCGGCGAGGGCCCGCAGCTCCTTGACGAAGCCGAGCATGGCGGCGCCGAGCGTGCTGTCGCCGCCGCCCGTCTCGGCGTTGACGAACCAGCCGTCGAAGCCGTACGCCGCCGCGACCGCGACGAGTTGGGCGGCGAGCGGGTAGTGCCCGGCGGCGTCGCGCCGCACGAGGTCGCGCGTCCACTGGAGTTGTCCGCCGTAGGCGGCGGGCGGCAGGAAGACGTTGCCGAGGACGGGCACGCCGTGCCGGTGGGCGGCGTCCACGATCGGGGCGTTCGGGGCGAGGATCAGTCCCTCGCCCGACGAGCCGCCCCAGAAGACCAGTTCGTCCAGGTACGCCCAGTGGGTGAGGGCGTAGTAGTCGGCGGTGGCCGAGCCCTGGGAGGGGTTGCCCGCGGTGGGGCCGAAGGAGACCAGGGACTGGACGCGGGCCTGGTCCGTACGGGCGGTGGTGTTGGCCGGGGTCGGGGTGAAGCGGGCGGCGAGCGGGACGGAGGCGGCGTTGAAGGCGAGGTCGGCGTCGGTCGCGGCGCGCCAGGACTTCAGGCTGCGCCAGGTGATGCCGGGGCCGGGGCTGCCGGTGGGCAGGGAGTCGGGGTACCAGTAGGAGGCGTACGGCTGGAGGGCGGTCGCGGCCCTCGGGGCGGCCGTCGCCGTGGCGGGCAGGGCGGGCAGGAGCGCGGTGCTGGCGGCGGCGAGCAGGACGGTGCGTCTGGTCGGGTTCACGAGCGGGTTCCTCCTCGGGGGTGGTGGAGTACCTGGTCGGACGTGACGACTTCGGTGATGCCGCGGGCGGTCAGATGCGCGTGGTCGGCCGCGTGGGTGTCGAGGACGGTGGTGGGGCGGGCGCCGTCGGCGGTCAGCCGGAAGAACGCCTCGAACACGTCGCCGCCGGGTGCGCAGCGGGAGCGGGCGGCCGGGTCGGCGGGGACGGCGAGGGCGGTGGTGCGGGGGGCCGGGGCGTAGGTGTGCGCGCGGGCGGCGCGCGCCAGGGCGCGGGCGATGTCCTTGGGCCGGCGGTCGTTGGTGAGCAGGCCGAGGCTGTATTCGAGGTCGGGGAAGTCGGCGAGGTCGCGGGAGACGTCGTGCGAGCACCACCAGGTGACGCCCCACAGGTCGGGGCAGTCCAGGGCGGCGGCGACGGTGGCCTCGGCGAAGGCGGCGGCGTGCTCGGCGGGGATCAGCGGGGCGGGCGCGCCGACCTCCTGGAGCCAGACCGGGCGGTGCGGGTCCGTCGCCCACGCCTTGCTCAGCTCGATCAGATACGCGGCGTGGTGCTCGGTGGGCACGGAGGTGCGGCCGTGGCGCTGGGCGGTGCCGTTGAAGACCCAGGAGTGGACGGCGGTCAGGGCGCCGTGCCGGGCGGCCTGGGCGGGGGTGAACGGCATGTCGTCGCGGTACCAGGTGGCGTCGTACTCGGCGTGCAGGTGCAGTTTGCCGGGGGCGCCCTTCTCGCAGGCGGTGAGCATGCGCTCCAGCCAGGCGTCGATCTGTTCGGCGGTGGCCCGGTCGGGGTCGGGGTGGGGGGCGCCGGAGAACTGGTTGATCTCGTTGCCGAGGGTCATGCCGAGGAAGTGGGGGCGGTCGGCGAGGGCGGCGGCGAGGGTGCGCAGATAGGCGGCCTGGCCGTCCAGGACCTCGGGGTCGGTGAACAGGTTGCGGCGGTGCCAGGTGCGGGTCCAGGCGGGCAGGAAGTCGAAGCTGGACAGGTGTCCTTGGAGGCCGTCCACGTTGACGTCGAGCCCGCGTTCGCCGGCGGCGTCGACGAGTTGGACCAGTTGCTCGACGGCGCGGGGGCGGATCAGGGCGCGGTCGGGCTGGAAGTAGGGCCACAGCGGGAAGACGCGGATGTGGTCCAGGCCGAGCGCGGCGATGGAGTCGAGGTCGGCGCGGACGGCGTCGAGGTCGAAGTCGAGCCAGTGGTGGAACCACCCTTGGCTCGGGGTGTAGTTGACGCCGAAGCGCACGGCAGCAGGCATACGGGGTCCTTGCGGGGTGGGGTACGGGATGCGGCCCGGGGGCTGTTCGCCGGCCCGGCCGTCGTACGTCGGCCGGGCGCGGCCGGAGGCTCAGCCCTTGACCGCGCCCTCGCCGACGCCGCGGAAGAAGAACCGCTGGAGGCAGGCGAAGAGGGCGATCAGCGGGGCCACGGCGATGACGGTGCCGGCGGCGACGAGGCGCTCGTCGCCCGCGAAGGTGCCGTGGAGGTAGTTGAGGCCGATGGTCAGGGTGAACTTGGACGGGTCGCTGAGCACGATGAGCGGCCACAGGAAGTCGTCCCAGGCGCCCATGAAGGCGAAGATCGCGACGACGGCGAGGGTGCCCTTGACCGAGGGCAGCGCGATCCGGCAGAACCGCTGCCACACGTCGGCGCCGTCGACGTAGGCGGCCTCCTCCACCTCGTAGGGCAGGTTGCGGAAGGCGTTGCGCATCAGCAGGACGTTGAGGGCGGCGACGGAGCCGGGCAGGACGACGCCCACGAGCGTGTTGTTCAGGCCGAGTTCCCGCATCGTCGTGAACTGGGCGATGATGATGCCCTCGGCGGGCACGAGCATCGCCAGCACGAAGACCAGGGTGGCCGCCCCGCGGCCCCGGTAGCGCAGCCGGGCCAGCGCGTACCCGGCGAGGGCGGAGCCGACGCAGTTGGTGACGACGTTGGCGGCGGCTACCTTCAGGGAGTTGAGGGCGTAGTCCCACACCGGGATGGTGTCGGAGACCCGTGCGTAGTTGTGCAGGGTGGGGTGGCCGGGCAGGAACTTGGGCGGGGAGCTGAAGATGTCCTCGGTGGGGCCCTTGAGCGAGGTGGACAGCTGCCACAGGAACGGGCCGACGGTCAGGGCGAGGACGGCGAGCAGCAGCGCGTAGCGCAAGACCAGCTCCCAGACGGGGATGCGGCGGCCGTGCTCGTCGGTGAGGCGGGGCTTGCGGGCCGGTGCGGCCGGCTTCGCGGCCGGGGTGTCGGCGGTGGTGCTCACGCGTCCTCCTTCCGGTCGGCCCGCAGGACGAGCAGCATCAGGACCACGGTGACGACGAAGACGACCAGGGAGATCGCGGAGGCGTAGCCGACCCGGCCGGACAGTCCGGTGCCGGTGCGCTGGACGAGCATGACCAGGGTGGTGTCCTCGCCGGCCGGTCCGCCGCTGGGCCCTGCCATCAGGTACACCTCGGAGAACACCTTGAAGGCGGCGACCGAGGAGAGCGCGGCGACCAGGACCATGGTGGAGCGGACGGCGGGCACGGTGACGGTGAGGAAGCGGCGCACCGCGCCCGCGCCGTCCACGGCGGCGGCCTCGTGCAGCTCGCGCGGCACGTTGGCCAGGGCGGCGAGGTAGACGATCATGTAGTAGCCGAGGCCCTTCCAGACCGTGACGGTCATGGCGCTGATCAGCAGCAGCCACTGGTCGCTGAGGAACCCGACCCGGCCGAGGCCGATCGTCTCCAGCAGCGAGTTCACCAGGCCGCGTTCGTCCAGCAGCCACACCCAGATCAGTCCGACCACGACGATCGAGGCGACCACGGGGGTGTAGAAGGCGGACCGGAAGAAGGCGATGCCGGGGATGTTCTTCTGCACCAGCAGGGCGAGCAGCAGCGGCAGGATCACCAGGGCCGGGACGACGCCGGCGATGTAGAGGACGCTGTTGCGCAGGCCGATCCAGAACATGTCGTCGTGCAGCAGCTCGCGGAAGTTGGCGAGCCCGACGAAGCGGCCCGGGACGAGGGTGCGGCGGTCGGTGAAGGCGTTGACCACCGTGGACAGGAACGGGTAGAGCACGAAGGCGGCGGTGACCAGCAGCCCGGGGGCGGCGAACAGCCATGGGCTGGTGGGCAGTTGGCGGCGCACCCGGACCGCCGGCCGCGCGTCCGGGCGGCCCGCGGGGCGGCGGCCCCGGAGCCAGGCCGGGCGGCGGCCGGTGGGCCGGGCCGGACGCGGGGCGGGCGTCCGGGAGACGGTCGAGGCGGACACGACTGCCTCAGCCCTGCTGCCGGAGGAGCTGGTCGCACGCCTTGACAGCGTTGTCAAGCGCGTCCTTGGGGCTCTGCTTGCCCTGGAGCGCCTTGGCGACCTCGTTGCGCAGGGCGGTCTTCATCTGCTCGCTGAACAGGACGGGCGTGTAGTTGACCGCGTTCTTCAGGGACTTGGCGGCGGCGACGCGGACGCGGGTCTCGTCGGTGCCGTCCTCCTTGGTGAAGTACGGGTCGTCCAGCGAGCCGGCGGTGCTGGGGAAGATGGCGACCTTCTTGGCGAACGACATCTGGTGCTCGGCGTCGGTGACGTAGTGCGCGAAGGCGACGGCGGCCGGGGCGTGCTTGGTGCGGGAGTTGACCATCAGGCCCATCACGTACATGTTGGCGTGGCCGGTGCTGGTGATCTGGTCGGTGATGCCGATGTTCTTGTACAGGCTCGGCGCCTGCTTCTTGAAGTTGTCCAGGTCCAGGGCGCTGCCGGGGTTCATGGCGACGGCGCCGGTGAGGAACTTCTTGCCCGTGGACTCGGGGGTGGCGGTGAGCGCCTGCGGGTCGAGCGCCTTGGCGTCGTACAACTGCTTGTACTTGGTGAGCAGTTCGACGCCCTTGGCGTCGTTGAAGGCGAAGCCGGTGCCGTCCTTGTTCATCAGGGCGGAGCCGTAGCGGCCGAAGTCCTCGATGGTGGGCACATTGGCGAGCGTGGCGACCTTGCCGCCGGACTTCTGGGCCAACTGGAGTGCGTCGGCGAAGAGTTCGTCGTACGTCTTCGGCGGCTTGTCGGCGTCGAGGCCGGCCTGCTTGAAGAGGGCCTTGTTGTAGAACAGCGGGCCGGTGTTCAGGTACCAGGGGAAGGCGTACGTGCCGGGCAGGCCGGGGACCTGGTGGCCGGCCCAGGCGCCGGGCAGGTACTCGGACTTGTACGGGGCGGCGGCCTTGTCGAGGTCCATCGCGAGGCCCGCCTCGGCGAGCGGCACGGCCAGGTCCGGGGAGACGTTGACGACGTCGGGCAGGGTGCCGCCGGCGGCGTCCGCGCTGATCTTGTCGGCGTAGCCCTCGGCGGGCTGGTCGATCCACTTGACGTGGGTGCCGGGGTACTTCTTCTCGAAGTCGGCGATCAATCCCTCGAAGTAGTCCTTGAAGTTGGCGCGCAGGTTCCAGGTCTCGAAGGTGATGTCGCCCTCGACCTTGCCGGAGGCGTCCGTCGTGCCCCCGCCGCCGTCGGAGGAGCCGCAGGCGCTCAGCGGCAGGACGAGGGCGGTGACGGCGGCTGCGGCGAGCGCTCTGCGGGACATGGGCACGGTGACACGGCTCCCTCGGACGACGGCGGCGGGGTTGCGGCTCGTTTCGGCAGTGACGATGCATGCCGACTTCGCGGAAAGTCAATGGATTAGGCGGCGCTAAAGCCATTAGTTGACGGAACACGCAGGTCAGAGGCGGTTGGTCAGGTGACTTGCCAACATGACTAATGCGCTTTAGGGTCCTGCTCGGAGTTGTTTCACTCAAGCGCTTTAGCGATCACCGGATCACCGCGTCGCCGTGTCGTCGTGTCGTCGTGTCGCGGGGAAATGAGGACGTCCATGCCGGCCAAGCGGTCCCCGGCTCGCCGGCCGACGATGAAGGACATCGCGCGCCGCGCCGGTGTCTCCGAAAGCGCGGTCTCCTTCGCGCTCAACGGCCGGCCCGGCGTCTCGGAGGTCACCCGCGACCGGGTCCGCCGCGTCGCCGAGCAGCTCGGCTGGCGGCCCAGCACGGCGGCCCGCGCCCTGTCCGGGGAGGGCGCCGCCACGATCGGCTTCGTGCTGGCCCGGCCCGCGGACACGCTGGGCGTGGACTCCTTCTTCCTGCAACTGGTCTCCGGCATCCAGGAGGTGCTGGCCGAGCGCCATCTCGGGCTGCTCTTCCAGGTGGTGGAGGATCTGGCCGACGAGTGCGCGGTCTACCGCCGGTGGTGGGCCGAGCACCGGGTGGACGGCGTCCTCGTGGTGGACCCGCGCACCGACGACCCGCGCCCCGATCTGCTGGACGAACTCGGCCTGCCCGCCGTGGTGATCGGCGGAGCGCCGGACGAGCGGCACCCGGGCCTGTCCACGGTGTGGGCGGACGACGCGGGCGCGATGGCCGCCGTGGTGGACGGACTGTACGCGCTGGGGCACCGGCGGATCGTGCACATCGCCGGGCTGTCCGGCCTCGCCCACACCCAGCGCCGGATCAGGACGCTGCGCGCCGAGGCCGAGCGGCGCGGGCTGACCGGTGTGGAGTCGGTGACCACCGACTACTCCGACGCCGAGGGCGCCGCCGTCACCCGCCGGGTCCTCGGCTCCCCCGCTCCCCCGACGGCCCTGATCTACGACAACGACGTGATGGCCCTCGCGGGGGTCGCCACCGCCGCCGAACTCGGTTTCACCGTGCCCGCGGACGTGTCGGTGGTGGCGTGGGAGGACTCGGCCCTGTGCCGGATGGTCCGGCCCTGGCTGTCGGCCCTGTCCCGGGACAGCGTCGAGTTCGGCCGCACCGCGGCCCGCGAACTCACCGCCCTCCTCGACGGCGGCCCGGCCCGCACCGTACGGGTGCCGCTCCCCCGCCTGATCGAACGGGAGAGCACGGGGGCGGCCCGGGAGAGGTGACGGCGGCGGCCGTCTCGGGGGACCGGGGTCGGCGGCCGTCTCGCGGGGCCCGGGTCGGCTGCCGTCCCGGGGGGCCCGGGTCGGCGGCCGTCTCGGGGGGCCCGGGTCGGCGGCCGTCTCGGGGGGCCCGGGTCGGCGGCCGTCTCGGGGGACCCGGGTCGGCGGCCGTCTCGGGGGAGCCGGGTGCGCGGCCGTCTCGGGGGAGCCGGGTGCGCGGCCGTCTCGGGGGAGCCGGGTGCGCGGCCGTCCCGGGGGAGCCGGGTGCGCGGCCGTCCCGGGGGAGCCGGGTGCGCGGCCGTCCCGGGGGAGCCGGGTGCGCGGTCGCGGGCGCCGTGCGGGACCGCGCTCCGCCTCCGGGCTCCCGAACCGGACCCTCCCCTCACCCCTGCGCCGCGCCGGCGGCGACGGGTTCCAGGCGGACCACGACTCCCTTGGAGGTGGGCTGGTTGCTGGTGTCGGCCACGCTGTCCAGAGGCACCAGGATCTGCGTCTCCGGGTAGTAGGCGGCGGCGGAGCCGCGTGTGGTCGGGTAGGGGACGACCTCGAAGTCCTCGGCGCGGCGTTCGGTGGCGTCCGTCCACACCCCGACCAGATCGACGTGCGCCCCTTCGGACAGGCCGAGTTCGGTCAGGTCGTCCGGATTGACCAGCACCACCCGGCGGCTGCCGTGGATGCCGCGATAGCGGTCGTTGGGCGTGTAGGGGATCGTGTTCCACTGGTCGTGGGAGCGCAGGGTCTGCAGGAGCAGATGGCCCCGGGGCACCTCGGGCATCTCCCAGGCGTTGCGGGTGAACAGCGCCTTTCCGGCCGGGGTGGGGAACACCCCCTCGTTGACCGGGTTCGGCAGTCTGATGCCGCCGGGGCGCGCCACGCGCCGGTTGAAGTCGTGCAGTCCGGGCACGATGCGGGAGATCCGGTCGCGGATCGCCCCGTAGTCGCCCTCGAACTCCTCCCAGGGGACGGCGACTTCGCCGCCGAGGGTGCGGCGGGCGAGGCGGCAGAGGATGGCGACCTCGCTGAGCAGCAGGTTCGAGGCGGGCTTCAGCCTGCCGTGCGAGGTGTGCACCTCGCTCATGGAGTTCTCCACGGTGACGAACTGCTCCCCGCCCGCCTGGAAGTCCCGTTCGGTGCGGCCGAGGGTCGGCAGGATGAGCGCGGTCTCGCCGCACACCGTGTGCGAGCGGTTGAGCTTGGTGGAGATGTGGGCGGTCAGCCGGCAGGTGCGCATCGCGTCCTCGGTGACCGCGCTGTCCGGGGCGGCCCGGACGAAGTTGCCCGCGAGGCCCAGGAACACCTTGATCCGGCCCTCGCGCATCGCCCGGATCGTGTTCACGGAGTCCAGCCCGTGGGCGCGCGGCGGGTCGAAGCCGAACTCCTCGCGCAGCGCGTCCAGGAAGGCGTCCGGCATCTGCTCCCAGATGCCCATCGTCCGGTCGCCCTGCACATTGCTGTGCCCGCGCACCGGGCAGGCGCCGGCCCCGGCCCGGCCGAGATTGCCGCGCAGCATCAGGAAGTTGACGATCTCCCGGATGGTGGGCACGCCGTGCTTGTGCTGGGTGACGCCCATCGCCCAGCACACGATGACGCGTTCGCTGCGCAGCACGTCGTCGCGGAGCTTCGCGATCTGGTCGCGGGTGAGGCCGGTGGCGGCGCGCACGTCCTGCCAGCCGATCGTCCGGGCGTGCTCGGCGAACGCCTCGAAGCCGCTGGTGTGGGAGCGGATGAACTCGTGGTCGAGGACCTGTCCCGGCCGGGCGTCCTCGGCCTCCAGCAGCAGCCGGTTGAGCCCCTGGAACAGGGCCAGGTCGCCGCCTGCGCGGATGTGCACGAAACGGTCGGCGATCTGGACGCCGTGCCCGATGACCCCGCGCGCCTTCTGCGGGTTCTTGAACCGCAGCAGCCCGGCCTCGGGCAGCGTGTTCACCGCGATGACGCGCGCGCCGTTCAGCTTGGCCTGTTCCAGCGCGGAGAGCTGGCGGGGGTGGTTGGTGCCGGGGTTCTGGCCCACCAGGAAGATGAGGTCGGCGTGGTGGAGGTCGTGCAGGCTGACCGTCCCCTTGCCGGTGCCGAGCGTCTCGTGCAGGGCGAAGCCGCTGGACTCGTGGCACATGTTGCTGCAGTCGGGCAGGTTGTTGGTGCCGAACGCGCGGGCGAACAGCTGGAGGACGAACGCGGCCTCGTTGCTCGCCCGGCCCGAGGTGTAGAAGACCGCCTCGTCGGGCGAGGCCAGGGAGTTCAGCTCGTCGGCGAGCAGTCCGAAGGCGTCGCTCCAGCTGATCGGCTCGTAGTGGTCGCAGGCCGGCCGTTTGACCATCGGCCGGGTCAGCCGGCCCTGGTGGTTGAGCCACATGTCGGAGCGGCCGCTCAGGTCGGTGACGGAGTGCCGGCGGAAGAAGTCGTCGGTGACGCGTCGGCCGGTCGCCTCGTCGTTGATGTGTTTCGCGCCGTTCTCGCAGTACTCGTTGCGGTGCCGGTGTCCCGGGGCGGGGTCCGCCCACGCGCAGCCGGGGCAGTCGATGCCGCCGACCTGGTTCATGGTCAGCAGGTCCACGCCCGTCTTTCCCACGGAGGTCTGCTCCAGGGAGTATTCCAGCGCGTGCACCACGGCGGGGACTCCGGCGGCCCACTTCTTGGGCGGGGTGACGGTGAGAGCGTCCTTCGGCTCTTCGCCGGGCGGCTTCTTCATCAGGTTGCCTCTCGCTTGCCCACGGCCAGGGGAAGGGCGGGCGCCACGGCCAGGGGAAGGGCGCCGGCGCCACGGCCCGGCCGGCATCCGGCGGATCAGCCGACCGGCCAGCAGGGCACCCGGCTGCGGGGCGGTTCCGGTTCCGCGGGATGGACGTGCCCGTGGCGGATGCTGCCCCGCCAGGCGCCGCCCGCCTCCCCGCGCCCTTCGATGAACTCCTTGAAGTGCCCGAGTTCCGACCGCAGCACGCGGCCGGTCAGGCCGGGAACCCCGCTCAGCCGTCCCGCGACGCCGCGCGGCTCCGCCTCGATGCGCACCGTGACCGCGGTGCCGCCCGCGGCGGTGGGCCGGAACCGCACCTCGCCGCGGTGCCCGGGACGCCTCTCGAGGCTCCGCCAGGTCACGTGCGAGTCGGGCTCCTGGTCCACGATCTCCGCCTCGAACTCGCGGCGCACCGGGCCGACGCCGATGACCCACGCGGTCACGGCCGGCCGGACCTGCTCGACCCGTCGCACCACGGTCATGAACCGCGGAAAGCTCTTGAACTGGGTCCACTGGTCGTAGGCGGTGCGCACCGGCACCGCGATGTCGATCGTTTCCTCGACGGTATGCATGGCGCACTACCTCCAGGCACCGCTTCCTCCCAGTGTCACCGCCGCCGCGGGGGGCCGCCACACGGGAGGCGGGACGTGTCAGGACGGTCGGCGCGAGGCACGCCGGGCGCACGCGCGGGCGGTCAGCGCGAGACGATCTGCGCGACGAGGTTGATGGCCGTGGCGAGGATGCTGGTGCCGAACACGTAGGAGAGCAGGCAGTGCCGCAGCACCATGGCGCGGATCGCCGGACTCGACACATCGGTGTCCGACACCTGGTAGGTCATCCCGAGGTTGTAGCTGAAGTAGAAGAAGTCCCGATACGCCGGTGGCTGCTCGGAGTTGAAGTCGATGCCGCCCGTGGAGCGCGGGTAGTACAGGAACGCGTAGCGGGTGGCGTACATGAGGTGGAGCGCCGCCCAGGCCATGAACACCCCGGCGAGCGCGGTCGCCGCGTGGGTGGGGTCGGAGTGGCCGAGCAGGAGGACCGCGATGCCCGCCAGCCCGCACACCGCCGTCCCGATCACGGCGATCTCCTCGGCGACGGGCCGCATGTCCTCGCGCCGGGCGTGGCGGTGCGTCGCCTCGGCGTCCATGGGCCACAGGACGATCCAGCCCGCCGCCACGAAGACCGTCTCCATCACGGTGATGCCGGCCAGCGCGCCGAGCGGCGCGTCGGTCGGCACGCCGACGACGGTCCCGGCCACCGCCCCGGCCGCCATCGCGCAGGCCAGCCGGGAGAACGCGGAGGAGAAGAACGACGCCCGTTTCACCATAAGCCGGGACAGTACCGTTTCATCACGACTGTTCCGTAGCGAACCGGGGCAGTAATGGACGATCCGGTACGAAGAATGCCGAACTCCCGGACGGCGAGCGCGGAACTCCCGGACGGTGGGCGCTGAACCTCCGGACGGCGAACGCCGAACTCCCGGACGGCGCCCGCGCCCGGACGCGTTAGCGTGGTGGCATGCACTACGAGGTGACCGAGGCCGACACCGCCGAGGCGTTGGGCAGCGGTGACGTGCCCGTCCTCGCCACCCCGCGGCTGATCGCCTGGCTGGAGGCGGCGACCGTACGGGCCGCCGGGGCGTTCCTGGAGGCGGGCCGGACCACCGTGGGAACGGCGATCCGCGTCGAACACCTGCGCGCCACCGCGGTGGGCGGCCGGGTCGAGGTGGCCGCCGAGCCGCCCGCCGCCCCGGACGGCACCCGACTCACCTTCCGCGTACGGGCCGTCGACGGCTCGGGGCGGCTCGTCGCCACGGGGGAGATCGACCGGGCGATCGTCGACCGGCAGCGGTTCCTCGCGAAGACGGCGGGGGCGTAAGGCCTGTCGGCGTAGAACCGCGGCGCGCTCCGTGCCGCCCTGGTCCGACCGGGCGGGAGCGCGCGTCGCGGGCCGCGGACACGGGCAAGGCACGTGACGATACGAGCGATATGAACCGACCACGGCGCACGCGCGCCCCTTTCGGCCGGCCGTGACCGGGAACGGTCTCCGGCGCACGGCCGCCGCCGTGACACGGGTGCTCTCCCCGCGCGGCGCGCTCGCCCTGCACCGGGTGGACGGGGCGTTCCTGTTCGCCCTGCGCGCGGCGGTGGCCATGGCGGTGGTGGCGCTGCCGCTCGTGCTGTCCGGGCGGGCGGACCTCGCGGTCTACGCCATGCTGGGCTCCTTCACCACCACGTTCGGCCGCAATCTGCCCTATCCGCGCCGGGGCGTCGCCCTCGCCCTGGTCGGCGTGGCCATGACGGCGTGCGTCGGCTGCGGCACGGCGCTGGCCGCGTCGGCCGACCCCCGGGCGGGCGGCGGCGGCGCGGTCGTGGTGGTGGCGGCCACGGCGGCGGTCGCCGGGGCGGCGAAGTTCGGGTGCGACGCCACGCGGCTCGGCGGCCTCGGCGCGGTGCTGCTGCTCTTCTCGTTCGCCGTGGCCGCCAACGGTTCGGCCACCGCCGCCGACGTCCTGCCCCGCACCGCGCTGGCGGCGGTGGCGTCGCTGGTGGCCTGGGCGCTGGCCGTGGCCGGGCGGCTGGTGCACCCGGCCCGGCCTGAGCGCCTCGCCGTCGCGGCGGCGCTGCGCGCCCTCGCGGACCTGCTGGACACGCAGGCGTACGACGCCGGGGGCGGGGCCCGGCGCGAGCGGTACCGGGCGACGGCGGCCGTCCTGGAGGCGTACGACGCCCTCGGGCTCGCGCCGCCCCCGGGCGCCCGGCGAAGCTCCCGGGACGCGGACTGCGTACGGCTCGCGGACCTGGCCTGGTCGACGCTGTTCGGCTCCGCGTCCCGGCCGCCGGAGGATCTGCCCGCGCCCGAGGCCCTGCGCGCGCAGGCCCGCGTCCTCGCGGACCGGCGTGCCAGGCCTCCCCTGCTGCTGCCCGGACTGTCGGCGGCGACCGTCGCGACCTCGGGCGGCGGCCGGGCGGGCGGCACGGCCCCGACGGGTCCTCCCTCGGCCCGGCCCGCCGCCGTACGGGCTTCCGAACTGATGACGGGACACCGGCCGGCCCGTCCCGGTCACGCCCCGGTCCGGCTCGTCCCCGCCCTGCGGATGGCCCTCGGCACCGGGGCGTCCGGCGGGCTGGCCCTGCTGCTCGGCCTCGGGCACGGCTACTGGGCGGCGATCTCGGCCGCCGCCGTACTGCACTCGGTCAACGCCCGCACGACCGCGCAGCGGGCCGTGCAGCGCACCCTGGGCACGGTGGCAGGGCTGCTGCTGGCGGTCGGCGTGCTGGCCGCGCATCCGGGTCCGGTGGCCCTCACCGCGGTCATCGTGGTCCTGGAGTTCCTGCTGGAGTACGTGGTGGTCCGCAACTACGGCCTCGGCGTCGTCTTCCTGACCCCGCTGGCGCTGCTGCTCAGCGATCTGGCGGCCCCCGTCTCCGCCGAGGAACTGGTCTTCGACCGCGGCCTGGCCAGTCTGCTGGGGATCGCGGTGGGGCTGCTCTGCGCGCTGCTGGTGGCCGGCGACCACGCGGCGGCACGGGCCCGGCGGGCGCTGGCCGCGTGCGGGCGGGCTGCGCAGCAGGCGGAGCGGGCGCTCGCCGGCCGCCCGGGGCCGCCGCCACCGGAGGTCCAGATGCGGCTGGCGCAGGCGGTGGTGGAACTGCGGGCGGCCGACGACGCCGCGGCGGGCGAGCTGTGGTCGGCGGGCATCGACCCCGTCGAGCTGGCCACGGCGGAACAGCGCGGCTACCGGCTCCTGGAACGGCTCCTGCACCATCGGTGGGACTGAGCCCGCCCCACAGGACCGACACCTCGGGGCGGCAACCGGTCCGTGACCCCCCGGGGGCGAGAGCCGGTCGGCGGCGCACCGGGGCGGGAGCCGGTCCGCGACGCACCGGGGCGGGAGCCGGGGCCGCGCTGCCCGGGCCGGGAGCCGGTCCGCGACGCACCGGGCCGGGAGCCGGTCCGCGACGCCCCAGGCCGGGAGCCGGGGCGGGGAGGGCCGGGGGCGGAAGCCGGGGCCGCGCTGCCGGGGGCGGCAGCCGGTCGGCGGCGGCCCAGGCCGGGAGCCGGGGCCGCGCTGCCCGGGCCGAGAGCCGGTCCGCGACGCCCCAGGCCGGGAGCCGGCCCACGGCGCACCAGGGCGGCAGCCGGGGCCGCGCTGGCCGGGGCGGGAGCCGGTCGGCGGCGGCCGACCCCTCACCGCGCCGGTACGGCGACGCTCAGTCCTCGGCCCCCTCGGCCCCCTTCGCCTTTGCCTTCTCCGCCTCCTCGGCCTCGCGCAGGATCCCGTCGAACTGCGCGCCCATGGCCTCGGCGAGCGCCTTGGCGGCCGACAGCGGCCGGACCATCACGGTGAAGTCCTCGATCTTCCCCTCCTCGTCGAAGTGGAGGAAGTCGCACCCCTGGAGCTGCTTGCCGGCGACGGTGGCCGTGAAGACGAACGCGTGGTCGCGGCCGTCGGGGTTGGCGATCTCCCGTACGTAGGTGAAGTCCTCGAAGACGCGCAGCACACCGCGCAGGATCGCCGTGGTGATCGCCTTGCCGTGGTACGGCTTGAAGACGACCGGGCTGGTGAAGACGACGTTCTCGGCGAGCAGCGCCTCGATGGCCGCCACGTCGCGGTTCTCGACGGCCTTGCGGAAGGGATGCACGGGGCCACCTCTAGTCAATTCGTTGAATAGGTGCATCGGAGAATAGGACCGTCTCGCGCACGCTGTCCACCCTCGTGCGCACCCCGGATCAGTCACTTTTTTGACTAATCAACGGCGTGCTAGCTTGCCCGCATGGCATTGCGCAACGCGGTGATGGCGGCGCTCCTCGAAGGAGAGGCGTCCGGCTACGACCTCGCCAAGGGGTTCGACGCGTCCGTCGCGAACTTCTGGACGGCCACGCCCCAGCAGCTCTACCGCGAGCTGGACCGCATGGAGGGCGAAGGGCTCATCGCCGCCCGGGTGGTCGAGCAGGAGCGGCGGCCGAACAAGCGGCTGTTCTCACTCACCGAGGCCGGCCTGGAGGCCGTGCGCGCCTACGTCGCCGAACCGCCCGGCAGGCCGACGGCCATCCGGGACGAGCTGATGGTCAAGGTGCAGTGCGCGGACGTGGGCGACCTGGGGGCCGTACGGACGGCGGTCGCCGAGCGCGTCGAGTGGGCCACGGCCAAGCTCGCCCGGTACGAACGGCTCCAGGAACGCCTGCTGGACGGGCGCACGGAGGACGAGTACCTCGCGCGGGCCGAGCGCGTCGGGCCCTATCTGACGCTGCTGCGCGGCATGGCCTTCGAACGCGAGAACATCCGCTGGGGCGAGACCGCGCTCCGCGTCATCGACCGGCGCACGACGGCGACCGGCGCCGGCGGGCACACCGGCTTCCCGCAGGCCCCCGCCGCGTCCGCCCCCACCGCGCCCACCGGCCGGTGACCGGCGGCGCCCGGCACGGGTCCGGCGCGGCGATCCGGTCACGGTCGCGGACGGGCCGCGCCCGGGCGGCGTCCGCCGCAATCAACAGAACCGCGACCATCTGTTTCCGCCGGTGGTTCGCCGCCCGCCCGGCCCCGGCAGGCTGGCCCGGCGGGGGCGTTTCCGAGGCCCCGGGGACCGTCGCGGGGTCTCGGAAACCGTCGCGCGGCCGAGGGCCGGTTGATGCGGTGCCCGAAGTGCGAGAGGGTGGCGGAGCCGTGTCTTCCAGTGGAAGGTGACCAGACACGCGGAAGCGGGTCTGAGGATCATGACGAGTAGGGAAGGCTCCGCGCGCTTCGCGCCGGGGCCGCTGTCGTCCGTGGGCGCCTCGTGGATGCGGGCGCCCTTCCCGGCGTTGGTCGTGGACGCCCTGGGCGCCGTGGTGGAGGTCAACGCCGAAGCGGCCGCCCTCTTCCCGGCGGCGGCCCCGGGCGTGCCGCTGGCGCGGTTCGCGCCCGGCTGGCTGGCGGACGGGCACCGGCTCGCCGTCGCGGGCGGGACCGACGCCGTGGGCACGGTGCGCGGCCGGCACGGCCCGTCGGTGCTGGCGGCCCACCCGACGCCCGGGGCGGACGGCGAGGTGGTGTGGTGGCTGGCCGACGAGACCGGCCGGTCGCTGGCCGAGGCCGCGCTGCGCACCGAACGGGAGCGCACCGCCTTCCTGGCCGACGCGTCCTCCCGGCTGCTCGCCTCGCTGAACGTCGAGCGGTGCATGGAGCTGACGGTGGAGCTGGCCACCGGCCGGCTGGCCGACGCCGCCGTGCTGGTCACGCCCGCCGTCGGCCGGCGCCATCCGGTGGCGAGCTGCGCCGGGGGCGCGGTCGAGCACGGGTCGGTGCGTCTGGACCCGGCCTCGGTGCCGGGCCTGGCCGAGGCGCTGCGCGGGTTCCCGCCGGTGCCGTCGCGGTGGATCGACCCGGCGGCGCTGCCCGGGTGGGCGGTGCCGGACGGCTTCGCCGGCCCGGTCGGGTCCGTGGTGGTCACCCCGCTGCCGGGGCACGGCGTTCCGGCCGGGGCGCTGATCCTGCTGCGGCGCAGCGGCCACGCCGCCTTCGACGCCTCGGAGGAGGTGTTCGCGCGGGTCTTCGCCGCCCGGGCGGGCGCGGCCCTGTCGGCGGCCCGGCTGTACCGGGAGCAGAGCGGCATCACGGCGACGTTGATGGCGGAGCTGCTGCCGCCGAGTCTGCGGCAGGTACACGGCGTGGAGTTCGCCGGCGGCTACCGCACCTCGATGGACGCGGAGCGCGTCGGCGGGGACTTCTACGACGTCCACCCCGGCGCCGGGCCGGACGACGAGACGCTGGCGGTCCTCGGCGACGTGTGCGGCAAGGGCCTGGAGGCGGCCGTGCTGACCGGAAAGATCCGTAGCACACTGCATGCGCTGCTGCCCCTGGCCGACGACCACGCGTATCTGCTGCGGCTGCTCAACGACGCCCTGCTCAGCAGCGGTCACACCCGGTTCGCCACCCTGGTCCTGGCCTCGGCGCGGCGGCGGGAGGGCCTGACCCGGCTGCGGCTGACCAGCGCCGGGCATCCGCTGCCGCTGATCGTGCGGCAGGACGGCACGGTGGAGGAGGCGGCGACCTCCGGCACCCTCGTCGGCGCGCTGCCGGAGGTCAGGTCGCGCACCGCCGAGGTCGATCTGGGGCCGGGCGAAACGTGTCTGCTGTTCACCGACGGGGTCACCGAGGCGCGCGGCGGGCCGCTGGGGGACGTGATGTTCGGCGACGACCGGCTGCGGGCGGCGCTGGCGGAGTGCGCCGGTCTGCCGGCCGAGGCCGTCGTCGAGCGGATCCAGATGCTGGCCGCCGCGTGGATCGGCGACAACCGGCACGACGACATCGCCGTGATGGCGATCACCACGCCCCGCACCGCACACCTGGCGACGGTGGACGGACACACCCCGGGCAGGTACACCGCATGACCGACGCCACCGCCGTCCAGGACGTCGGCGCCGTACTGGCCCACGCGCGCGAGGAGTTGTGGCGGGCGGCGTGCGCCCGCGACGAGTACGCCGCCGGGCAGGCCGTGTTCACGGCGCTGGACGCGGGCGCGGCGGCGGAGGACGTCCTGCTGGACGTCGTGGCGGCCGTGCAGCGCAAGGTGGGTGCGGAGTGGGCGGCGGACCGGTTCACGGTCGCCCAGGAGCACGCCGCCACCGCGATCCACGACCGGGTGATCGCCGCCATGGCCCACCGCGCCCCGCCCCCGCCCCCGCGCGCGCCGGGCGGCACGGTGACCGTGGCCTGTGTGGACGGCGAGTGGCACGCCCTGCCGGCCCGGCTGCTGGCCGAGGTGCTGCGCTGCCGCGGCCACCGGGTGGACTTCCTCGGCGCGCAGGTGCCCACCCCCCATCTCATCGCCCATCTGCACCGGACCGCGCCCGCCGTGGTGGCGCTGTCCTCCTCGCTGCCCGTGCGGCTGCCGGACGCGCACACCGCGATCACCGCCGTGCAGGCCCTCGGGATCCCGGTCCTGGCCGGCGGCGCGGCCTTCGGCGACGACGGCCGCTACGCCCGGCTGCTCGGCGCCGACGCGTGGGCGCCCGACGCGCGCGCCGCCGCCGACCTGCTCGCCCGCGGTCTGCCCCGCCCCGCGCCCGGCGCCGTCCGGCAGACGGTGGACGATCTGCCGCATCTGCTGGACCAGGAGTACGCCCTGGTGCTGCGCGGCAGAGGGCGGTTGGTGCGGGACACCCTGGCCGGGCTTCAGGAGCGGCTGCCGGCGATGCGCGCCTACACCGACGCGCAGCGCGAGCGGACCGCCGAGGACGTGGCGCACATCGTGGACTTCCTGTCCTGCGCCCTCTACACCGACGACGGCCGGCTGTTCACCGGCTTCCTGGAGTGGACGGGCGACGTCCTGGAGGCCCGCCGGGTGCCCGCGCGCGTCCTGGACCCCGCTCTCGCGCTCCTCCAGGACCTGCTGAAGGACTTCCCCCGCTCGCTCGGCTTCCTCACCCGGGGCCGGGCGGCCCTGGCCGGGCGCGCCGCTCGTCCCCGCGGTCCCGGCGCCGAAGCATGACCGCCCTCCCGGCGACGCCTTCTTCCACGCCTCGGCCCCGGACGGCGCGGGCGTCGCCCTCATCCGGATCACCGGCGGCCTCGACCGGATCACCAGCGGCGTCGACCGGATCACCGGCGGCCTCGACCGGGACACCGCCGACGAACTCACCGTGACGGCCGCCGCGTTGCTCGGGTGCGATCCGCCACCGCGCCGGCCGCGCCTGGACCGCGCGGGAATGACGCTGTGCGACTCCCTCGGCCCGGCCGCGCTGCTGATGGTCCACCGCGAGGCGACCGGGGCCAGCACCCGGCTGCGTCCGGCCGGCCGGCCCGCGGCGCTGCGACGGCTGCTGGACGTCACCGGCACCGCGCACCTGTTCCCCGAGCCGTGAGCGTTCCCCGGGCCATGGGCGCGCACGAGGGGTGCCCCGGCCGCCGTGCCGCGCCGGCGGCTTGTGAGAATGCCCTGGTGAACGACGAAGCCGAGATATCCGAGACCGTGCTCGACGGGGTGCGGATCGTCCGCGTCACGGGCGAGTTCGACTCCGACGGGGCGGACGGCGCGGCTCGGTGTTTCGCCGTTCCCGCTTCCAGGTCGGCCCGGGCCACCGTGGTCGACCTCGCCGAGGTCACCTTCGCCGACTCCTCCCTGCTGCACACGCTGCTCACGGCGCGGCTGCGGCACGAGGAGGCGGGGGTCCCGTTCGTGCTGGCCGCGGTGAGCCCACCGGTGCTGCGGCTGCTGGAGCTGACCGACACCGCCCGGGTCTTCACCCGGGCCGCCGATCTCGCGGCCGCCCTGAAGCTGACCCGCCCATGACCGGCCGTACGCCGCCCCTGTCTCCGCGGCCCCCGGAGGCGGGCGAGGGGTCCGCGCCCGGCGCGGGAGCGGACGTGACCGGCGCGGGAGCGGACGTGACCGGCGCGGCGCCCGGCGCCGGCCCGAGCCGGCCGCCCACCGCGGCCGCCGCCCGGGACCAGGTCCGCCGCCTGCTGACCGCGCCCGCCGGTGACACGCCGTCGGCCGTCCTGGACGACGTGCTGCTCGTGGTGACCGAACTGGTCACCAACGCGCTGCGGCACGGCGGCGGGCTGACCGCCTTCGACGCCCGTCTCGACGGCGGCGTCCTCACCGTCAGCGTCGCCGACGCCTCGCCCGTCGCGCCGCACACCGTGCCGCGCGCCCACGCCGCCGCTCCGGGCGGGTTCGGCTGGCGTATCGTCCAGCGGCTGTGCCGGCGGGTCACGGTCACACCCACGGCGGGCGGCAAGACCATCGAGGTGGTCATGGCGGCGTATCCGGAGGTGTGAGCGGACCCGAAGAGTGCCCGGTTGGGCGGATTGCCGTGTGCCGTATCGTCTTCCTGGCATATTCGATCAAAGCTCAGGTGGGGAAGACGTGACGACAGACAGCAAGCTGCCGCTCCTGGTGGAGACACTGACCGCACAGCGTGACGCATTCCTCTCGCAGTGGACCAGGACCGTCGGCGAAGACCTGCAAGGCCGGCTGAGCCTGGCCGAACTAGGCCGCGAACTGGGCGAGTTGTACGAGTCGATACTCCGCGCCCTGACGGGGGGCGATCTCGACAGCCACGGCGAGAACTTCGCCGAGACCCGCAGTCTGCTGATCGAACTCTCCCGCAACCGGGCCCGGCAGGGTTTCACCCCGACCGAGACCGCCCGCAGCGTCTTCTCCCTCAAGGAGGTGCTGGAGCCCACGCTGACCAGCGACGAGAAGGGCGCGCAGCAGTACCTCCAGTTCGCCCGGCTGCTGGACGACCTCGGTCTGCTGACCACCGAGGCGTACGTCCGCACCCGTGAGGAGATCATCTCCGCGCAGGCCGAGCAGCTGCTCGAACTGTCCACGCCGGTCGTCAAGCTGTGGGACGGCGTCGTCGGGGTGCCGCTGGTGGGCACCCTGGACTCCGCGCGCACCCAGGTCGTCATGGAGAAGCTGCTGCAGACGCTCGTCGACAGCGACTCCACGCACGCCATCATCGACATCACGGGCGTGCCGACCGTGGACACCCAGGTCGCCCAGCACCTGCTGAAGACGGTCGTCGCGGCCCGGATGATGGGCGCGCAGTGCACCATCTCGGGCATCCGCCCGCAGATCGCGCAGACCATCGTGGCGCTCGGCATCGAGTTCGGCGACATCCCCACCAACGCCTCGCTCTCCGACGCGCTGCGCCAGGCGCTGAAGGAAGTCGCCGAGGACGCCACCGAAGAGATCCGGGGCCTGCTGTGACCGACCGCGTCCCCGTCCTCAAGATCGGCGAGATCCTGCTGGTCTCCATCCAGGTGGACCTGGAGGACCAGATGGTGATGGACCTCCAGGACGACCTGTCGAACCGGATCGTCGCCACGGGCGCCAAGGGCGTCATCATCGACATCTCCGCGCTGGAGATCGTGGACTCCTTCGTCGGGCGCATGCTGGCCACCAACGCCGCCATCTCGCGCGTCCTGGGCGCGGAGACCATCGTCGTCGGCATGCGGCCCGCCGTGGCCATGACCCTGGTGGAGCTGGGGCTGTCCCTCCAGGGCGTCCGTACCGCTCTCAATCTGGAGCGCGGGCTGAAACTCCTGCGCCGGATCAGCGCGGGCCGCGCATGAGGGACTACGGCGCCGCGCTGGCCTCGGCCGACACCGTCTCCGTAGCCGACAGCAGCGACGTGGTCTCCGCCCGGCAGATGGTGCGCACCCTCGCCCAGCGCAGCGGCATGTCGCTGGTGCACCAGACCAAACTGGTCACGGCGGCCAGCGAACTCGGCCGCAACATGCTGGTCTACGGCGGCGGGGGCGTGGTCCGCGCGGCCACGATCACCGAGGCCGAACGCTGCGGCGTCTACGTGGAGTTCGAGGACCGTGGTCCTGGCATCGCGGACATAGAGCTGGCGTTGACGGACGGCTGGACCTCGGGCTCCGGGATGGGGCTCGGACTGAGCGGCGCCAAGCGGCTCGTGGACGAGTTCGACATCAGCTCCGGGCCGGACGGCACCACCGTGCGCATCCTCAAGTGGGGCCGGTGAAGGGCGTGCTGATCGCCGAGTCGGGTGATGTGCACTGGCTGCGCGCGGACGTCGCCCTCGCGGCGGCGGCGCGCCGCCAGGTGGGTCAGCTGGCCCGCGGCATCTGCCTGCCCGAGGAGCGGGTGGCGCGGGCCGAGCTGTGCGTGACGGAGATGGCGACCAATCTCCTCAAGCACGCCGACGACGGCGCCCTGGTGCTGCGCGTGGTGCGCTCCCGGGGCAGCGCGGCCGTCGAGTGCCTGTCCCTGGACAACGGCCCCGGCATCGCGGACGTGCACCGGGCGCTGCGCGACGGCACGTCCGCCGCCGGCAGCCTGGGCATCGGCCTGGGCGCCATCGGGCGGCTCGCGGACGTGTTCGGCGTCCACTCCCTGCGCGGGCGCGGCACCGCGCTCTACGCGCGCTTCTGGGCGGACGGCGAGGTCCCGGCGCCCGGCCCGGTGGAGACCGGCGGGCTGACCCGCCCGATCGGCGGCGAGCAGGTGTGCGGCGACAGCTGGGCCGTGCGCACGGTGGACGGGCACGGCCCGGACGCGCTGCTGCTGATGATGTGCGACGGGCTCGGCCACGGGCCGCTGGCGGCCCGGGTCGGCGACCGGGCCAGGGAGGCCTTCCGCGACAGCCGCAGCACCAGCCCGGCGGCCGTGCTGGAGGAGACCCACCGGGGGCTGCGCGGCACCCGCGGCGCTGCCCTGGCCGTCGCCCTGGTCGATCCGGCCGGGCAGCGGGTGCGGCTGTGCGGGGCCGGCAACATCACGGCGCTGGTCGCGGCCGGCGACGCCCGCACCGGGCTGCTGTCGATGCCGGGCATCGCCGGTGTGCAGCTGCCCCGGCCGCGCACCTTCGAGGCGCCGTTCCCGCCCGGCGCCGTCCTGGTGATGCACTCCGACGGGCTGAGCGACCGCTGGAAGCCGGCGGACTTCCCCGGTCTGTTCCCGCACGACTCCGCCCTGGTCGCCGGGCAGCTCCTCAATCAGGCGGCGGTCCGCAGGGACGACGCCGGGATCGTCGTGGCCGTGCACGGGCGGCCATGAGCACCGGACCGTCCGTCCATGAGCTGATCACGGTCGTCCTGCGGGAGGGCGGCGATGTCGTCGCCCTGCGCCGGTGCACCCAGTCGGCGTGCCGGGCCGCGGGGCTGAAGGGCAGTGCGCTGGTCCGGCTGACGACCGTGGTGAGCGAGGCCGGCGAGCATCTGCTGGGGGCCGCGCGCCTCACCGCCCGGCTGAGCCTGGAGCGGGACGGCGTCGCCGTGCTGCTGGCCGTGCGTTTCGGCTGGGCCGAGGCGCGCCGGCCGCCGGGAACCCTGCTGACCGCGGCCGAACGGCTGCTGGACGAGAGCGGTCTGCTGCCCTCCGGCGACGGCGACGGCCACGAACTGCTCCTCGCGCAGCGCCTTCCCGCGCCGGCGACCTCCCTCGGCGAGCTGGCCGCCGATGTCCGCGGGCGGCTCGCCGGCGGCGACGCGACGGCCGACCTGGTCGACACGCTGCGCACCCAGAACCGGCAACTGCTGGCCGCGCTGGAGGAGTCACAGCGCCAGCAGGAGGAACTCCAGCGTCTGAACGCCGAGTTGGAGGAGACCAACGCCGGGGTGGTGGCGCTCTACTCCGAGCTGGCCGGCGAGCTGGAGGAGACGAACAGCGGTGTCGTCGCCCTGTACGCGGAGCTGGAGGACAAGACCCGCCAGCTCGAACGGGCCGACGCGTACAAGTCCCGGTTCTGGGCCAACGTCAGCCACGAGCTGCGCTCGCCGGTGAACTCGGTCATCGCCCTGGCCCGGCTGCTGCTGGACTCGGCGGCCGACCCGCTCACCGACGAGCAGCGCCGGCAGGTGTCCCTCGTGCAGGCCTCCGGCAGCACCCTGCTGGCGCTGGTGGACGAGCTGCTCGACATCGCCAAGGCGGAGTCCGGACGGCTGGAGCCGCACCCCGCCGAGGTCGATCTGCGCTCCCTGCTGCACCAGTTGCGCGGCATGCTCCAGGGCACCGCGCAGCCCGGGGTGGACCTGCGCATCCCGGACCACATACCGCTGCGGCCCTTGGTCACCGACGAGGTCATGCTGACCAGGATCCTGCGCAACGTCCTGTCCAACGCGCTGAAGTTCACGGTCGGGGGCCGGGTGGCGCTGGAGGTCGCCGAGGAGGAGCGGGAGGACGGCGACCGCTTCGTCTTCCGCGTCCAGGACACCGGCGTCGGCATCCCGGCGGAGGAACTGGAGCGCGTCTTCGAGGAGTTCTACCAGGTGCGCGGGCCGCACCAGCGGGGCCGGGCGGGCACCGGCCTGGGCCTGCCCTACGCCCGCCGGCTGACCGAACTGCTCGGCGGCCGGCTGACGCTCGACAGCGAGGTGGGCCGCGGCACCCGGGTGATCATCGAGATCCCCGCCCGCCTCGGCCGTGGGCCGGGGGACGCAACGGCCGCCGTGACCGGCGCGGAACCGCCCCCGCACCCCGATGCGGCACGGCCCGCTGAGCCGGTCCCGCCGACCGGCTCCGGCGGCCCCTTGGTCGGGTCGGTGGTGGCCGTGGACGACGACGAGACGTTCCTGACCGCGATCCGCCCGCTGCTGGCCGCTGTGGCCGGGTCCGTCACCGTCGTCACCGACAGCGGCCGGGCCGTGGCGACCGTGGAGCGCGAACACCCCGACGCCGTCCTCCTCGACCTCGACATGCCCGGCCCGGACGGCTACGAGGTGCACCGGCAACTGGCCGCGAACCCGGCGACGGCCGCCGTGCCCGTGGTGGTGCTGACCGCGCTGGAGGCCGGTGACGTGGACCGCGCCCGCCTCGCCGGGGTCCGCGCCGTGCTCAACAAGTCCCGCCTGACCGCCGCAGACCTCGCCGCCGCCCTGCCCCGGCCGCAGGCCGCGCCGGCCGCGGACCGGCCGTCGGCCCCCGCGCCGGCCGGGGACCAGCCGTCCACCCCCGCCCCCTCGACGTCGCCCAGGGCCAAGGAGCGCCGATGACCCGACCGTCCGACACCGATCACAGTCCGGCCCACATCCTGGTGGTGGACGACACCCCCGCCAACCGGTACGTCCTGGCCACCACGCTGCGCCGGGCCGGGCACCAGGTCACCGAGGCCGAGGACGGCACCCGCGCGCTCGACCTGCTCCGGGGGCCCGGCCCGCTGCCGGAGATCGCCATCGTGGACGTACGGCTGCCCGACATGACCGGCTTCGAGGTGTGCGAGCACATCAAGAACGACCCGGCCACCGCCGCCGTGCCCGTCATCAACATCTCCGCCGCCGCCATCACCGTGGACGACCGCGCGCAGGGCCTGTACCGGGGCGCCGACGCGTATCTCGTCGAGCCGGTCGCCCCGGACGAACTGCTCGCCACGGTCACCGCGACCCTGCGCTACACCCGCGCCCGGCGCCGCGCCGAACTCCTCGCCGAGCGGCTGCACCTGCTCAACCGCCTCACCCTGGCGCTCTACAGCGCCGCCGACGCCCGCGAGCTGGTCAAGGTGACGGCCGAGGCGGCGGCGGTGATCTTCCGGTGCAGTGTGGCCGCGCTGCTCACCACACCGCAGGGCAGCCCCCTGGTCGCCCACACCTGGCAGGACGAGGACGGGACGGCGCGCGCCGACGCACCGCAGGTGCACTCCACGGCGGCCTGGCCGCAGCGCCGCGACCCCTCCGGCCGGGCGCAGCCGCCGGGCACCGATCTGCCGTGCCTGCCGCCCGAGTTGAAGGACCCGGCGCGCCGCCGGACGGTGATCGGCCGGGCCAAGGCCGAGCGTCCGCCGGTCGTCATCGTCACCTCGGCGGACGCCGTCACCACGCCGGACGACGAGCAGTTGCTGACCCAGCTCACCCAGGCCAGCGCCCTGGCCCTGGAGGCGCTGCGCAGCTACAGCGAGGAGCACGCCCTCGCCCTGACCCTGCAACGCAGCTTCCTGCCCGAGAGCCTGCCGGCCACCCCCCGCGCCGACCTGGCCGTGCGCTACCTCCCGGCCAGCGAACGCACCGAGATCGGCGGCGACTTCTACGAGGCGATCAGCACCCCGGCCGGTCTGGTGGTGGCCGTCGGCGACGTGGCCGGGCACTCGCTCGACGCGGCGATGGTGATGGGCCAGGTGCGGCACGCGCTGCGCGCCTACGCGGCCGAGGGCCATCCGCCGCAGGTGATCCTCTCCTGTCTGGACCATCTGCTGGCCTCGGTGGAGCCCGGCGCCACGGTCACGCTGTGCGTGGTGCTGATCGAGTTCGGCTCGGACACCCTGCACGTCGCCAACGCGGGCCACCTTCCGCCGCTGATCCGCCACCCGGACGGCACCACCTCGTACGTGCACGAGCACGGCCCGCTGCTGGGGCTCGGCCTCGCGCATCCGCCCGCCCGGCGGATCACCGTGGTGCCGGGTTCGCTGCTGCTCCTGGTCACGGACGGTCTGGTCGAGCGCCGTCACGAGGACCTCCAGCACTCCCTGGCCACCCTCGCCGCGGTGGCCGCCGGGGTTCCGGCGGACCCGGAGGAGGCGTGCGGGCTGCTCCTGGAGCGGCTGCTGCCGGACGGCAGCGACGACGTGGCGCTGATGGCCGTCCGGCTGAACGCGGTCCGCCCGGACTGACCGCGTTCAGGGCGGCCGGTCCGGGCGGGGGGTCCCGCGGGCGGGTGCGGCGGGGGCCGCCGCTCCTACCAGCCCACCGCCACGAGCAGCCACTGTGGGTCGCCGTGGGAGACGAAGGAGGACTGCCCGGCCACGTCGTCGTACGGGAAACCGTAGGCGAGGTGGTTGATGGCGTTGTCGTGCCAGAACTCGGCGTAGTAGTTCGCCGGCGCCGCCTTGTAGTACTGCGCCGGGTCGCCCTGCTGGGAGGCGGGCAGCGAGGCCACATGGCGGTTCAGTGCCGCGCACATGTCCGGGTCGCCGGCCAGCGCGGCGGCACAGCCGAAGATGTCCGAGGTGGCCGCGTCGACGCCGACCGACTGGGCGTAGGCGGTGAAGTAGTTGGCGTTGGCGCCGCCCGCGCGGAAGCTGGGGTCGCTGCCGGGCGCGATGATCCGATACGGGGCCTGGGTCTGGGCGAGCACCTTGAACGGGGCGGGCACGGCGTCGGTGAACCGCTGGAAGGTGGTGGCGCGGTCCTCGGCGAAGGTCTGGCGGTTCTCGCCGACCTCCACGTCGTAGCCGTCCTTGCTGTGCAGCCGCATGGCGAGCTTGAGGCCGAACGCGTCGACCCGTGTGGTGTTGCCGTTGAACACGTTGCCGCCGACGGTGAACTCGATGAAGTCGTAGTAGGGGCCGTCGGGCGAGCCGAGGTGGAAGTACATCCGGCCGGCGGAGTTGGCCGGCATGTCGAGGTAGGGCTGTTCGGCGATGGAGTGGGTCTGGCCGTTGAAGGTCCAGTAGACCTGGCTGTCGGGGTACTTGCCGTTGGTGCGGTTGAGGATCTTCACCTCGACGGCGTTGTGCGCGGCGGGGATGTCGGAGGTGGAGCCCCAGAAGTCGTCCGGCGGCTGGGTGGTGCCGCCGGAGCCGTAGACCTCGAACTCCCACAGGGAGTAGCCGTACTGGGTGGCGCGGGCGGTGCCGTAGAGGCGGACGTAGCGGCCGCTGCCGCCGACGGTCAGGTTCTCGGTGCCGCCGGTGGCGTCGGCGGTGGAGTAGGCGGTGGTCCAGTTCTGGGCGTCGGTGGAGGTCTCGATGCGGTAGGCCTTGGCGTAGGCGGCCTCCCAGCGCAGGGTGACGCGGGTGAGCTGCCGCACCGAGCCGAGGTCGATCTGGAGCCACTGGGGGTCGGCGAACGCCGAGGACCAGCGGGTGCCCTGGTCGCCGTCGACGGCGGCGCCGGCCGGGAAGGCGGCGTTCTCCACCGAGGAGGCGGTCGCGGGCCGGCCGCGGGAGAGCAACTGGTCCTCGGCGTGGGCCTGGGCGGGGACGAGGGCGACGAGGCAGGCGGCGAGCAGGGCGGTGACGAGAGCGGCGACGCGGGAGCGGGGGGCGGTGTCCGGTGGTCTGCGCCGCAGCGCGTGGGTGGCGGTGGGCATGGAGGTCTCCGTTTCACCGTGGATGTGTGGGGGTGCGTGGGGTGGGACGGTGTGCCGGGAGGGCCCGGCCGGAACGCCCGTGCGCTCCGGCCGGGTTGCGGGGGGTGGGGGCGGTGTCAGCCGGTGTAGGCGGCGAACACCCGGGTGTAGTCCCAGTTCTGCTGGCTGACGCCGGAGCAGCTGTCGGCGGGGCCGCCGGTGCAGGGCCGGTCGCGGTTGGCGGACCAGAAGGTGAGCCGGGCCAGGTGGTGCTGCTGGGCGTAGGCGAGGATGGTGCGGAAGTCGGCGACGGTGACGGTCTCGTTGTTGTCGGTGACGCCGTTCATGGAGGAGATGCCCATGTCGCGGTAGGCCTGGTCGTCGCTGTAGTGGTAAGCGTTCCTGAGCGCGGTCTTGAGGCCTTCGGCGGCGCGCTGGGTGAGGGTGCCCATGTTCTGTCCGGCGCCGCCGAAGTCGAACGGCATGATGGTCCAGGCGTCCACGGTGAGGCCGGCGGAGGCCGCGCGGTTGATCAGGGAGGTGTCGGGGCCGCTCTGGCCGGTGCCGATGGTGACGTAGACCTTGAGCCCCGGGTTGTTGTTCTTGACGGTCTTCAGGGCGTCCACGGTGCGCTGCTGGACGGTGGGGTTGCTGTAGGCGTCGGCCTCGATGTCGATGTCGATGGCCTTGAGCCCGTAGGCGTTGATCACCTTCTGGTAGGCGGCGGCCAGTTCGCCGGCGCTGGAGCAGGAGCTCTCCAGTTTGTTGCCGCTGTAGCCGCCGAAGGACGGGATGACGTCGCCGCCGTTCGCGCGGACCGTGTTGACGGTCTGCTGGTCGACTCCGCCGGTGAGCGGGCGGCTGCCGTCCCACTGGGGGTTGCAGTAGCCGTTGCTGAGGACGAAGGCGAGGGTGAACCACTTCACGCCGGTGGCGCTGGTGATCGTGCTCGGGTTCGGCGGGCTGCCCCAGCCGTTGTAGAGGTAGGGGGCGACGGCCATCGGGGCGGCCGGGGTGCTGCCGCCGCCGTCCGCCGCGGGCGCGTTCCACTTCTGGTTGGCGGCGCCGGTGCAGCTCCAGATCTGGGCGCGCGAGCCGTTGGCCGGGTTGTTGTCGGTGACGTCCAGGCACTTGTCCGCCTGGGGGTTGACGATGTCGTGGGCGGCGGTGACCGTCCACTTCTGGTTGGCGCCGCCGGTGCAGGTCCACAGCTGGACCTTGGCGCCGTTCGCCGTGGAGTTGCCGGTGACGTCGAGACACTTGCCGAGGGCGCGGAGGGTGCCGTCGGCGCCGACGGTCCACTGCTGGGCGGCGGTGCCGTTGCAGTCGTAGATCTGGACGCCGGTGCCGTCGGCGGAGTTCGCCCCGGCCACGTCCAGGCACTTGCCGGCCAGACCGGTGACGGTTCCGGTGGCCGCGGCGGCCGGGGAGGCGGTGAGCAGACCGGCGAAGAGGGTGAGGGCGGCGACGGAGACGGTGGTGGCGAGGGTGCGCGCGGGGCGTACGGCAGGGCGGGATCCGGCCATGCGGGGGCCTTTCACGTGGGGGGTGGCCGACCTCCGGTGCCGCCTCACGCCGTTCAGCCCACGGAACGTTGCGCGACACCATCGGTCTTTGATTAAGCCGTGAAGTTAAAGGTCCGGACCAGTGAGCGTCAAGAGGGCCGACAGCAGGGGCCGTTGATCGCACTGAACGCCTCGTACGGTCCGAACCTCCGCCCTGGCGCGCGCCCTTGACGGGCGGTAAGTCCGTACCTATGGTCACCGGCCAGCACCCGAGTTCAACCACCCATACCGAGTTCACATCCAAGAACGGATGGCCGCATGACTGCCGCTCCCCCACACCTCCGCAGCCGAACCCGGCCCGTACTCCTGCTCGCCCTGGTCGCCGCCCTCACCGGCGCCCTGCTGCTGCCCCGGGCCACCCGCGCCGAGGCCGCGCCGACCGCCTTCGCCCACCCCGGAGTGACCGTCTCCCGGGCCCAACTGGACTTCACCCGCGACAAGGTGCTGGCCGGCGCACAGCCGTGGAAGGGCGCCTACGACCAGATGACGGCGAGCGGCTACGCCAGTCTCAGCCGCACGCCCAAGCCCCGGGCGACGGTGGAGTGCGGCTCGTACTCCAACCCGAACTACGGTTGCACGGACGAGCGTCAGGACGCCATCGCCGCGTACACCGACGCGCTCGCCTGGTACATCACCCGGGACCCGCGCTACGCGCAGAAGGCCATCGAGATCATGGACGCCTGGTCGGCCGTGATCCGCAGCCACACCAACAGCAACGCCCCGCTGCAGACGGGCTGGGCCGGGTCCTCGTGGCCCAAGGCCGCCGAGATCATCAAGTACACGTACACCGGCTCCTGGCCGAACGCCGGCCGGTTCGCCACCATGCTGCGCGACGTGTACCTGCCGGTGGTGATCAAGGGCTCCAACTCGAACGGCAACTGGGAGCTGTCGATGATGGAGGCGGCCGTCGGCATTTCCGTCTTCCTGGAGGACAAGGCGTCCTACGACACCGCCATGGCCAAGTTCCGCACCCGCACGGCCGCTTACGTCTATCTGGAGTCCGACGGCGCCCTGCCGAAGACCGTGCCGAGCCAGAACCTGAACACCCGCGACAAGATCGTCTCGTACTGGCAGGGCCAGTCCACCTTCGTCACCGGCCTCACCCAGGAGACCTGCCGCGACTTCACGCACACCGGGTACGGCATCTCCGCCATCTCGCACATCGCCGAGACGAGCCGCATCCAGGGCCAGGACCTGTACGGCACCGACGTCGGGGAGCGGCTGCGCCAGGCCCTCGGCTTCCAGTCCAAGTACGAACTGGGGGCGGCCGTGCCGACCTGGCTGTGCGGCGGCGCGGTCGACCGGGGCCTCGGGCCGGTCACCGAGGTCGGCTACAACGCGCTGCACAACCGGCTGGGCGTCGCCATGACCAACACCCAGGCGCTGACCCAGCAGAACCGTCCGGCCGGCACCAACGCCCTGTTCGTCGCCTGGGAGACCCTGACCCACGGGGACAACCCGGCGTGACGCACACGGTCTGACGGCACACAGTGTGACGCCCCCGGCATGACGCACCCCGCGTCACACACAGCGCTCCGCGCACCCGCCCCGGGGCGCACGGCGGGAGCCGTCGCCGCCGTGCGTCCGGCGCGGGCTGCGGCGGCCGGGCCGCCTCACCCTCCTCGCCCTCTTTGCCCTTCTCGCCTCCTCCCCTCCTCAGGTCACCGGGTCCAGCAGGCCGTCGAAGGCGGAGGGGAGGCGTTTCCAGCCGTCGCTGCCCGTCACGTACTCCGCGTCGGTGAGCAGGCAGGAGTCGAGCAGGGCCGACAGGCCGTCGCGGTCCAGGCCGGGCGAGGTGAAGGCGAGGCACTGGCAGCGGTCGCCGTGTTCGGGGTGCCACTGGACGGCGGCGGCGACCCGGCGTTCGGCGGGCACCCTCTCCCAGGCGGCGTCGGGCAGCGCGGCCAGCCAGGGGCCGGCCCGCTCCACGCACAGCGCGCCGCCCGCGGCGTCCCACGACAGCAGCGTGTCGGGCCGGTCGGCCAGCCAGAACCGGCCCCGGCTGCGGACGGCGGCGCAGGCGATGTCCTCCAGCGCCGCGTGCAACCGCCGCGGGTGGAAGGGCCGTTCACGCCGATAGACCAGCGTGCCCACCCCGTGTTCGTCGCGCTCCTGCGGCAGCAGCGCGCACGCGGGATGCGTCCGGGCGGCGGCCGCCGCCACGTCGAAGCCCGCCGTCACGGCGGCCCCGAGACCGCCGCCCGCCACCGGCACGGTGCGCGCGCCCGGCGTCAGCCGGGCGAGCAGGGCGCGGTCGGCATCGTCGGCGAGCGGCTCCCCGGTCCCGTACGCGCCGCCCTCGGCGACCGCGATCACGGTGGGGTACTCCAGCTGCCGGGCGAAGGCGTCGGCGACCGTGCGCCGGTCGGTGGCGGCGGCGGCGAGTCCCACGTCGGCGAGGTCGTCGCCGTTGGACAGGTACGGCAGCACCAGCGCGGGATCGACGGCGGTGGCGACTCCGGTGAGGTCCAGCGGCGCGCCCGCGGCGGCGACGAGCGCGGCCATGGCCTGGGGTTCGACGGAGTCCCACAGTTCCACGACGGCCAGCCGGTGCCGCCCCTCGTCGGCGAGGCGCAGCAGCTGGGGCACCAGGTCGGCGCGGAGCGCGCAGCACGCGCAGTCGTCGACCGGGGGCGCCTCGCCGCCGCTGAGCAGGTGGCCGGCGTCGCGCACGGTGCGGTAGACGACGCTGTCGGCGGCGCGGATGACGTCGTGGTGCAGCGCGACCGAGCCGGGGATGGTGCGCAGGATCTCCTCCACCGCGGCCCGGCGGGCGTCGGCGTGCAGTCCGGCGACGATCACGACCGGCAGCCGCTCCGAGCCGCCGCTCACCGCTCGTCCCGTCCGCGTCCGCGGCGACGCCCGAAGCGCTCGACGCGTCCCGCGGTGCCGGTTGAGTCGGTTGAGTCGGCGGGGACGGCGGGGGCGGTGACGCGGTCACGGAGGACGACCGGGCGGAGTTCGGGGTGGTTTCCGGGCGTCACGGCTCTCAGCGCTCCTCTCGGAAGTCGACGTGGCGGCCGACGACCGGGTCGTACTTGCGCAGGGTCAGGCGGTCGGGGTCGTTGCGGCGGTTCTTGCGGGTCACATACGTGTAGCCGGTGCCGGCGGTGGACCGCAGCTTGATCACCGGGCGCAGTTCGTTGCGTGCCATGGGCGGCACTCTACCCCACTTTTGGATTTGGTTTTCATTTTCATCTTGCTGCTAGGGTGCTGTCGGCACACGCCAGCGACCAAGGAGGCACCATGTCCGCCCACTGCCAACTCACCGGCCGGGCACCCGGCTTCGGGCACCGGATCTCGCGTTCGCACCGGCGCACCAAGCGCCGCTTCGACCCGAACATCCAGCACAAGCGCTACTGGCTGCCGAGCGAGGGCCGGCACGTACGGCTCACACTCTCCGCCAAGGGCCTCAAGACGGTCGACGCCATCGGCGTCGAGGCCGCGGTGGCGCGCATCCGCGCCCGGGGAGGGAAGGTCTGATGGCGAAGAAGAGCAAGATCGCGAAGAACGAGCAGCGCCGCGCCGTCGTCGCCCGCTACGCCGCCCGCCGCGCCGAGCTGAAGGCGGTCATCGCCTCGCCCCGGTCCTCGGACGACGAACGCGCCGCCGCACAGCGGGAACTGCGCCGCCAGCCCCGCGACGCCAGCCCCACCCGGCTGCGCAACCGCGACGCCGTGGACGGCCGCCCCCGCGGTCACCTGCGCGCCTTCGGCCTGTCCCGCATCCGGGTCCGCGAGATGGCCCACGCGGGCGAGCTGCCCGGGGTGACCAAGAGCAGTTGGTGAGGGGCGTCGCTGGGGGCGGCTGGTGATGGGGGGCTGAGAGCGGCTTGTGACGGGGGCGGCGAGAGCGGCTGGTGACGGGGGCGGCGAGAGCGGCTGGTGATGGAGGGCGGCGAATTCGCCGTCGAGAGCGGCTGGTGATCGGTGGTGTTCGGTGGCGGCGAATTCGCCGCCGAGTTCATCCTCCGGTCCGGGGGCGGTGAGGCCGCCGCCTTCGCGCCTCGGCTCCCTGGCGACCCGCGATCCGGCGACCCGGCGCGCCACCGTCCGGCTCCGTGGCCCGGCGGGCTCGTAGCCCGCCTGGTTGGTGGCCCGACGAGTTCGTAGCCCGGTGCCCCGGCCCGCCGTCGTCGGGCTCCGCGCCTGGCGGTCCAGTGCTCCGCTCGCGGCCCGGACGCGGCCCACCGTGCGCCGCAGGCCAGCCCGCGGCGCACGGTGGCTCACTTCGCTTGCCCTTATCGGGACTTCGGTCCCTTCGATCCCTCGAGTCCCTTGTCCGTCCGCCCTCTTGACCCCCCTCAAGTGACCTGAGTGACGTCACCGGGGGCCCACCATCGCCGTCGTGGACGGCGTGCCGTACCCGGTGCCGCAGCGGTCGGCCGCGGCCGGAGGCCGTCGCACTCGCGCGCCCGAGCGGGAATCCGGGCGGAAATCGGGTGCACCGCCGCCGGACGCCTCGTAGCATCGGCGCCGCACCAGCCCGTCGAGCAGCAGCAAGGATTCTGTGAACCCCTCCGATCTCCCGGCCAGGGCCGCCGCGCTCGCGGCCGGTATGGCCGCCGCCGAGCACAGCCCCGGCGTCCAGCTGACCCAGACCCGTCACCGCGCCGCGCTCGTGGCGGGCTGGGGCATCGCACCCGGCTCGACCGTGCTCGAACTCGGCTGCGGACAGGGCGACATGACCGCCGTGCTCGCCGAAGCGGTCGGGCCGCGGGGGCGGGTGACGGCCGTGGACGTGGCCGATCCCTCCTACGGTGCGCCGGTCACGCTCGGCGAGTCGACCGCGCGGCTCACGGCGGGCCCCCTCGGTCCGCGCATCGACTTCCGCCTCGGCACGGACGTACTCGATCCGTCCCTCGACTTCCCCGAGGACGCCTTCGACCATGTGGTGCTCGCGTACTGCTCCTGGTACTTCGCCTCGCTCGGGCAGGTGCGCGACACCCTCGCCCGGGTGCGACCGTGGGCGCGGCGGCTGTGGTTCACCGAGTGGGACCTGACGCCCGCCTCCGGGGACCAACTGGCGCACCTGCTGGCCGTGTTGGTGCAGGGCCAGTTCGAGGCGGCCGGCTCGCGCGGCGACGGCAACGTGCGTACGCCCTTCTCCCGCGCGCGGTTGCTGCGGCTGCTGGCCGAGGCCGGCTGGACGGTGGACGGCGGCGGGCCGGTGGAAACCGAGGGGCTCCAGGACGGCGACTGGGAGGTGGCGGCCTGTCTGCGCCTGGCCGCCACGCCCGACCGTCTGTCCGCCCTGCCCGATCCGGTACGCCAGCTCGTCCTCAGCCAGACGGACACCCTCCGCTCGATCGCCGCGCCGCGCGGCAACCGAGCGCTGCCCGCGTACTCGGTCACCGCGCACTGACCTCCCGCCGGGGAGCGGCCCGGGGCCGGTAGCACTCGACGCCGCTGCCGGCCACCGTGACCGCCCCGCCGGACGCGCGGGCCGGGCTCGATACAGCCGCACGGCCCGGCGGACGGCACAGGTCTCACCTGCGAGAACCGGGGTATGCGGGGGTGAACGCACTGTCGCCGAGGAGTGGGAGTCGCTGTGCCGGCAACTGACGTCGTCGAACTCATCCTGAAGGACCACCGGAAGATGGAGGACCTCTTCCGCATCCTGCGCAATGTCGAGGCCGACCGCGGCGCCGCCCTCCAGGACTTCGCGCACCTCCTGATCGCCCACGCCTCGGCCGAGGAGGACGAGGTCTATCCGGCGCTGCGCCGCTACAAGAACGTGGACGACGACGAGGTGGACCACGGCGTGCACGAACATCACGAGGCCAACGAGGCGCTGCTCGCCCTGCTGGAGGTCGGGGACACCGGCTCCGAGGAGTGGGACGAGAAGCTGGAGGAACTGGTCACGGCCGTCAACCATCACGCGGACGAGGAGGAGCGGACGCTGCTCAACGACGCCCGGGAGAACGTGGCCGAGGACCGCCGCTCCCAGCTGGGCGAGGCGTTCCGCGAGGCCCGTGCGAAGTATCTGGCCGAGGGCTGTGGAAGCATCGAGAACGTGCGCAAGCTGGTCGCCGCCGCGGACGAGTGACCCCGGGACCCGGCGCCCGCACCGGCGCCGACGGGCGGTGCCCCGGAGGGCAAGAGTGACCCGGGGGGCAAGGGCGACCGGAGGGCAAGGGCGACCGCCGACGGGCGGTGACCCGGAGGGCAAGGGCGACCGGAGGGCAGAGGCGACCCGGAGGTCAAAGCGAGGTCAGGGGCCGGGCGGCAGGTCGTCGAAAAGGGCGATGGTGGCGGTGAGGCACTTGCCGGTCGGCTCGCGCCGGGCCTCGAAGGCCAGTGCGACGGCCTTGACGATCTCCAGTCCGTGCTGGCCGACCCGGTGGGCGTCGGCGTCCCTGGCCACGGGGAGGACGGGATCGGTGTCCCGCACCGCCACCACCACCGCGTTCCGCGAGAGCCGCAGTTCCAGGGAGACGGGTCCGGGGGCGTACTTGCGGGCGTTGGTGACCAGCTCGCTGACCACCAGCTGGGCGTCGCCGAGGGCGCGCGCCGAGACGGGTATCCCCAGCTCGGTCCGTATCCGGCCACCGAGGAAGTCGGCGACGAGATCGCGGGCCTCGGCGATGCACAGGTCCTCGCCCCCCAGCGTGGCCGTGACCTCGGTGGGACGGAGAGGAGCAAGGCGGCCGTCGCCGCCGGTGACCGACTCCATAGACCCTCGTCCTCCACTAGCGCTGCGCCCGTCGCATGACACGGAGAAGACCGGCCGCCCCCGATCCGCCTGCTCAGCGTAAGGCAGACTTCACGCCGGCAGCCCACGACGGCGAACGCCGAAGCAACTGTGGCAGCCGTGGGGAACCCGGTCACCTGCACCCGGGCCCCTGGCGGACGCCTCCCTCAGAGCACGCCTCCCGCCTCGTCGTGGAACGCCTCCGGCCAGTACCGGTAGTCGTCCGGGCCCTGTGCGGGACGGCAGGCCACCGGGTCGACCGAGGCCAGCACCTCGATCATGGTGTCGGCGAGCTGGTGGTAGAAGTCCTGGGTGAAGTCGTGCTCCTGGTTCAGTTCCTGTTCGCGCTGGTGCAGCCAGAGGGTGAAGGCGAGCGTGGAGACGTCGGCGTTGACCGGGACGACGTGGTCGGCCTGGAACTCCGTGTAAAACAATGCGCCGGTCCGGCCGTCGATCAGGACCTCGAAGTCGTGGACCAGTCCGCCGAGGACGACCAGGTGCTCCGCGTCCGGCGGCAGCTGTTCGTCGCCCTTCCACAGGTGGGCCAGGCGCGGATCGCTGCGCGACTCGGCCCAGCGCTGCGGGAGGGTGGGCAGCGGCTCCGGGGCGGGGCCGTAGAACATGAACCCGTCGCCGGGCAGGCCCACTTCGGTCAGGAAACGGCGGGTCGGCGCGTGGACGAGGGCCGGTGGCAGGTGGTCGTCGGCGAGCCGGACCATGCCCTCGCCGCCGAACACCTCGTCCAGCAGGCCGTCGGGCAGGTTCAGGGCCAGTCCGCCGCCGGGCCCCGCGATCAGGCCGAGCGGGCGTATCGCCGCCGCTGTCCGCCAGTACACCGGCAGCGGGTGCTCCCAGTCGGAGCGGGGACCGGCCGGGCCCCAGCCGTCCTCGCCCCACTCCTCCCCGGCGAACGCCTCGGTCAGCAGCCGCTCCGCCGTCCGCACCGCCTCGGGCCCCGTCCGCCCGGCCAGGTCCGCGAACCGTCCGCGCAGCGTCCGGAAGTCGTCCACCACGGTGAGCAGCCGGGTGAGCGCCCCGACGGAGGGGGCCAGCGGGAACAGCTCCGCGCCGCCGGGCGACTTCGCGTACAGCCACATGCTGAACACCCGGCCGGTGGTCCCGTCGAGGACGACCTCGTCGCCCTCCTCGTGCCCGTCGACGATCAGACGGCCGATCAGCAGCAGCCGCGCGAGGTCCGGGTCCAGCTCGGCCGGATCGCCGCCCAGTCCGGTCAGATGGTCGCCGACCGTCAGCAGCGTCGGCCGGGCGAGCGGGCGGAAGTCCACCAGTCCGCGGCCGTCCGGCCGCTCGCCGGGCGCCAGGGCGCGGCGGCTCGGTGCGTGGACGAGCGACGGATGCGGTGGACGCTCCGGGATGACGACGCTGGTCTCGATCATGGTTCCCCCGTGTGCTGTGCGGAGTTCGAGCGTGGCCTTCAGCCTAGGAGACCCCACTGACAATGCCGTCGCCCGCGGTCCCGGCGCGGGCCGTGCGCCGGTACATCCGGGCGACGGCCGCGCACTGCGCCGCCATCGACAGCGCCATGGCCAGGCAGACGCCCGGCAGTCCCGCCCGCGACAGGGCGGCGGCGAGGGCGAGAGCTGAGGAGGCGGGAACCCGGGTACGGGACCGGGCGCCGTGCGGAGCACTCCGCCAAGTCGCCGTCCCGGGCGCGTTGTCAGTGCTGTGTCCCACAATGGCCGGCATGATCAGAACGCTTCCGCTGCCCCTGCCCGGCTCGTTGGTCGACGCCCACCGCATCGACCTGTCCGCGCTCTACTCCACCGGGTGGGGCGTGGACGCGTTCGACGTCACGGCCGCGCCCTCCGGGGAGATCTACGCGCTGTACGGCGTGCACCGCTACACCTGGAACGTGGGGGACGACGAACGCGACCCGGCGGTCGCGAACTTCGGCTACCGGCTGCTGACCCGCTACTCGCCGGACGGGGTGCCGCTGGCGACCGCGCTGTGCTGCCCCGCGTACCGGAACGGCCTGGGGGAGGCCGAGTCCGCCGTGGCCAACGGCGACCGCATGACCCTGGCCGTGCTGCCGGACGGCGCCCTCGCGGTCAGCGCCCACCCGGACCGCACCACCCTCATAGCACCCGATCTGTCCTCGGTGCTCCGCGCCTACGACGCCCCCGGCCGCCAGGCGTTCGAGGAGTTCGTCCCGGGCGACCCGTTCGCCGGCTCCCTGACGGTCACGCCGTCGGGCCGGCTGCTGTGCGTGACCTCGGAGTACGGCGTGCACCGGTACGGCAGCTGCATCGCCAACATCGTCGGTGTGGCGGACGACCCCCTCACGGCGGACGCGAAGCCCACCGTCCGGGCCGTCGCCTCGCTCGACCCGGCGCCCGCGCACCAGACCGAGGACGACCTGCGCCCCCATGTCCGCCACCGCGGCGAGCCGGTCGGCCTGGACAACCGGCCCCGGCCCTCTCTGACCGAACTGCTGACGCCCGACACCGACCGCTGGCGCTGGGACCAGTCCAAGCTCGGCCGCCCCGCGGCGCTGTCCGACGAGACGTTCGTGGTCCCCGTCTTCGCCCGCACCTTCCGCGGCGGCAGCCGGGGGCAGCCGTTCGTCTTCGCCCTCGTCGACGACCAAGGGGAGATGACCGGCCGGCTGCACGGTCTGCACGAGTACCGCGACAGCCCGTTCACCGGCTTCTGCTTCAACGTCGTCGCCGACCCCCACCGCCACCGCGCCTTCCACCTCAACCGCTACGGCCTGTACGCCTGGAACGCGGACGGCAGGCTCCGGGCGCGGCTGGACACCACGACGAAGGCGTTCAAGCCGCTGACCCGCTTCACCCTCACCGCCTGCACCCCGGCCGGTGAACTGCTGCTCGTGCACGGCAAGCAGCACCTCGTGCTGTCCGTCCCGGTCCCCGACGAGCTGGGCGACCTGCCCGCGGCGGTCGAGGACGCCCTGCGCGCCTACGCCCGGCAGCGCACGGCCCTGAAGAAGCAGTGGGCGCCCACCGACTGGCACTGGGTCGCCTCCGACCTCCCGGTGCACCGGCTCTGACCCGCGGCCGGCGGCTTCGCAGGATCCGTCAAAGAGGCAGTGCCGCTCAGCGCCGGAACACGCCAGTGAGGTGTCGATCGGATGCGCCCGGCCTGGAGAAGACCTGCTGGGACAGGTCAAGAATCGTGGCGGGATCATCCGTTGAGACAACCGTGAGGGTCATGCGTAGTCGGGCAGTGTGAGCGCGCTGTACGTGGTGTTCTTCGGTTCGGCGGGGAGGGTCGAGAGCGCGCGGAGGGCCGCGTTGCGCTTATGGAGGGACTCGTAGGTGGCGGGGAAGAGGGGTGTGTCGCCCCCGTTCGCGAGTTTCTGGTTGAGGGTGACGAACGGCCGCATCACCCTGTCGTAGGCGTCGAACGCCTCGGTGTGGTCGGCGCGTGTGGCCAGCTCTCCGGCCAGGACATACGCGCCGACCAGGGCAAGACTGGTGCCCTGGCCCGTCAGGAACGAGGGTGCGTAGGCGGCGTCGCCGACCAGCGCGACCCGGCCGTGGGACCAGCGCGACATCCGTATCTGGCTGATGGCGTCGAAGAACAGGTCCTTGGCGGCGCGCATCTCGGCGACCATCCGGGGAATCTCCCAGCATTCGTCCGGGAAGGCGGCGGCGACCAGCTCGCGTTGCGCGTCCGGGGCGCGCAGGACGTCGAAGGGCAGGTCGGGGCGCCTGAAGGAGAGCAGCCCGAACACCTGCTCACCGGAGCCGGCGGCGTAGAGGGCGGCGCGCCGGCTGGGGGTGTTCCACACCATGCCCTCGTGGGAGAGCCCGAGGTGGTTGGGCACGGTGAAACCGGCGAAGCATGCTCCGAGGTAGTGGTGGAAGGGCTCCTCGGGGCCGAAGATCAGCCGACGGGTGTGGGAGTGGATTCCGTCCGCACCGATGACGATGTCGTAGGTGCGGCAGGCGCCGCTGCGGAAGGTCACCTCGATGCCGTCGGTGCGATCGTCGAGGGCGGCGATGGAGTCGTTGAACAGGAACGTGACGGATTCACGGACGGCGTCGTAGATGGTCTCGGTCAGGTCGCCGCGCTGTACCTCGAGGTCTCCGTCCGCGCCGATGGCCATGCTCTCGGCGCTCAGGGCGGCGATGGTGCTGCCGTCGGTGTCCACGAAGGTGATGCGGCGCGTGTCGACATGGGCCTCCCGCAGCTGGGGCAGGATGTTCATGCGCCGTACGACCTCCAGGGCGGTGCCGCGAATGTCGATGGGGTAGCCGCCGCCGCGCACGGCGCCCGCCTTTTCGACGACGGTGACATCGAAGCCGTGACGGTGCAGCCAGTAGGCGATCGCAGGGCCGGCGATACTCGCGCCGGAGACGAGGACGGAGCGGTTGCGGTAGGCGTGGTGTGTCTCGGTCATGTTCAGCCCTTCGGGTCTGTCGGTGTTTTCTGAAGGCATGCCTGCGGAGGGCAGGCTTGCCTGGGGGCTGCTCCGCGCGGGTCGTGGCGGCGGGCGCTACAGCCCGGCCCTGCCGGTGGCCCAGTACGGCCTCGTGGTGATGGCACGGCGCGGCAGGTTCAGGCCGTCGGTGAGCACCCGGCGCTGACGCTGGATCGACTGGGCGTGGCCCAGCAGCACGGCGCCGTCGAGGTTTCCGAGCTCGTCGTTGCCGACGGCCCGTTCGAGCCAGGACTGCAGTGCGTCGCCCGGCGCTTCCGCGGCGGGCAGGAAGCGGTACCGGGGCCAGCGGTCGGCGAGGGGCTCGACGGCGTCCGCCGGCACCTCGACGGCCACGATCGGCGCGTCAGCGCCCTGGGCACAGGCGTCGAGGGTGCCGAGGGCGCAGCCGTCGCCGAGGTAGAGGAGGCGGGTTCCGTGCTCGCGTAGCGGCCGGTGGCGCCCGGCCAGCACCGTCGTGCGGCTGCCGACGCGCAGCCGGCGCATCCACGTCGTGCCGGGCCCTTCGGCCTCGGTGGCGACGAGGATGCCGATGCGTTCGGGGTCCGTGACGCCTACGGTCCGCACGGTGTAGCGACGCCCCTGAGTAGGCGTGGCGCGAATCTGTATCTCGTGGCCGGGATGCCAGCCGCCGGGCGGCGGCTCGGCGTGCATGTCCAGCTCGAGGAAGCCGGGGGCGGGCTCACCGGCGTCGAGCAGGTGAGCCGGCCGCCCCATGGCGGATTCGACGAGATCGCCGATGACGGCGGGCGCTCGCGGCATGAGGGATCCCTCTCTCTTCGGTAGGTCCTGGTCTCTTCGGTAGGCCCTGGCGGTGCCGGTTAGTAAACTACACCGTGCAGTGCAGTGAGTAAACCGCACAGTGTAGAGTTGCCCCCGGAGGTGCCAGTGAACTCTTTCGCCAGGGAGAAGACGGTGCGCGAGGGGTCCCCGGAGAAACGGAAGGCGATCCTCGCCGCCGCCCGAGACCTGTTCGTCCGCGAAGGCGTTGACCGCGTCAGCATGGATGCCGTCGCGACCCGCGCGGCCGTCTCGAAACGCACCGTGTACGACTACTTCGGCGACAAGCGGCGCCTCTTCCTGGCCATCCTCTCCGACGTGTCGGAGTCACTACTGGCCACGGGACGCCGGGCGATCGAGGAACACCTCCCGGAAGACGCACCGATCACGACGGTGCCGCAACTGGAAGCGGCGTTCACCGCGCTGGCGATCGACCTCGGCGCAACGGTCGTCGGCTCCGCCGACTTCTCCGCCGGGTTCGCCCTCGTCGCCCAGGAGCGTCTGCGGACACCGACGACCGAGGACGACATCGAAACGGCGCCGATGCAGGCAGCACTCGCGGACCGCATCGCCCACTTCGCCGATGCCGGACTCCTGGACACGGACAACCCACGCCTGGCCGCCGACCACTTCGGCGCCCTGACACTCCTGTTGGCCTACGAACGCCAACCGGTCCCCGCCAACGCCGACCCTGACCAGATCCGCCAGATCATGATCGACGGAGCCCACGCGTTCATCCGCGCGTACGCCAAGCGCTGAACTCCTCACGAAAATGATCTTTCGGGGACGGCAAGTGTGGTGCCCATCAAAGAGACAGGCTCTGTCAAGCGCCGCGTCTCGAGCCGCCGCCGAGGCGCGGTGCCGAGGTCCAGCGCAGGGTGGGCGGCGCCCCGACCCGTATCCGGGTGGTCCGGGCGCGTACCGCCGCCCGGGCCTCGTCGGCCGGGACGCCGACGAAGGCGAGGACGTCGAGGACGACCATCGTCACTCCGGTGGCGGCCGCGGCGGTCTCGGCCGCTTCCCCGTCCGCCAGGGCGGGCGCGAGAGCGGCGGCGCCGAGGGCGCGTTCGGCGGCGCGTTGCCGTACGGCGTGGTCGCCGGGGGCGGCGGCGAGCGAGCGCAGCGTGCGCGACAGCTCCGCGACGGCGGGCGTGAAGTCGGCCCGGCGGCCGGGGGCCAGGGCGAGGACCGTGCGGGTGAGCGTCAGACAGCTCGCGCCGAGCAGGTCGAGGCCGGCCGCGTACCGGGACTCCCGTTCGACGGGCTCCCGGCGGCCCCACCACACGGGTGAGCGGCGGGCGGCCGTACCGGCGTCGGCGCGGGCCTCGCCGAGTTCGGCCAGGCGGGCGTAGGCGGCGCGCAGATGCTCCCAGGTCCACTCCCGCTGTCCGGCGTCGCCGCCGTCCACCGCCCGTACGGTCAGGGCCAGCGCTTCGGCCAGGTCGGCGAGGGTGCCGGACTCGGCGCGGCGCAGCAGGGCGAGGGGGTGGGCGGGGAACAGCAGCTGGCTGAAGACCAGGGCGACGCCCGCGCCGAGGAGCGCGTCCACGACCCGATTCGAGCCGGCCTGGATGCCGGTGCCGACGGCGATGACGGCGCTCACCGCCGCCTGGGCCATGGTGACGCGTTCGCCGCCGACCACCAGGGCGGCCAGGATCGCGAGGAAGACGGCGAGCGCGATGGTGGGGTAGCCGGGGCCGAGCAGGGCGACGGCCGCCTCGGCGACGAGGACGCCCGCGACGACGCCGGCGACGAACCGCACCGCGTTCGTGCCGCGCCCGCCGCGCGCGGTGTTCAGCGCGACGAGGGTCGTGATGGGGGCGAAGACCGGCTGATGGTGGTGGATGACGTGCCTCGCGATCCACCAGGACAGGGTGGCGGCCACCGTCTGCTGCGCGACGGGCCACAGGTTCTCGGTCACCCGCCGGTACGCCGCCCGCACCGCCGCGCCCGTGCGCCCGGCGGCCCGCGCGATCAGGGCGCGCGGGCGGCGCGGAGCGGGGGCCGGGGCGGGGGCGGGGGCGGGCGTCAACCCCGCTGCCTGATCGCCTCGGGCCTCGGGCCGTGTCCGAAGCGGGACTGGAGGTCCGCGTCCACCGCGCCGTAGTCGCGGCCCTTGGTCTCGGGGACGAAGCGGGCGACGAAGCCGAGGCCGAGCAGGCAGACCACGCCGAACAGCCAGAACGTCTGCCCCTGGCCGATGGCGCCGGCCAGCGGCAGGAACGCCTGGCTGACCACGAAGTTGGACAGCCAGTTGACCGTCGTGGACGCGCTCGACCCCACGGCCCGCGCGGACGGCGGGAACACCTCGCCCACGAGCACCCAGAACACCGGGCCGACACCGGCGGCGTAGGCCGCGATGTAGAGGATCATGAACACCAGGGACAGCGCGGACGGCAGCGCGACCACGAAGCTCAGCCCGAGCAGCCCCACGGTGACGAGCATCCCGAGCAGCGATCCGAGCAGCAGTTTCCGGCGGCCGAGCCGGTCCACGAGCCGGATGGACACCAGGGTCATGACGAGGTTGATCACGCCGATGAAGACCGAGTAGAAGATCGAGTTCGAGGCGGTCAGTCCGGTGTTCTGGATGATGGTCGGCGCGTAGTAGATGATCGTGTTGATGCCGCCGAACTGCTGGATGACGGCCAGGGTGACGCCCACGATCAGCGCGGGGCGGACGGAGCGCGCGGTCAGGGCGCGCCAGCCCTGACGCTGCGGCTCGCCGTCGCCACTGGTGCGCTGCCGCTCCTCCCGTGTGCGCCGGAACTTCGCGATCAGCTGGTCGGCCCGCTGCTCGCCGGTCACGGACGCGATCAACTCCCGCACTTCACCGCTGCGGTGGTTGCGGATCAGCCATACGGGTGACTCCGGGACCAGGAACAGGGTGCCGAGGGTGAGGGCGGCGCCCGGGATCAGGCCGACGGCGAACATGGCGCGCCAGTCGCCGCTGCCGGAGAAGGCGAGATCGACCAGGTAGGAGACGAGGATGCCGACCGTGATCATCAGCTGGTTGGCGCTGAGGATCCGCCCCCGGATCTCGGCCGGAGCGATCTCCGAGAGGTAGACCGGCACCGTCGCGGAGGCCCCGCCGACGGCGAGCCCCAGCACCACCCGGGCGAGGAGCAGCATGCCGTATCCGTCGGCGGACACCGCGACCAGCGTGCCGACGACGAACACGGCGCCCTCCAGGGCGAGCGTCCGGCGGCGGCCCAGCCGGTCGGCGACGCGGCCCGCCGACAGCGCGCCCACCATCGCCCCGATCAGCAGGACGCTCACGATGCTGCCCTGCTGAGCTGCGGTCAGGCCGAAGTCGCGGGTGATGAAGAGCAGTGCGCCGGAGACGACTCCGGTGTCGTAGCCGAAGAGGAAGCCGCCGATCGCGATGGTCGCGGCCCAGCGCAGGATCTTCCGTTTCCCGGCGGCGGGGACGGCCTCCAGCGGTCCGCGGACCCCCGGCTCCCTGGTGAAACCTTGCATACGTCGTTCTCCTCGGCTGGGAGCGGCGGCTCGCGGTGTCCGCGCGGAGGCCGTACGGCGTGGGGCGTGGGGGCGTGGGCGCACCTGTGTGCGTGCCTGTGCGGGGGTGCACATACGTGCGGGCCCAGGCGCCGGTGCTCGGGTGCGGTCCGCCGACGGGTTCCATGCCGAGTCTCGGCGGGTTCCACCGGACCGGCCAGCTCCGCCGGTCCGTCGGAGGGACACGGGCCGCGGCACCCGGGACCCGGGACGGAGCGGAACCGGAACGACGGCCACGACCTCACGTCCGCAGATCGACCACGACCTTGACGTCGTCCGGGTTCTTGCGCAGCGCCTGCGCGTAGTCGTCCATGGGGACCTTGCGGGTGATGAGGCGGTCCAGCCAGGCGCGGTCGGCGGCGGCCAGGGCGCGGGCCGCCTGCTCGTAGTGCCGGCGGGCGGCGTTGACGGTGCCGAAGACGACGGTGTTGCCGAGCACCAGGTGGTTGTTGGCGTCGTCGGTGCTGACGCGAGCGGGCGCCGAGCCGCCGGAGATACCTGTGAGGCAGACCACCGAGTTCGGGGTGGCGGCCTTCGTGACCTCGAAGACCAGCGGGCCGTGGCCCGTGCACTCGATCACGACGTCCGGCGCGACGCCCGCCGAACGCACGTCGCCGGTGTGGAAGACGGCGCCCACGTCACGGGCGAGCGTGCTCTTGGGCGGCCGGTCCTCCCGGTCCAGGACGTGCACCTCCAGCCCCCGCTGCACCCCCATCAGGGCGGCCAGCAGACCGATCGGCCCGGCCCCGGTGACCAGGGCGGTACGGGGCCGCCAGGAGGAGCGCGCGAAGATGTGGTCGGTCTGCTCCCACGCCTTGGCCAGCACCGAGGCCGGTTCCAGCAGCACCCCGCAGTCGCCGAGACCGGGATCGACGCGCACCGCGAACTCCGGCTCCACCCGCCAGTGGCGCGAGCCGTAGCCGTTGCGTTCCTTGATGCCCCGCTCGGTGTAGCCGCCGTTGCGGCAGAAGTCCCATTCGCCCTGGGAGCACGGGTCGCACGGCTCGGGATCGGGCCGCCGTACGATCCCCACGACATGGTCGCCGGGGGCGAACCCGCTGTCCGGCGGGGCCTCCAGGACGGCGCCCAGCGACTCGTGCCCGATCACCAGCCGGTCCTGGCCGGGCGGCAGCCAGCCGTAACCGCGCTCGACGATGTCGACGTCCGTCCCGCAGATCCCCAGGAGCCGCCCCTCCACCAGCAGGGAGCCCTCCCGCTCCGCGGGCTCGGGAACCTCCTCGACCCGTACGCGCCCGGGTTCGCCGGGCACGACCGTGATCGCCTTCATCCGCACCGCCTCCTGCGCCGTCGGCCTCCGGGGACGCGTCCACCACGGGGTACGGGTCCGCTCCCTGCGGGTACGGGTCCGCTCCCGGGCTCGGGTCCGGGGACAGACCGAGGCTCTCCGCTGCGGAATCGGCCCGCAACCGGACGGCCCGGCGGGCCGGACCGCCGGGCCGTTCACCGGACGGGCCGGCAGACCGAGGAACGGGGGAGCTGGCCAGCCGAGAAGCGGGGGCGGCAGGCCGAGGACCGGAGGGCCGCCGGGCCGGGAAATTCGGAGGCCGACGCCGCCGTGCGTCACTAGCATCGGCCGCATGACCACGGCCCACCCCGCAGTAGTCGACGTCCTCGCCCGCCACGCACCGGCCACCCCGGCGGAACGCGCCGACGCGGACCGGGTGAGGGCCCTCCTCGCGGCGCCGGGCGACCCGTGGGACCGGTCCCGCCCGCTGCACGTCACGGCGACGGCGGTCATCGTGCATCCGGGCAGCGGCCGGGTCCTGCTGCGCCGGCATCCGCGGCACCGGTCGTGGCTGCTGGTCGGCGGCCACGGCGACCCCGGCGAGGACGCCCCGCTCGCCGTGGCCCTCCGCGAGGCGCGCGAGGAGACCGGACTGCCCGACCTGGCCCCCTGGCCGGACGCCGACGTACGGCACCTGGTGATCGTGCCGGTCCCGGCGGGCCGGCACGAACCGGCCCACGAGCACGCCGACCTGCGCTACGTCCTGGCCACCGGCGTCCCGCAGGCGGTACGGCCGGAGAACCCGGACGCCCCGCTGCGCTGGCTGACGCCGCAGGCGGCGCGGGAGACGGTCACCGAGCCCAACATCCTGGCCACGCTGTCGCGGGTGGCGCCCCTGCTGGAGCGGTGACACGCCCCGCCGGGCCGCCCCGCGGGACGCGATGATGGGGCCATGCGCGCCGCCCGTCTGATCCGTATGGCCCTCCTCCTCCAGTCGAGTCCCGGACTGACCGCCGCCGCCCTCGCCCATGAGCTGGACGTCTCCGAGCGCACCGTGATCCGTGACGTGCAGGCGCTCCAGGAGGCGGGCGTGCCCGTGCGGTCCGAGCGCGGCCGGGCGGGCGGCTACCGGCTGGCGCCGGGCCACCGGACCCGGCTCACCACGCTCCGCCCCACCGAGGCCGAGACGCTGTACCTCTCGGGCCTGCCCACCGCCCTGCGCGACCTCGGGCTGTCGGACGCGGCGGACACCGCCCGGCTGAAGCTGGCGGCCACGCTGCTGCCGTCGCTGCGCACGGCGGCCGAGTCGTCGGCGCGCCGTTTCCACCTCGACGCACCGGCCTGGTTCCGCGAGCCGTCGTCGCCCGAGCTGCTGCCGGAACTGGCCCGTGCCGTCTGGTCCGACCGCGCCGTCGAACTGACGTACGCCCGACCGGGCCGCGACGGCGCCCCGCCCCGCCCGGTGACCCGCCGGCTCGAACCGTACGGCCTCGTCCTGAAGGCGGGGATCTGGTACGTCGTGGGCCGCGTCCCGGAGGAGCGGGGCGAGGGGGCGGGCGGACGCCGGGCCGGGGCGGGGACCGGAGCCGGGGGCGAGGCCGGAGAAGCGACCCGGGCTGTGGCCGGTACCGGCAACGGCGGCGGCGGCAGTGGCAGGGGTGGTGTCTGGCGTACCTATCGCGTCGACCGCGTCACGGCGCTCTCCCCCTCCCCCGACGCCGACGCCCCCTTCCGCCGCGATCCGTCCTTCGACCTGGCCGCGCACTGGCGGGCGCACTCCGAGGCGTTCGCCCGGGGGATGCTGCGCACCACCGTCACCCTGCGGCTGACCGAGGACGGGCTGCGCCGCCTGCCCGCCGTGCTGGACCCGGCCGCCGCCGGCGCGTTGCCGGTCGGCGCGCCGCCCCGGGACGCCGCCGGGCGGGTCACGCTCGACGTGCCGGTGGAGTCGGAGGACGTGGCCTTCGGGCAGCTCACCGCGCTGGGCGCGGACGCGGAGGTTCTGGCCCCGGCGAGCCTGCGCGCCCGCTTCCGCGCGTACGCCCGCTCCCTCGCGGCACGCTACGACGCGGAGCCGGACGCGCCCGCACCGCACGACCGGGACAGGCCCGCCCCGGAGGAGGCCGATCCCGCGCCGGACGATCCCGAGCTGGCCGATCCCGCGCCGGGCAACCCCGGGCCGGACAACCCCGGGCCGGGCGATCCCGGGCCGGGCGATCCCGGGCCGGAAACTGCGGGACTGGAGGGCACGGAGCCGGAAGCCGCAGGACCGAAGGCCGCGGAACCGAAGGGCGCGGGGCCGCAAGCCGCAGGACCGGAAGGCGCAGGACCACAAGGCGCAGGACCGGGGGACGCGGGGCCGTAAGCCGCGGGGCCGCAAGCCCCCGGAGCCCTGCGGCCCGGCGCCCGGCGGCTCGCGGCCGCGGCCTCAGCGGTAGTCGTCCGCCGAGCCCGGCTTGCCGCCGAAGACGACGTCCTCGAAGTACGCCATGGCGTCCGGCCGGCTGCCGTCCACATCCGTCACCCCGTAGACCTTGGCGAGTTCACCGCTGGAGGTGGACCTGCCGTTCCAGCGGGCGGCCCGGTCCGGGTCGGCCGCGAGCGCGGCCACCGCGCGGGCCAGGTAGGACGGCGACTCGGCGACGGCGAAATGCGGATCGCGGGCGATCGCGTCGCGCCAGGTCTCCTCGGTGACGCCGAAGTGGCCGAGCATCTGCTCCGACCGGAGGTAGCCCGGCGTGACGGCGACCGCCGTGCCCCCGTACTCCCCGAGCTCCTCGCCCAGCCCGAAGGCGATCCGGATCGGGGCGTTCTTGGCGAGGTCGTAGTAGAGGTTCTGGCGGTAGCGGCGGTTGAAGACGGCCGTGCCGTCGGTGACCTCCACGAGCAGCGGGGCCTGCGCGCGGACCAGCAGCGGGAGGGCGAGCGCCGCGGTGATCACGTGTGAGCGCACGCCGAGTTCCAGGATGCGCAGCCCGTCGGCGAGCGGCGTCTCCCAGCTCTTCTTGCCGAAGACGGAACCGGCGAGCAGGTGTTCGCCGCCCCACAGATCGTTGACCAGGATGTCGAGCCGTCCCTGCTCCCGGTCGATCCGCTCGACGAGGGCGCGTACCCGGTCCTGGTCGAGGTGGTCGGTGGGGACGGCGACGCCGGTGCTGCCGGCCGCGGTGACCAGCTCGGCGGTCTGCTCGATGGTCTCCGTGGTCCGGCCGACCTCGCTGGCGTGCTCGCGGGTGGTGCGGCCGGTGACGTAGACGGTGGCGCCGGCCCGGCCGAGTTCGACGGCGAGCGCGCGGCCGGCCCCGCGGGTGGCTCCGGCGACGAGCGCGATCCGGCCGGACAGGGGACCGCGCCGGCTGTCCGCGCCCACGTCCTCGCGCTCCACGGGCTCCACGGGTCCCACGGGCTTGTTCTCCATCCGGTCCATCCGGTCCATCCGGTCCATCCGGCCCTTGCTGTCCTTGCTGGCCTTGCTGTTCTCGCGGTCCTTCTTCGCGGCGTTCTTCTTCGCGGCGTTCTTCTGCATAGGTCCACCGTGCCCGCCAAAGGTGACAAAGTACGTCACCTTTTCCGGGAGCACGCGCAGCGCGTCGTACCGCGACCTCGTTTCGCCGGTCGCGGGGGCGGGAAGTCGGTTCGCCGCACCCCGCCCCTCGCGCTCCCGGAGGTTTCCCATGTCGCAGTCGGCCAGGGTCGGGCCGGGGCCCATCGGAGGACGGCCGGTCCGGTGAGCGGCCGCGATGTGCGCCTGTACCCGTTGCGGCTGACCGTCACGGCCAAGCCGCTGGTCTTCGGCGGTCACGCCCTCGCCCGCCGCCTCGGCAAGACCGGCATCCCGGACTGGAGCGTCGCCGAGACCTGGGAGTGCAGCGACGTGGCCGGACTGAGCGGTGTGGTGACCGAGGGTCCGCTGGCCGGCCGGTCCCTGCGCCAGGTGGTCGCCGACCACCCCCAGGACCTGATGGGCGCCGGCTGGTCGGGCCGGTGCTTCCCGGTGCTGACGAAGTTCATCGACGCCACCGGCTCCCTGCCCGTCCATCTGCACGCGGACGACGAGGCCGCCCGGCGGCTCGAAGGACAGCGCAACGGCAAGACGGAGGCCTGGCACATCCTCGACGCCGCCCCCGGGGCCACCACCCTATGCGGCGTCAGGGAAGGGGTGACGCCGGGCCGGCTGCGCGCCGCGCTGCAGGCGCAGGACTTCGACGCCGTACTGCGCCGCCTGCCGGTGCGCGCGGGCGAGACGATCTACGTCCCCGGCGGCACCCCGCACAGCTTCGGCCCCGACACCCTGGTCTACGAGATCGAGCAGACCTCCGACATCCAGCAGCACGCGATGCGCTGGCGGATGGAGGACGGCTCCCCCGTGAGCGACGCGGAGTTCGACGCCAACCTCGACATGCTGATGCGGCAGGTGCATCCGGAGATGCCGGCCGGACTTCACCCCCGGGCTGCGCATCGCCCTCGGCGACGGGGCCGAGCGGGTCTTCCTGTGCGCGAGTCCCTACTTCGCCCTGGAGCGCTGGACCTCCGCCGGGCCGTTGCGACGCTCCTTCGCCACCGCGCAGATCCTGTCCAACGTCGGCGCCCCGGTGCGGGTGCGGTCAGGCGACTGGGAGGGGGAACTCGGCCGGGCGCAGACGCTTCTGCTGCCCGCGTCCTGCGGGGAGGCCGAGATCACGGGGCCGGCCGACGTCCTGTTCGGCTGTCTGCCGGACCTGGACCGCGACGTGCGCGCTCCGCTGCTGGAGGCCGGTTACCCACGGCGGCACATCGCCGCCTTGGGCGCGGGGAGCTGACCCCGGTCCCCGCCGCCCGTCGCCTGCGGCCCCCTCTGCCAGAATCGCCGCATGGCTGAGCACGACGCGGACACCGGCGCAGGAGCAGAAACAGAGGCAGGGGCAGGGGCAGGGGCAGAGACAAAGGCAGGAAGGACAGGGGCAGGGGCAGGGGCGAACGCCGAGGTGCCGGCGCGGGCCGAGCGCGGTTACCTGCTGGACAACCGGCAGTCCGAGGCGGGGACCCGGTTCGAGGCCCTGGGCGAGCTGTTCGACCCGGTGACGTTCCGGCACATCGACCAGTTCGGGATCCGTGCCGGTATGCGCTGCTGGGAGGTCGGGGCCGGTGGCCCGTCGGTGCCGCTCGGGCTGGCCGAGCGGGTCGGCCCCACCGGCGCGGTCCTCGCCACGGACATCGACACCTCCTGGCTCGCGGGCCTCGCCGATCTCGGCGGCGGCGTGATCGAGACGCGCCGCCACGACGTGGCCGCCGACCCGCCGCCGGCCGGCGGTTTCGACCTGGTGCACGCCCGGCTGGTGCTGGTGCACGTCACCGACCGGGCCGAGGCGCTGCGCCGTATGATCCAGGCGCTGCGGCCGGGCGGCGTGCTGTTCCTGGAGGACGCCGACCCGGCGTTGCAGCCGCTGCTGTGCCCGGACGAGTCCGGACCCGAGGAGCGCCTCGCCAACCGGCTGCGGTCCGGCTTCCGCGCGCTGATGGCGCAGCGCGGCGCGGACCTCGCCTACGGGCGGACCCTGCCCCGGCTGCTGCGCGAGGCCGGTTTCACCGATGTGCGAGCGGACGCCTACTTCCCGATCATGTCACCGGCGTGCGCCGTTCTGGAGGCCGCGACCGTGCGGCAGATCCGCGACCGGCTGGTGGCCGAAGGGCTCGCCACCGACGAGGAGATCGAGCGACATCTGGCGAACGTCGCCACCGGACGCCTGGATCTCGCCACCGCCCCGATGGTCTCCGCCTGGGGCCGCCGCCCGTAACCGCCGCCCCCGCCGGGGTCCCCCAACCCCCTTGCGCATCCGGGCCGTTCGAGGCATCCCGCGGTACGACGCACCCGCGCGGTTCGACGAGAACACACCTGTCCCGTGTTCGTTGTCATTGGGAAGGTGACCGCACACTCGACGGCCGAAGGGGTTTCTCCATGACGGGTCTAGCGGAATCGATCGAATCGATGGAACAGCTCGCCACGGTGTGGCGGGCCATGGTCCGGGACCGGGACCCGGACGCGGACGTCCGGGACCTGCCCGGTCTCGCCGTGCGCTGGGCGGACTGCCGGTTCGCGTTCTGGAACTGCGTCACGCTGACCGAGGTCGGCGCGGACGCGGCGCTCGTCGCGGAGCGGCTGCGCCAGGCGGCGGAGATCATGCGGGCCAAGAAGCAGCCGGGTTTTCTGTGGCTCTTCGAGGACCTGCTCGACGGCGGGGCCCGCGCGGGGCTGGCCGAGGCGGCCGAGCGGGCCGGTCTCCAGCACGCCTTCCCCGGCACCGGAATGGCCGGCGACCTGCTCCCCGTCCCCGACCCGGCGCACCCCGACCTGACCTTCGTCCGCGTCCGCACCGACGACCACCTGCGAGCCTACGCGGATATCAACTCCCGTGCGTACGGCTTCCCTTCGGAGGAGGGCCGGGACGGTCTCGTCGGCTCCGCGCTGTGGAAGGACGAGGTGTACGCCTACCTCGGTCTGCGGGACGGCGTCCCGGTCACCTGCGCCGGGGCGGTGGAGGCCCAGGGCCGTCTCTTCGTCGTGCTCGTCGCCACGCTGCCCGAGTGGGAGCGGCGGGGCTACGGCGAGGCGGTGACCCGCAAGGCGCTGCACGAGGGCGCCCGGGCCACCGGACTGACCCGCGCCACTTTGCACGCGACCGCGGCCGGGGCGCCGGTGTACCCGCGTATCGGCTTCCGGCCGAACTCCCCGATGCACTTCTACAGCCTGAAGGGCTGACCTCCCCCGTGAAGCCACGGGTTCCGCCCCCGAAGCGCCGGACCTCGGTCTGAAAGGCGCACCCGCTCTGCGTCACCGCCTTGACAGGTGACGCGAGCGGGTGCGACGCTCGGTGCATCGGAACGGGCTCGGAGCGATCCGCCCCGGCCAGACGGAGGTCGAACCGTGGAAAGCAACAGCACTCCGGACGTCGCCGCACAGCTCCGCCACGCGCGGTTCGGAAAACTGCCCGAGCGCATCGCCTACGCCGACATGGTCGAGGAGAAGCCGTCCGACCCGAAGGACCCGTCCGGCGGCTACGACCCGGAGGGCTCCTGGAAGCACTTCTCCTGCCTCGCCCTCGACCTGGGGCTGTAGCGGGCCGCCGCGAGAGAGCGGAGGGCTCCCCGCACGGTGGGCTCCCCCCGCACGGAGGGCTCCCCCGCACGGTGGGTTTCCCTGGCGCGGCGCACCGCCGATCGGGCGGGTGGATGCCATGCTGGTGCGCCGTGGGCGCGACGCTGCCACCGGCAGTCGCCGTGCCCTCACGCACTCCACCCGACGGTGAACAGGGGACCGGCTTCTCATGGCAAAGCGAGGACGTACTTCTCCACGGCAGCGCGCGGCCCGGGAGGCGGCTCGGCGAGCCGCCGCCGCCGTACGTCTCGCCGCGGCGGGGCCGCCCCGTCCGCGCCGGCACGAGCGACAGCAGCACGAGCAAGGGAGCGCGCGGCAGCACGACAGGACGGCCGAGGCGCCCGCGGTGCCCGCACCCGCCCGTGCGGCCGACGACATCGCCGCAACCGGTGACAGCGCCGCGACCGGCGACGCCGCGGCGACCACCCCCACCCCCGCTTCCGCCGCCGTCGCCTCGGCTGCCGCCGGCGCCCTCGACACCACCGACAACGCCCCTCTCCCCGCGCCGTCCTGTGCCGACGGGTGCGAGGTCTGCGCCGAGGCCGCCGACGAGTTCAGCGCCCTGCGCGCCGAGTCGCTCGCGCAGCGGAACCGCTTCACGGCGTCCGGACACACTCCCTACGCCGCCGAGAAGCAGACGCTGCACCGTGGCGACTGCAAGAAGGTCGAGCAGTCGGTCGGCCGCGTGACGGGCGACGGCCTGGCGACAGGGGCGGAGGCGCTGAGCCGCTTCGCGCACGACGGCCGCCTCAGCCCCGAATGGGCCACACACGTGCGCCTGCTGGAGACCGGCGAGGCCGCACAGTGGGTCAAGGAACGGATCGGCCCGCGCGGCGGCGCCCGCTACCGCCTGTGCCGCACCTGCACGCCCGAACTCCCCTGAAACCACCCGCCGCACCGCCGCGGTGACGCGACTCCCGGGCCGCGTACGCCTCTTGTACGTACCGCGCGCACCGCAGCGGCGGCCGTACCGCACCGCGCGCCGCCCCTCCGCTCGGCCCGTGCGGTTCAGCCCGTTGCCGCTCAGTCCGTTGGGGTTCAGTCCGTGCGCAGTTCCTCGAACCCCAGCAGCATCGCGTCGACGGCGAAGGCGAAACGCTCCCCGTCGTCCACGCCCACCCGGTCGCGCGCCGCGCGGGCGATGAGTGGATAGCGCTCGCCGTCCAGCCCGGCCAGCCACCCCGTCCCGCCCGACTCCTCAGTGCCGACGACGAGTTGGACCTCCAGGACGGCGTGCCCGATCGCGAACACCGACACCGCGTTCAGGGCGTGCAGCGCGCGTCCGAGCGTGAAACCGTTCTCCGTCAGCATGCCCAGGCACGCCTCGATGTCGTCCAGCGTCGCCTGGGTGACCGCCGGGCGGGACGCGGCGAGCGGGAGGACGGCCGGGTGCCGCAGCAGCCCCTCGCGCAGCGCCTTCGCATACGCCCGCAGCGCCTCCCGCCAGTCGGCGGACCCGTCCATCGCCGGCGCCGCCGCCCGGAACACCTGCTCCACCAGCCCGTCGAGCAACGCGTCCTTGTTCGGGACGTAGTGATAGAGCGTCATCGCCTCGACGCCGAGCTGCTCGCCGAGCGAACGCATCGTCAGGGCCTTGAGCCCCCGCCGGTCGACCAGGTCCAGCGCCGCGTCGAGGACACGTTGCCGGGTCAGCCCCACGCGCTCACCGCGACCCCGCCGCGCACCCGGCTTCTCGGCCGTCATGGCCCACCAGCCCTCTCCACCCCGACGATTGACTTTCTTACAAGGTAAGTCAACAATCGAGCCCAGTGAAACTTACGTCGTAAGAAAATAGTGCGGCGCAAGAAGGCCTTACGCCGCACGAGGGCGAGAACCCCAGACCTCACAGGAGCCGGACTTGCAGCACACGACCACCGCCACCACCCCCGCCACGCCCGTCACCTCCGCCCCCACCCTCACCCTCGCCCCCAAGCAGGTCGTCCTCGACTTCATCGCCGCGCTCAACGACCGGTCCGGCCAGGACTGGGAGCGCTACCTCGCGGCCGACGTGATCGACCACAACAAGATCATCTTCGGTGAGGAGGAGACGCCAGGCGCCGCGATAGAGGGCTTCCGGCAGCAGCTCGCCGCATTCAGCACCGGGGCGCCGGGCGACGGCTTCCACGCCGAGCAGCTCATCGCCGAGGGCGACGAGGTGGTGGCGCGGCTGCGGGTGTGCGGCGTCCACACCGGCTACCACCCCCGGATGCCCGAGCCGACCGGCCGCCGCTGCAATGTCGAGCAGATCTGGATCTTCACGGTGCGCGCGGGCCGGATCGCGGAGATCCGTGCGGTCAGCGACCGGCTCGGCATGTTCCTCCAGCTCGGCTGGGACTGGCCGACCGAGGACTGAGCACCCGCACCCGCACCCGCCCCCGCAGCCGACCACCGGCCCAGGCAAGGGAAGACGACGAAGAGGTCTCGTCGTCGTCCCGCATGTGACACCGCCGTCCACGACGGACGGGCGACGGGGGCAACGGGGGCGACGGGGGCGACGCCGTGATGCGGGCCGCCCCCGCCGGGTCAGGCGGTGGTGCAGGCGGTGCCGTTCAGGGTGAAGCCGGACGGCTTGGCGAAGGTACCGCTGTAGGTGCCCTGGAAGCCGAACGACACGGTGCCGCCGGGGGCGATGGTCGCGTTGTACGACTGGCCGGCCGCCGTGACGGCGCCCGACTGGCCGGAGAGCGTGGCGTTCCAGCCGCTGGTGATCCGCTGCCCGGAGGGCAGGGTGAAGGCGAGCTGCCAGGGGGCGACGGCGGCCGAACCGGTGTTGGTGACGGTGACGTCGGCGGTGAACCCGCCCTGCCAGACGTTCGTCCCGTACGCCACCTTGCAGGCGCCCGGGGTGCCGGGGTCGCCCGGGTTGCCCGGGTCGCCGCCGCTGCCGCCGGTGTTGACGGTCGAGGAGAAGGACGTCACGGCCAGTCCCGCGCCGTTCTGCCAGGGCTCGAACCCGGCCTGCACACTGGTCAGGTACCAGTTGTTCTGGGCCAGCCCGCGGGCGACCGCCGCACGGGCGAAGTCCATGACGTCGAAGCTCCAGCTGCCGATCGCCGACGGGGCGACGAAGGACAGCACGTCGTTGCCGCCGTTGTTGCCGGACCACACCTGCCACTGGCGGCCGGCCACGGTGGCGGTGCCGACCTGCGAGCCCACCGGCTGGACCGCGCCCACGTGGTTGAACCACACCATGATCTCGGTCTTGTTGACGCCGTCGGTGCGCGGCGTGGGGTCGAGCCAGATGTCGTAGGCGGCGTCGTAGACCGCGCCGCTGACGTAGGTGTACGAAATGCCGGTCGGCGCGCTGGAGATGGTGCTCAGCTGGGCCGGAAGGGCCGTTCCCGGCGAGCAGTTGGTGTAGTGACAGCCGTTGTAGATCGAGGGGTACGACTTCGGGGCGCCGTTGGTGGGCACCGAGCCGTCGGCCTGGGTGACCCGGAAGCCGGAGTCCGTGGCGGTGATGCACTGGGTCTGGTCGGTGCCCCAGCGGTTGTTCTGGACGACGTACCGGCCCTGGACCGTGGTCGAGCCGAAGGCGTCGCAGATCTGGGTGTCCGCGTGGGCGGCCGGGGTGATGGTCATGAGCGCCGCGAGCGCGGCGAGAACGGTCAGCAGCGCGCCGAGCAGGGCATGCGTGCGGTGCGCATGGTGCGGTGACGGGGACATGCGGGTCCTCTCCGGACGGGAGACTGTGCGGTGCCGTGCGGAAGTCCGGGGAGCGCGCCCGCTGTCCTCCGTATCGTTTGGGCATGTCTGTTTGGGAGCGCTCCCAAGTAGGTTCGCAGGGGACTGTAGGGATGCGATCATGTTCCTGACAAGATGGCGGACGGTGGAAGTGTCGCGGACGGCGAAAGTGCCGCCGAGTTCTGGACACCGGCCCCAGGGGCCGGACGGTCAGCCGTCCGTCTCCGCCTCGGCCGCCGCCTCTGCCGCCGCACGGTAACGAGGGGCCAACGAGGCCCCCGCGCCCTCGCGCACGCCGAGTTCCGCCGCGACCAGCCGCGCCACGGCCTCCGCGTCCTCCAGGCCGGGCACGCACACCACCTCGCCGGCCGCCAGCGCGGCCAGCGAGGCGGTCACCACGTCGGCCACGGGCATCCCGCCGTCCTCGTGGACCCGCTGCTCGCCCGGCACCGGTCGCTCGCCCGTCCCGAGATGGAACTCGGTGGCCGTGAGGCCGGGGCAGACCACCTGGAGCCGTACCGGAGTGCCGGCCAGCTCGGCGGCCAGGGTCCTGGTGAACGTCACGACGTAGCCCTTGGTGCCGCCGTAGACGGCCCGCTGGGGAAGGGGGCCGGGCGGCAGGGAGCCGGCGAACGCCAGCAGCGAGGCGACGTTGACCACCGCGCCCCGGCCGCGCGCCAGCATCCCGGGGACGGCGGCGCGGGTCAGCACCGTGGGCGCGACGACGTTGACGTCGACCACCTTCGTCAGCAGCGCGGCGTCCACCTCGGGGAACGGGCCGTACCCGTTGATCCCCGCGTTGTTGACCAGCAGCGCCACGTCCGGCGCGGCCACCCGCTCGGCGACCCGGGCGAGATCCGCCGACCGGGCGAGATCGGCCTCGACCGTCTCCACGGCCACCCCGGACTCCCCGCGCAGCCGGTCCGCCAGGGCGGCGAGCCGCTCGGCGCGCCGGGCGACCAGCACCAGGTCCCAGCCGCGCCCGGCCAGCCGCCGCGCGTACTCGGCGCCGATGCCCGACGACGCCCCGGTCACCACCGCCGTGCCGGGCGTCTCGTCCCACGTCATGTCCCGCGCTCCCTCTCCGGACGGTCCGCTTCTGCGGACGGTCCGCGTCTCTGAACGGTCCGTGCCGGTGTCCCCCGGGACCGGGTGGCCGAAACGTCGCCGTCGACCCGCCGCGCCGGCCCGCGCCCCGGCGGGGAGATGCCGCGACGGGACACTCGGCGAGGCGTACGGGTTGGGTGTGTCGGTATTCCGGGTCTGCATACGTCCCGGTGTTGCGGCTCCCCGGTGCGCAAGTGTGTCGGTGTCCCGGCGCCCGGGTGTGTCGGCTTCCCGGTGCGCGGGCGCGCAGGTGTGCCCGCACACCGGTACACAGGTGTGTCGGCCGGCCCGCGAGTGCGCAAGTAGGTGTGTCGGGGTGTGGAGGTGTGAGGCCCTGGGTATGCGGCCCGACCTGGGACCGCGGCGGTGACCGCCGTCCGTGGTTCCGGGAACACCCGCTGTGCAAGGAGGAAGACCATGAACAAGCTCATCCGGCGCGCCACGACCGCGGGCGTCTCCGCCGCCTTCGTCGCGGGCGCCGTCCTCTCCGCCGGCGGCTCCGCGGCGGCCGCCACGTCCCAGCCGTCCGCCCGCCCCGCGGCCCGGACCGCGGCGACCACCGCCACCCACCTGCCCTCCCCCCACGCCCACCACCCCCGTCACCACCAGCTCGCCGACCCGCGCACGGACCCCTGGGTCTCGGACCAGCTGGCATGGTTCGGCCTGTCGAGCGACAAGCGCTCGGCCGTCTACGACCCCTGGGTCAAGGACCAGATCGCCCTGTTCGGTCCGACCGGCCGATAGCCCGGTACGGCTCCCCGGTGGGCGCGGGGGCGGCGACGCCCGGCCCCGCCGCCCCGCGCCACCACCACCCCCGACTGGCCGAAACGCCACCGTCGGCACCGAAGTCCCGCGTCACCTGTTTGACGGGTGACGCACCCCGTGCCACAGTCGTCACGCACCTCGAACGGCAGTGATCCCAGGCACCCACCGGTTCCGCGCCGCCGTGCGCGACCGCGTCCGACGGAGGACTTCGCATGATCGGCAGGCGCACGTTCGGCAAGGCCGTCAGTCTCGGCACGGGCACGGCGGCGGCCTCGCTGGCCGGCCTCCAGGGCGCGCCGGCCGCCTCGGCCGCGCCGCGACCGGAGGGCAGGCCGGAGGACACGGTGCCGGCCGCGTCCGGCACCGGTTCCGGCACGCACACGTCCTTCAGCACGCTGAAGCAGGTCAAGGCCGGTCTGCTGGACGTCGGTTACGCCGAGGAGGGGCCCCGGCACGGCCCGGTCGTCATCTGTCTGCACGGCTGGCCGTACGACATCCACAGCTACGTCGACGTCGCGCCGCTGCTGGCGGCCCAGGGCTACCGTGTGATCGTCCCGTACCTGCGCGGGCACGGCACGACGCGCTTCCTGTCCCCGCACACCGTCCGCAACGCCCAGCAGTCGGCGGTCGCCCTCGACATCGTCGCCCTGATGGACGCGCTGAAGATCGAGAAGGCGGTGCTCGCCGGGTTCGACTGGGGGTCGCGCACCGCCGACATCGTCGCGGCGCTGTGGCCCGAGCGGGTCAAGGCGCTGGTGTCGGTGAGCGGCTACCTCGTCACCGACGTCGAGATGCAGAAGCGGCCGCTGCCCCCGCAGGCGGAGTACGCCTGGTGGTACCAGTACTACTTCGCCACCGAGCGGGGCCGCCTCGCCATGGTGGATCCGGACAACCGCCGCGCCCTGTGCCGGCTGGTGTGGGACATCGTCTCCCCCACCTGGGACTTCGACGACGCCACCTTCGCTCGTACGGCGGCGGCCTTCGAGAACCCGGACTACGCGGCGATCGTGATCCACAACTACCGCTGGCGGCTCGGCCTCGCCGACGGCGAGCGGCGCTACGACCGGTACGAGAAGCGGCTCGTGCCGCGGCCGGTCATCCCGGCGCCCACCGTCGTCCTCGACGCCGAGCGCGACCCGTTCACCGGGCCGGACGACAGCGCGTACCGGGACCGGTTCACCGGCGCGTACCGGTACCACCGGCTCGACGGCATCGGCCACAACCTGCCGCAGGAGGCCCCGGCGGCCTTCGCGCGGGCCGTCGTGGAGGCGGACCACCTCTGAGCAGGCGGACCGTCTCCCAACGGCCGCCGGAGCGCGCGGTGTTGCGGGCGCGGGCGGACGGGCTCGGCGCGGGCCCGGGTGAGTAGGTTGGCCGGATGACGAGTCTCGCTCGTCCCCGGCTGTCCGGTCTGGGTCGGAACCCGGCCGCGCCCGACGCCGTCCTGGCGCGCCTGGCCGCGCACCGGGCCGGCCGGCACGGCATGACGCTGCGGCCCGGCCGGCCGGCGGACGCCGTGGCCGAGGCCCTGCTGACGCACGGCGGCCACGACGCGGCGGTGCACCTGCACGGGGAGCGGATCTCCCCGGCGGTGCGCCGCAGGATCGCCGAGCATCCCGATCCGGCGATCCGCGACGCCTGCGCGGACTTCGTGCGCCACTCGGTGGACCGCGGGGTGCGGACCGGCATCGACGCACCGGAGGAGGCCTACGGCCGGGCCCGGGCGGAACTCGTCCGCGCGCCGGACCCGAAGCTGCGCGCCGCGGTCGCGCGGGCCTGGTGCGACCGGCCGCTCGCCGTCCAGGCGGGACTGCTCACCGACCCGGCCCCACGGGTCCGCGCGGCCGCCGCCGAGCGCGAACGCCCGGCTGTGCCAGCCGAGTTGGAGGACCGCTGCCTGGCCGACCCCGCCGTACGCGCTCATGTGGCCCGCCATGTCCCGCTCACCTCCGCCCGTCCCTCGCACGTCGAACACCCCCGTTTCCCGGCCACGCGCCGCCGGGCACCGGTCCGCACCGGTTCGGCGGGGCGCCGTTTCTTGTCGGGGAGGTTCGTCACCTGTCAGGATGGTGACATGAACCTTGAGCATGTCTTCGTGTGCGGAAACCCGGTGCTGGACTTCGCCGCGACGCTGCGCGCCCGCCGTACGCTGCGGTTCGAGATGTTCGCGGCGCCCGACCGGCTGGACGCCTGGTTCCTGGAGTCCGGGGTGGTGGACACGGTCACCCCGAGCGACGAGACGGACCTCGAGCGGGCGAAGGCGCTGCGCGAGGCCGTCTACCGGCTGGTCACCGCGCGGCGGCTCGGCGAGGCGTACGACGCCGGGGCGCTGGACCTGCTGAACGGCACGGCGCGGATGCCGGCCGCCGTACCGCAGCTCACCTCGGAGGGGCGGCGCACGGAGGCGACGCCTCAGGAGGCCCTGGCCGCCCTCGCCCGGCAGGCGGTGGAGCTGCTCGGCGGTCCCGATGTGCCGCTGCTCAAGGAGTGCGGCAACCCCGAGTGCACCCGCGTCTACATCGACCGCTCGCGCGGGATGCGGCGGCAGTGGTGCGGCATGGAGTCCTGCGGCAACAGGATCAAGGCCGCCGCCTACCGCGCCCGAAAGAGGAGCGCGCCCGCCCTCGGCGTGAGCTGAGGGACCTTCTTCTACGCGGGTGCGTGGCTGAAGGCTTCTACGCGGGGCGTGGCTGAAGGGGGCTCTACGCGGGTACGTGGCGGAAGGACTTCCGCGTGTGTCGGGCGGCTCACGCGGCGAGCCACGCGACGGGCCCCCGATCAGGTGCCGCCGCCCGATCAGACGCCGGCCGGTCGGGCCCCGGCGGGTGTCGTCGCCGGGTGCGCCGTGTCCGCCGTGTCGCCCTTCTCGCCCTTCTCGCCCTCCCGGGCGTCGGTCGCTTCGGCGGGGGCGGTGTTGCGGTGGGCGCGTTCGACGGACTGGCCCCAGTAGGTGCCGGCGACCATGAGCGCGGCGCCGAGCGAGGCCCACAGGGTGAGCCGTTCGCCGCCGAGGCCGATTCCCACCGCGACGGCCCACACCGGCTCGGTGCCCAGCAGGAGGCTGGCCCGGCTGGCCGAGGTGCGCTGCACCGCCCAGGTCTGCGCGAGGAAGGCGAACACACTGCAGAACAGGGCGAGATGGATCAGCCGGCCCCAGGTGGCGGCGCTGCCGTGCGCCAGCGCGGAGGCGTGTACGACCGCGGCCGGCAGGAACAGCGCCGTGCCCACGACGGTCTGGACGGTCGTGAGGTGCAGCGCGTCCACGGGCCGGGCGGCGGTGAGCCGCCCGACGAGCGCGACGTGCCCGGCCCGTACCACCGCGGCGATCAGCACCAGTCCGTCCCCGAGCCGGGGCGCGTGCAGACCGGTGCCGGCGGTGAGCAGCCCGACGGCGACCACGCACAGACCGGCGGCTGCGAAGAACGCCGGGGGCAGTCCGGGTCGGCCTCCGGTGCGGTCCAGCAGGGGCGTCAGCACAATGGTCAGGCTGATGATCAGTCCCGCGTTGGCGGCGCTGGTGTGCGCCACCCCGTAGGTCTCCAGGACGAGTACGGCCGCCTGTGTGCCGCCGAGCAGCGTGCCGGTGCGGATCTCCGCGCGGGTCCAGCCAGGCTTGCGGCGGCGGGCGGCGACCAGGGCGCCGCAGGCGAGCGCGGAGACGGCGTACCGGGCGAAGAGCACGGCCAGGACCGGGAGGGCGGCGGTGGCGGACTTGGCCGCGAGGTAGCTGGAACCCCAGACGAGCGCGACCAGGAGGAGTACCGCGTCGGTGCTGCGGCGGGCGAGAGGCATACCCACACGCTGCACCAGCGGCGACGCTTTAGGCCACCACCAACTTCTAAATCGATCATGTAGCAGAGCTACACCGTCCTACACTTCCCGCATGGACGAACGGCAGCTGCGCATCCTGCGCGAACTGGGTGAGCTGGGCAGCGTCACCGCCGTCGCCGACGCGCTCCAGGTGACGCCCTCGGCGATCTCGCAGCAGCTGCGGCTGCTCCAGCGCTCGATCCCGGTCCCGCTGACCGAGCGCGCCGGGCGCCGGGTGGTGCTGACCGAGGCCGGGCAGGCCCTGGCCGGGGCCGCCATCGAGGTGGAGACCGCGCTCGCCCGGGCCCGGCACACCATCACCGACTTCGCGGGGCGGCCGGAGGGGGACGTGTCGGTGGCGGCGTTCCACAGCGCGGCCGCCACGCTCTTCCCGCTCCTGCTGCGCGCCCTGTCCGGACCGGACCGACCACGGCTGAGGCTCGCCGACGAGGACGTGGCCCAGGACCGGTTCCCGGCGCTCACCCGCGACTACGACCTCGTCCTCGCGCACCGGCTCGACCACGGCCCGCCGTGGCCCCGTACGGTGACCGCCACGACGCTGCTGCGCGAGCCGCTCGACGTGGCGCTGCCGGCCGGTCATCCGCTGGCCGCCGCGCCGGTGCTGACCCCGGGCGACGTGGCGGACCAGCCCTGGATCACCGTCCACGACGGCTTCCCGCTGATGGCCACCGTCGAGGCCGTCGCCTGCGTCGCCAACCGCCGGCTGGACATCGTCCACCGCGTCAACGAGTTCTCGGTGGTCGCCGAGATGGTGGCGGCCGGCGGCGGTGTCGCACTGCTGCCCCGCTGGACCGCCCGCCCACACCCCGGCGTGGTCCTCAGACCGCTGAGCGGAGTGCACGCGCGACGCCGCATCGACGTCCTGCACCGCCCCGAACGCACCGCGCGCAAGGCCGTCCGGACGGTCCTCGCCGAACTGCACCGCACCGCCACGGCGATCCGCGACCGGGACCCGGCACACGTGTGACCCCCGTGGCCGGGGCGGCATCACCTCGGCGGCATCACCTCGGCGGTCAGGCGTAGTGGCGGTAGACGGCCCGGGCCACGCAGGCGGGCTTCTCGCTGCCGTCGACCTCGACGGTGAAGGCCAGCGCCATCTGGACGCCGTCGCCCTTCACCTCCTCCACCGAGTCGACCGCCCCGTGCAGCCGGATCTTGGCGCCCACGGGGACGGGGCTCGGGAAACGCACCTTCTCCAGGCCGTAGTTGACGCTCATGGAGATGCCGGTGATCTCCAGCAGTTCGGTGAAAAGGGGGATGATCAGGGACAGGGTGAGGTAGCCGTGGGCGATGGGGCCGCCGAAGGGGCCGTCCTTGGCGCGTTCGGGGTCGGTGTGGATCCACTGGTGGTCGCCGGTGGCGTCGGCGAAGGTGTTCACCCGGTCCTGGGTGATCTCCAGCCAGCCGGTGCGGCCGAGGTCGGCGCCGGCCAGGGCCTTGAGTCCGGCGACGCCGTGCGCGGTGGTGGTCATGAGGGGAGGTTTCCTTCCTGTCGCGGTGCGATGGGTGGTGATCCGGCGGGAGGTGGTCCCGTGGGGGGCGACCGGCGGACGGCCGGTGGCGGGCGGCGGGTGTCAGCTCGGGTCGGCGGTGACGTGTGCGTACGCGGCCCGGATGGCGGGCTTGGCGAGCTTGCCGGAGGCGGTGCGGGGCAGGGTCTCCACCAGCACCACGGACTTGGGGATCTTGTACTTGGCGAGCCTGCCGTGCAGATGGGCGAGGAGGCCGGCCTCGTCGGCGCGGACTCCCGGCCGCAGGACGACGACGGCCCGTCCGACCTCGCCCCACCTGGGGTCGGGCACGCCGACGACGGCGCACTCGGCGACGGCGGGATGTCCGAGGAGCGCGTCCTCGACCTCGGCCGGGTAGACGTTCTCGCCGCCGGAGATGTACATGTCCTTGACCCGGTCGACGACATACGCGTAGCCGTCCTCGTCGAGCCGGGCGACGTCGCCGGTGCGCAGCCAGCCGCCGTCCGGGGTGAAGGCGTCCGCGGTCTGCCGGGGCAGGCCCCAGTATCCGGTCATCACATGCGGGCCGGATACCAGGATCTCGCCCGGTTCGCCCGGTGCGACGTCCCGGCCGTCGGGCCCGGCCACGCGGACGTCGGTGAAGAAGTGCGGCACACCCGCCGAGCCCGCCTTGGCGAAGATCCGCTCCCGGTCCAGGAAGAGCACGCCCGGGGACGCCTCGGTCATGCCGTAGCCCTGGCCGAGGGCGAGGCCCCGGGCACGGTAGGCCGCGAGGGTGCGCTCGGGGACGGGCGCGCCGCCGCAGGTGAGGGTGCGCAGGCTGGAGAGGTCGGCGTCCGCCCAGCGGGGCCGGGCGGCCATCGCGTCGTACATGGCGGGGACGCCGAACAGGTACGTCACCCGCAGGGTCTCGATCAGCTCCAGGACGCGGTCGGGGTCGAACGCGCCGAGCAGCACGACCCGGCCGCCCTTGAGGAGGGTGGGCAGGCAGGTCATGTTGAGTCCGGCGGTGTGGAACAGCGGGGCGGCCACCAAGGTCACCTCGTCGCCGGCCAGATCGAGGTCGACCAGGACGTTGACGCTGTTCCAGGTGATGTTGGCGTGGGAGAGGACAGCGCCCTTGGGGCGGCCGGTGGTCCCAGAGGTGTACATGATCATGCAGGGGTCGTCGGGGGCGACCGGTTCGTCCAGCGGTGCGGTGTCCGCGGCGGCGAGGAGGGTCTCGTAGTCGAGCGTGCCGGGATCCTCGTGCAAAGGGACGTCCGGCCCGCTGACGGCGATGCGCCGCGTCCCCGTCCCGGTGGCCGCCGCGCCGGCCGCCGCGGCCTGCTCCGGTGCGTGGATCAGGACCGAGCTGCCGGAGTCGGCGAGGTTGAAGGCCAGCTCCGTTGCGGTCAGGCGGCTGTTGAGCGGGACGAAGACCGCGCCGAGGGCGCCGGCGGCGAACAGCGCCTCCAGGAAGGCGGGGTGGTTGGGTCCCAGGTAGGCGACGCGGTCGCCGTGGCCGACGCCCAGGCCGCGCAGGGCGTGGGCCAGCCGCAGGACGCGCTCGTGCAGTTGCCGGTACGTCCATTCGCGGTCGCCGTGGACGACGGCGACGCGGCCTGGGGTCTTGCGGGCCCGGCGGGCGGGCCAGGAGCCGATGCCTCGGTTGCGCACGGCCGCCCCCTTTCAGTCGTCGGTCAGGCCCAGCAGACGGGCGGCGTTGTCCTTCAGGATCTTCGGGCGGACCTCGGGTTTGATGTCGAGCCGGTTGAAGTCCGCGAGCCAGCGGTCGGGGGTGATGACGGGGTAGTCGGAGCCGAAGAGGACCTTGTCCTGGAGCAGGGAGTTGGCGTAGCGCACGAGTTGGGGCGGGAAGTACTTCGGCGACCAGCCCGACAGGTCGATGTACACGTGCGGTTTGTGGGTGGCCACCGCGAGCGCCTCGTCCTGCCAGGGGAAGGAGGGGTGCGCCAGGATGATCCGCAGGTCGGGGAAGTCCACGGCGACGTCGTCCACCAGCATCGGGTTCGAGTACTTCAGCCGGATGCCTCCGCCGCCGGGCAGGCCGGCGCCGATGCCCGTCTGGCCGGTGTGGAACAGGGCGGGCACGCCGAGTTCCTGGATGGCCTCGTAGAGGGGGTAGGCGAGGCGGTCGTCGGGGGCGAAGGCCTGGATGCTGGGGTGGAACTTGAAGCCGCGCACGCCGTGCTCCGTCACCAGGCGGCGGGCCTCGCGGACCCCGGCCAGGCCCTTGTGCGGGTCGACGGAGGCGAACGGCACGAGCACGTCGGGGTGGGCCGCGCAGCTCTCGGCGACCTCCTCGTTGGAGATCCGCGGATGCCCGGTGGCGTGTTCGGCGTCCACCGTGAACACCACGGCGGCCATGCGGCGTTCGCGGTAGTGGGCGGCCATCTCGTCGATGGCGGGCCGCCGGTGGCCGTGTGCCTTGAAGTACTCCTCGGAGGCGCCGAGCAGTTCGGGGCTGAGCGAGGCGTGGCCGTCCCGCGAGACCTCGGCGTGCGTGTGCACGTCGATGGCGACGAGGTCGTCCACGGCGAGCGCGAGATCGGTCATCTCAGGCCTCCGGGGCCTGAGATGCGGCGGCGCGGACCTCGGCGGGGCGGGAGGCGGCGACCCCGTCCTCGGCTGTCCCGGGAACCTTGGGCGCGGGGATGCCGTACGTCTCCGGCTCCGCGCCGACCCCGTCGTGCCAGCGGGCGGCGATCTCCTCGGGGCTCCAGCCGCCGTCGGCGAAGGCGACGGCCTTCTCCTGGGGGTGCGCCCACAGCGCGAGCCGGTCCCCGCCGATCCCGATGGCCTGTCCGGTGACGCCCGCGGAGGCGTCCGAGGCGAGGAAGGTGATCAGGGCGGCGGCGTCCTCGACGGTCCCCAGTCCCTCGTCCTTGCGCAGCCGGTCCGGCAGGGGCGCGCCGGTGCGCTCGGACTCCTCGATGAGAGGGGCGAAGGCCGGGATGGTCTTGGTCATCTCGGTGGCGGCGACGGGCACCACGGCGTTGACGGTGACGCCCGCCCTGGCCAGTTCCAGGGCCCAGGTGCGGGCCATGGCGGCGATGCCGGCCTTGGCGGCGGCGTAGTTGGTCTGGCCGAAGTTGCCGCGCTGCCCGGCCGGGGAGGCGATCAGGACGAGCCGGCCGCCCTCGCCCTGATCGCGCATCCGGACGGCGGCCGCGCGGGCGCAGGTGAACGTGCCCCGCAGATGCACCTCGACGACGGAGTCGAAGTCGTCGTCGGTCATCTTCCACAGCACCCGGTCGCGCAGGATGCCGGCGTTGGTGACCATGACGTCCAGCCGTCCGAAGCCCTCGACCGCCCGGGCGACGAGTTGTTCGGCGGCGTCGGTCCCGCCGACCGCGGCGACCACGCCCAGCGCCCGGCCCCCGGCGGCGGTGATCCCGGCCACCGCCGCCTCTACGGCCCCGGCGTCCACGTCGTTGACCACGACGGCGGCCCCGGCGGCGGCGAGCGCACGGGCGTAGGCGAGGCCGAGGCCGCGCCCGCTGCCGGTGACGACGGCGACCTTGCCGCTCAGGTCCACGGGGTTCGTCAGATCCATGGTGTGCAGTCCTTACCTAGAGAACACTTACGGGCAGAGGGAATCGGCCGAGGGCGACGCGACCGCCGTCAGCACGCCGGAGCGAGCCGCGGCACCGCGTCCTCGACGGTCTGTGCCGCGTCGAGCGCCAGGTCCTCGGCGAACCGTCCCGCGATCAGCTGGACGCCCACCGGCAGGCCCTCGGCGAGCAGCGCGGGGACGCTGACCGCGGGGAAGCCGAGGATCGGGACGGCGGCCATCGGCCACATGGCGGCGAGGAGTTCGGCGGCGCGCGCCGGGCCGGCGAGGTCGGCGTCCTGTTCGAAGGGCAGTTCGGCGGCGACCGGCGTGAGCAGGAGGCGGTCCTGCCCCAGCAGTTCCTGGAGCCGGGCGATCAGGGAGCCGCGCCGGGCCCAGCCCTGGATGTACGCCTCCAGCGTGGGCCGTTCGCCCCACACGGCAGCGGCGGCGGCGAAGGAGTACGTCAGCGAGGTGCGGATGTCCTCGTCGCCGACCTGTTCCACGAACGGCACCATGCCGCGGAAGTCCTCGTACAGCAGCAGCGACCAGATGCGGGCGGCCTCCGCGATCAGGGACGGTTCCGCGAACTCCTCGATGTCGTACCCGGCTTCGGCGAGCCGGGCGGCGGCGGTGTCCAGGGCGCGGTCCACGGCGGGGTGGTTGCCGACCGTGCCGATGTCGCGGACGAGGGCGACGCGCGGCCTGGGTGTCTCGCCCTGCCGCGCGGGCACGGCCGGGACGCCGAACGGGTCGCGCAGGTCGGGGGTGGTCATGGCGTGCAGCGCGAGCCGGGCGTCGGCCACCGTGCGGGCGAGCGGGCCCTCGACCGCGCAGGCCTGTGCGGTGAGCGGGAAGTCGAGCCGGGTGGGGCCGCCGGGTGTGTCGACGTACACCGGGGGCGCCCAGTTGGAGACGCGGCCGACGGTGGGGCGTACGCCGACCACGCCGCAGCAGGCGGCCGGGTAGCGGATGGAGCCGCCGATGTCGTTGCCCTGGGCGAGCGGGGTCATGCCCGCGGCGAGGCTGCTGGCGGCGCCGCCGCTGGAGCCGCCGGGTGTGCGGTCGGCGTCCCAGGGGTTGAGGGTGCGCCCGTGCAGGTCGTTGGTGGAGAACCAGCGGTAGGAGAAGGCGGGCGCGTTGCTGCGGCCGAGCAGTACGGCGCCGGCCCGGCGCAGTGCGGCCACGCACGCGGCGTCGTCCTTCGCCGGCGGCCCGGCCAGGGCGGCGACGCCGTTGCTGGTGACGTGGCCCCGCTGATCGGTGTTGATCTTGGTGGAGACCGGGACGCCGTGCAGGGGGCCGAGCGGGTCGCCCGCGGCCACGGCCTCGTCGGCGCGGCGCGCGTCGGCCAGCACTTCGTCGGGGCGGATGTCGAAGAGCGCGTTCAGGCGGGGGTTGGTCGCCTCGATCCGGGCGAGGCAGGACCGGGCCACCTCGACGGCGGAGACCTCGCGGGTGCGGATCGCGGCGGCCAGGTCGAGGGCGGAGCGCTGCCACGGCTCGGCAGCGGGGTTCTGGGATTCCATGGGCGCCTCTGGGAGGGAGCGCCGGACGTCGCCGGACGGCGCGTCGGGCGGTGCGGCAAGGGCGTGGAGAGGTTCGCCGGTGCGTCGGTGACGAGAAACATCGTCATACAACGGCGTTTTATCTGGCGCTCAGCCTCATCTCCGACGCCCGCCTTGTCAACCCCCTCCCCACACCGCCCCGCGCCGAGCCGCCGCCCCGAAGCCCTCGCCGCCCCGCGGGGCGAACCCCCGGAGGCGCTCAGTCGGCCGGACTCTCCGCCGGCGCGGGCGCGCCCTTGCGCAGCAGTTCGAGGACGGCCAGCGCGACCCGCGTCCCGCGCTCGGCCGGCCAGTTCTCCGGGTCCTCCAGCGTGGCCAGCCAGTACCCGCGCAGCAGCAGGTGGAGCACGTCGGCGGCCAGTGCGGGCGCGGGTATGCCGGCCTCGGCGACGACGGCTCCGAGGGCGTCGCGGTGGGCGCGCGCGGTGGCGTCGCGGACCTGTTCGACCTCCTCCCCCGCGGTCGCCCCCTCGCTGATGATCTCGAACAGCAGCCGGCGCATCACCTCGTCGTCGCTGGTGGTGGTGCACATCCACCGCACCAGCGCCGGGAGCCGGTCGGCGCCCTCGACGCCCTCAAGCGCGGCCTCCTCCTCGCGCCCCCACTCCTTCTCCGCGCGGCGCAGCGCGTTGGCCATCAGGGCGCTGCGGCTGGGGACGTAGTTGGTGACCATGGCCGTGGACCCGCCGAGCCGCTGGGCGACGGCGCGGATGGTCACGGCCCGTACCCCGCGCTCGCGGGCGACCTCAATGGTGGCGGCGGCGATCTCGTCGAGCCGCTGCGCCTCGTCTACCTCGATCGGCATGTCCTCGACCTTACGGGGTGTTGACCTGGTGGCGAACAGGTGCCATGTTGTCACGCAACAGCGTTATGCAACGCTGTTGTATCTCAACTCGGCTGGAGCAGCCCCCATGCCCTTCACCTTCGAACGGGTCGGTGCGGCGCCGCTCACCGAGAACGCCACGCAACACATGGTCCGCATGCGCGACGGCGTGCGGCTGGCCACCGACGTCTACCTCCCCGAGGAACAGGCGCACGGCGGCGAGGCGTTCCCGGCGGTGCTCGTCCGCCTCCCCTACGACAAGAACAGCCGGTACGTGTACGTCGACCGGATCGCGCGTCTGTTCACCGCCCGCGGCTATGCGCTGGTGGTGCAGGACGTGCGCGGCAAGTTCCGGTCCGGCGGCCGGACCCTCCCCTTCCTGCGCGAGCCGCAGGACGGTCACGACTCCATCGACTGGATCGTCCACCAGACCTGGTCGGACGGCCGGGTCGGGATGTTCGGCGACTCCTACTACGGCTTCACCCAGTGGGCGGCGGTCGCCTCCCAGCATCCGGCGCTGCGCGCCATCGTCCCCCGGGTGACCGCCGCCGACTTCAGCACGATCTGGCGGCCGGGCGACCGGCCCGCGCCGATCTGGCTGGAGGGCATCGAGTACTTCGCCCACCACTGGGTCGACAACGACACCTACGAGTACGAGCTGGACCCGTCCCGGCGGCCCGTCATCGACCAGTACGAGCAGGCGTTCGAGGCGATCGGCGCCCGCTCCACCTGGTTCGACCTGATGGCGCCGCGTCAGGCCGAGCTGCCGACCCAGCCCGGACTGCACCCCTTCGACGCCCGGCCGGTGCCGGTCCTGCACTGCGTGGGCTGGTTCGACAACATCGGCGCCGCGCACATGCGCGACTACACCGAACTGGCCGCCCGGCCCGGCTGGGACGCCGTCCAGTACCTGTGGGCCGGGGCGATCGACCACGAGAACTACCGGCTGGCGCAGGCGCCGGTCACCGCGGCGGACGACCACGGCGTCAGCGACGAGGCCCTGGCCCGTATGCTGCCCGGCTACGCGGGTCCGGCCCTGGACTTCTTCGACGTGTTCCTCAAGGGCGTCCGCCCGGTCTCCTCGCTGGCCAAGGTGACCTGGGAACTGGGCCACGCCGGCTGGCGCACCTCGCGGACGTGGCCGCCGCCCGGCAATACGGCCCGTACCTTCTGGCTCACCGACCCGGCGGACGCGACCGGCCCGCTGCCCGGCGGCCTGCTCGCCGACGCCCCCGACCCCGAGGAGCGGGAGGCGCACTGGACCCACGACCCGGACGCCCCCGTCCCCTCCCTGGTCGCCAACTCCTTCGCCTGCCTCCAGGAACACCCCGACCTGACGCCGGTCGCCGCCCGCGACGACGTCCTGGCGTTCGCCGGACCCGTGCTGCGCGAGCCCCTGGACCTGGCCGGACCCCTCGGCCTCGACCTGCATGTCACCGGCACCGCCCCGGCCTTCGACGTGTTCGCCAAGGTCGTCGATCTGGACCCGGCCGGACGCGCCGGCCTGATCGCCCGCGGCCAGGCCGCGCTCACCACCGCCGACACGTCCGACGCCGTCCACATCGACCTCGGCCACACCGGCTACCGGCTGCGCCCCGGACACCGCCTCGCGCTGCTGCTGGCCGGCAGCGACTACCCGCTGTTCCTGCCCACCCCCGGCACCGGCGAGAACCCCTGGACCGCGCCGACCGCCGAGCCCGCCGTCCAGACCCTGCGCACCGGGGGCGCGCGCCCGTCCCGGCTGACGGTCACCGTCGCCCCGGCCGACGGCTCCTGACGAACCCTCACCTGTTGCTTCACCGGGCGTCGTTCGCCCGCCCCACGGGTCACTCCCCAGCACTCCCAGCTCACGAGGAGCTCCCTCATGCAGGCTCCAAGAACCATCCCGTACCTCACCGGCGCCCTGTCCGTCTGCGTCCTGCTGGCCGCGACCGGCTGTACGTCGGGCTCCGGCGCCGCCCCCGCCGCGCCGCACGCCCCGAAGCTCACCATCACCACGCCCCGCGCCACCGGCGCCCTCGACCAGGTCGCCTGGAACCTGCCCATGGGCGAGCCGACCACCCTGGACCCCGCCAAGGTCGGCGACTACTCCCCGAGCACCGTCGAGGCCAACCTCTGCGATCCGCTGCTGCGGCTGAAGGCCGACTACTCGGTCGCGCCGGGCCTGGCCACCTCCTGGAAGCAGCCGGACCCCACCACCCTCGTCCTCGATCTGCGCACGGACGTCCGCTTCTGGAACGGCCACCCCATGACGGCGGACGACGTGGTCGCGAGCCTCACCCGCCAGGGCGCCCCCGCCACGCAGAGCGTCAACGCCTCCCTCCTCGCCCAGGTGAAGTCGATCACCGCGACCGGCGCGCACCAGGTCACCGTCCGTTTCAAGGCCCCCGACGAAGTGTTCCTCAAGGCCCTGGTCACCGGCTTCGGCGCGGTGAGCGAGGCGGCGTACCTGAAGAAGGCGGGCGCCTCGTACGGGACCGCCAAGGGCGGCCTGATGTGCACCGGGCCGTTCCGGCTGACCGCCTGGAAGCCGGGCGAGTCCATCACCGCCGAGGCCAACCCCGACTACTGGGACGCCTCCCTGCGGCCCAAGGCGAAGTCGCTGTCGTTCAGCTTCATCACCGACGGCTCCACGCTGACCAGCGCCCTGCTGTCCGGGCAGCTCGACGGCAGCTACGAGATCAGCTCCGCCACCGCCAAGGCCCTCACCGCCTCCGACGCCGGCACCGTCTCCTACGGCCCCAGCGCCCAGACCAACTTCATCACCGCGACCAGCCCCACCTCGCCGCTGGCCGACGCCCGGATCGTGCGGGCCCTCTCCCTGGTCCTGGACCGGGACGCGCTGATCAAGAACGTGTACGCCGGGGCGGCGCAGAAGCTGAAGTCGTTCATACCCCCGCTGGTCTGGCGGAACAGCCCCGCCGCCGCCGTCTACGACAAGGGCTACGACGCCCTGCCCGCCGTACCGGCCGTCGACGTCGAGCAGGCGAAGAAACTGGTGGCCGAGGCCGCGCCGAAACGCCGCACGATCGCCGTGGCGGTGGCCGCGGGCGACCAGCAGTCCCTGCAGACCCTCACCTTCCTCCAGGCGGGCGCCAAGCGGATCGGACTGGACATCGAGATCCGGCAGCTCCAGCCGACCCAGATGTCCGGCCTGTTCTACGACCCGTCCCTGCGCAAGGGCCTGGACGCGACGATGGTCCTCGGCTACGTCGAGATCCCGGACCCGCTGTCGTACGCGGTCCAGATGATGACGCCCGGCTCCCTGTTCAACTGGTCGGACTACCGCAACCAGCAGGTCGCCGCGCTGCTGACGAAGGCCCAGGGCACCCTGGACCCCACCGGGTCGGCGACCCTGTTCACCCAGGCCCAGGCGCGGTACGCCAAGGACTTCCCGGTGCTGCCCATCGCCTCCCCCTACGAGCGGCTGTTCCTGAACAAGCGCCTCAGCGGCGCCCCGGCGTCCTTCGCGTATCTGCACATGCCGTGGGCGGCGTACCTCGGCGGCACCGGCAAGGGCTCGTCATGATCGCCCGCTTCGCCGCCCGCCGCGCCGCGACGCTCGCGGTGACCCTGTTCGTCGCCAGCGTCGCCATCTACGGCGCGCTGTTCCTCGCCCCGGGCGACCCCGCGACCCTGCTGGTCGGCGGCGGCAAACCGCCCAGCCCCCACCTGCTGGCCGAGATCCACCGCCAGTACCACTTGGACGACCCGTTCTGGCAGAGCTACTGGCGCTGGCTGACCGGTATCGCGCACGGCGACGCCGGACAGTCCCTGAGCTACCACGACTCCGTCGCCCGTCTGCTGGCCGACCGCGCCGGGAACACCCTGTTCCTCATCGCCTACGCGACCGTGCTCATCGTGGTCGCCGGGGTCGCCCTCGGCGCCGTGGCCGGGCTGCGCGGCGGCTGGGCGGACACCGCGGTCACGGTCGTGACCACCACCCTCATGGCGGTGCCCGTCTTCGTCTCGTCCGTGCTGCTGATCTGGTGGATGTCGGTGCGCCTGGCCTGGTTCCCGGCCTACGGATCGGGCGCCGGCCTCACCGGCCGCCTGGAGCACCTCACCCTGCCCGCCGTGGCGCTCGCCGTCTCCTGGCTCGCCTACGTCGCCCAGGTGACCCGCTCGGCGGTGCGCGCGGAGGCGGCCTCCGAACATGTGCAGACCGCCCGCGGCCGGGGCCTGCCGGACCGGCTCGTCGTGCGCAAGCACATCCTGCGCAACGCCTCCGGGCCCATCGTCTCGGTCTCCGGGGTGGCGGTGGCCGGGCTGATCGCCAGCTGCTCCATCGTCGAACAGGCCTTCGGCGTCAACGGGATCGGCGCGCTGCTCGTACAGAGCGCCGCCAAGCAGGACCTGGCCGTCGTGCAGGCCGTGGCGCTGCTCACGGTGGTGGCGTTCGCCGTCGTCAACACCGCCGTGGACCTGGCCACCAGCGCCCTGGACCACCGCATCCCGCTGGGAGGAGACGTATGAGCACCCCGCAACTCGCCGCAGCGGCCGGCGCCCGGCTCGTGCCCGGCAGGCTGCGCGCGTTCGCCCGCGGCCAAGGGACGCTGACCGCGGCCGCGGTGGTCGTCGCCCTGGTCGTCCTGGCCGCCGTGTGCGCGCCGCTCCTCGCGCCGTACGACCCGAACGCCGTGGACCCGCTCGCCGTCTCGCAGGGCAGTTCGGCGGCCCACTGGCTCGGCACCGACGACACCGGCCGGGACCTCCTGTCCCGGCTGCTGTACGGAGCACGGCCCAGTCTCCTCGCGCCCGCCGTGATCACCGTCGTCGCCGGAACGGTCGGCACCGCGCTGGCGGTGACCGCGGCCTGGCTCGGCGGCTGGTGGGACCGGCTGGTCTCGGCCGCCCTGGACGTGGTCTTCGGCTTCCCGGGCCTGGTCCTGGCGGTGGTCGGCGCTGCGGTCTTCGGGGCCGGTCTGGACATCGCCGTGGCCACCTTGTCCCTCGCCTATCTGCCCTACGTGGCCCGGGTCGTGCGGTCCGGCGCCCTGCGGGAACGCGCGCTGCCGTACATCTCCGCGCTGGAGATGCTCGGCATGTCCGGGCCGCGGATCTGCCTGCGGCATCTGGTGCCCAACCTGCTGCCCCTGGTCCTGGTGCAGGCGACGACCTCCTTCGGCTACACCATGCTCGACGTGGCCGCCTTCTCCTTCATCGGGCTCGGCACCCAGCCGCCCTCCGCCGAGTGGGGCCTGATGGTGGCGGGCGGCACCCCCGGCATCCTCGCCGGCCGGCCCGAGCAGTCCCTGTACGCGGGCGCGGTGATCGTCGTCTTCGTCGTCGCCTGCAACGTCCTGGGCAGCGGCCTGTCCCGACGGCTCCTGGGAGCACAACGATGACCTCCACCGGCACACCTCGCCCACGAGGGGGCGCAGACACGCCCGCGTCGAGTACCGGCACACCCGCGTCGGGTACCGGCACGCCTCCGCCGGGCGCGGACACACCTCCGCCCGGCGCCGGCACGCCTCTGCTGGAGTTCGACGGCCTGCGCATCACGCTGCCCCTCAAGGGCGAGCACCGGACCGTCGTCCACCGCGTGGACCTCGCCGTCCCCGCCGGCAGCGCGGTCGCCCTGGTGGGCGAGTCCGGGTCCGGCAAGTCCCTGACCGCCCGCTCGGTGCTGCGGCTGCTGCCGCCGGCCGCCCGCGTCGGCGGCGACGTACGGTTCGCCGGGGCGTCGATCCCGGCCATGGACCGGGCCGCCCTGCGCACCCTGCGCAGCCGCGACGTGGGCATGGTCTTCCAGGACCCCCGGGCCCACGTCAACCCGCTGCGCACCATCGGCGACTTCCTCACCGAGGGGCTGGTCGCCACCCGCGGGACGAGCCGGCGCGACGCCGAGGCGAAAGCCGTGGCGCTGCTGAGGGAGGTGGGCGTCGCGGACGCGGCCCGGCGGCTGCGCGCCCGCCCGGCCGAACTCTCCGGCGGCCTGCTGCAACGGGTGATGATCGCCGCCGCCCTGCTCGCCGAGCCCCGGCTGCTACTCGCGGACGAACCCACCACCGCCCTGGACGTCACCACCCAGGCCGAGGTGATGGCCGTCATCGACGAGGCCCGTGCGCAGCGGGGCCTCGCACTGCTCTTCATCACCCACGACCTCGCGCTGGCCGCCGCCGTGTGCGACCGGGTCGCTGTCATGTACGCCGGTTCGACGGTCGAGGAGCTGCCCGCGTCCGGGCTGCACGGCGACGCCCACCACCCCTACACCCGCGCCCTGCTGGCCTCCCGGCCCGACGCGGGGGCGGGCGACGAGCCGCTGCGGGCGGTGCCGGGGCGGCCGCTGTCGGCGTTCGAGGCGGG
>NZ_JAIOAB010000034.1 GCF_019890635.1 Streptomyces sennicomposti
CCTCCATCTGGGGGTGACGGAGGCGGGTCCGGCGTTCCAGGGGACGATCAAGTCGGCGGTGGCGTTCGGTGCGCTGTTGTCGCAGGGGATCGGGGACACGATCCGGGTGTCGTTGTCGGCGCCGCCGGCGGAGGAGGTGAAGGTCGGTATCCAGATCCTGGAGTCGTTGAATCTGCGGCAGCGGGGTCTGGAGATCGTGTCGTGTCCGTCGTGCGGGCGGGCGCAGGTGGATGTGTACAAGCTGGCGGAGGAGGTCACGGCGGGTCTGACGGGCATGGAGGTGCCGTTGCGGGTCGCCGTGATGGGGTGTGTCGTCAACGGTCCGGGCGAGGCGCGTGAGGCGGACCTGGGTGTGGCGTCGGGCAACGGCAAGGGGCAGATCTTCGTGAAGGGCGAGGTCGTCAAGACCGTGCCGGAGTCGAAGATCGTGGAGACCCTGATCGAGGAAGCCATGAAGATCGCCGAGCAGATGGAGGAGAACGGCGTCACGGCGGACGCCTCCGCCACCGGGACACCGACGGTGACGGTGAGTTGACGAACGGCACGGACCGAGAGGGGGCCCAGTGTGACCATTCTGGAGAACATCCGGGGACCACGCGACCTGAAGGCGCTGTCCGAGGCGGAACTCGGCGAACTGTCCGACGAGATACGTGACTTCCTGGTGCAGGCGGTCGCCAGGACCGGTGGTCACCTCGGGCCCAACCTGGGGGTGGTGGAACTCACCGTCGCACTGCACCGGGTCTTCGAGTCGCCCGCCGACAGGATCCTGTGGGACACCGGCCACCAGAGCTATGTGCACAAACTGCTGACAGGGCGTCAGGACTTCTCCAAGCTGCGCGGCAAGGGCGGCCTGTCCGGCTACCCCTCGCGCGAGGAGTCCGAGCACGACGTCATCGAGAACAGCCACGCCTCGACCGCGCTCGGCTGGGCCGACGGCCTCGCCAAGGCGCGCGACGTACGCGGGGAGAGCGGACACGTGGTCGCCGTCATCGGAGACGGCGCGCTGACCGGCGGCATGGCCTGGGAGGCGCTGAACAACATCGCCGCCGCCCGCGACCGGCCCCTGATCATCGTCGTCAACGACAACGAACGCTCCTACGCGCCGACCATCGGCGGCCTCGCCAACCACCTCGCCACCCTGCGCACCACCGACGGCTACGAGAAGTTCCTCGCCTGGGGCAAGGAGGTGCTCCAGCGCACCCCGGTCGTCGGCGGCACCCTCTACGAGTCGCTGCACGGCGCCAAGAAGGGCTTCAAGGACGCCTTCGCCCCCCAGGGCATGTTCGAGGACCTGGGACTGAAGTACGTCGGCCCGATCGACGGGCACGACCTGCGCGCCCTGGAGTCGGCGCTGCGCCGCGCCAAACGCTTCCACGGGCCGGTCCTCGTGCACTGCCTCACCGAGAAGGGCCGCGGCTACGAACCGGCCCTCGCCAACGAGGAGGACCACTTCCACACCGTCGGCGCGATGGACCCGCTCACCTGCGCCCCGCTCGCCCCGTCCGGCGGACCGTCCTGGACCTCCGTGTTCGGCGAGGAGATGGTCCGCATCGCCGAGGAGCGCGCGGACGTGGTGGCGATCACCGCCGCCATGCTGCACCCGGTGGGCCTCGGCAAGTTCGCCGAGCGCTTCCCGGACCGGGTGTGGGACGTCGGCATCGCCGAGCAGCACGCGACCGTCTCCGCGGCCGGCCTCGCCACCGGCGGACTGCACCCCGTCGTCGCCGTCTACGCCACCTTCATCAACCGCGCCTTCGACCAGCTCCTCATGGACGTGGCCCTGCACGGGTGCGGAGTCACCTTCGTCCTGGACCGGGCCGGCGTCACCGGCACCGACGGCGCCTCCCACAACGGCATGTGGGACATGTCCGTCCTCCAGGTCGTCCCCGGGCTGCGCATCGCCGCGCCGCGCGACGCCGCCCAACTGCGCGCCCAGCTGCGCGAGGCCGTCGCCGTGGACGACGCGCCCACCCTGGTCCGCTTCCCCAAGGAGTCCGTCGGACCGGAGATCCCGGCCGTGGACCGGGTGGGCGGCATGGACGTCCTGCACCGGGCCGGGCGGCCCGAGGTGCTGCTCGTCGCCGTCGGCGTGATGGCGCCCGTCTGCCTCCAGGCCGCCGAACTGCTCGAGGCGCGCGGCATCGGCTGCACGGTCGTCGACCCGCGCTGGGTCAAACCCGTCGACCCCGCCCTGCCGGGCCTCGCCGCCGGACACCGGCTGGTGGCCGTCGTGGAGGACAACAGCCGGGCGGCCGGCGTCGGCTCCGCCGTCTCCCTGGCCCTCGGCGACGCCGAAGTGGACGTGCCCGTACGGCGGTTCGGCATCCCCGAGCAGTTCCTCGCGCACGCCAAGCGCGCCGAGGTGCTCGCCGACATCGGGCTGACGCCGGTCGAGATCGCCGGCCGGATCAGCGCGAGCCTCGCCGTACGGGAGCAGAGCGCGGACGTACCGGCCCCGCGGTCCGCCGACGCGGCCGGGACCCCCATGCCAGTCAAGGAGACAACTGAATGACCACGGAGTTCGACCTCGGGGCCCTGCTGGCCGAGCGGGGAGCCGAGCGCTACGAGCTGCACACCCGGCACCTCAACCACCAGCTGCCGCGCATGCTGCACACCATCGGCTTCGACAAGGTGTACGAGCGGGCCGAGGGCGCCTACTTCTGGGACGCGGACGGCAACGACTACCTGGACATGCTCTCCGGGTTCGGCGTGATGGGCCTCGGCCGCCACCACCCCGTCGTCCGCAAGGCGCTGCACGACGTCCTGGACGCCCAGCTCGCCGACCTGACCCGGTTCGACTGCCAGCCGCTGCCCGGCCTGCTGGCCGAGCGGCTGCTCGCCCACAGCCCGCATCTGGACCGCGTGTTCTTCGGCAACAGCGGCACCGAGGCGGTGGAGACCGCGCTGAAGTTCGCCCGCCGCGCCACCGGCCGGCCGCGCGTCCTGTACTGCGAGCACTCCTTCCACGGCCTGACCACCGGCTCGCTGTCCGTCAACGGCGAGGAGGGCTTCCGGGACGGCTTCGCCCCGCTGCTGCCCGACACCGCCGTACCCCTCGGCGACCTCGACGCGCTCGCCCGCGAGCTGAAGAAGGGCGACGTGGCCGCCCTGATCGTCGAGCCGATCCAGGGCAAGGGCGTGCACGAGACCCCGCCCGGCTATCTGCGGGCCGCGCAGGAGCTGCTGCACCGGCACAAGGCGCTGCTCATCGCCGACGAGGTGCAGACCGGCCTCGGCCGCACCGGCGACTTCTACGCCTACCAGCACGAGGACGGCGTCGAACCGGACCTGGTGTGCGTCGCCAAGGCCCTGTCCGGCGGCTATGTGCCGGTCGGCGCCACCCTCGGCAAGGACTGGATCTTCAAGAAGGTCTACTCCTCCATCGACCGGGTGCTGGTGCACTCGGCGAGCTTCGGGTCCAACGCGCAGGCGATGGCCGCGGGCCTGGCCGTGCTGTCGGTCATGGAGAACGAGCAGATCGTCGCCAACGCCCGCGCCACCGGCGAACTGCTGAAGTCCCGGCTGACGGAGCTGAAGGACAAGTACGAGCTGCTCGCCGACGTGCGCGGCCGGGGCCTGATGATCGGCATCGAGTTCGGCCGGCCCAAGTCGCTGAAGCTGCGCAGCCGGTGGACCATGCTCCAGGCGGCCCGCAAGGGCCTGTTCGCGCAGATGGTCGTCGTCCCGCTGCTCCAGCGGCACCGGATCCTCACCCAGGTCTCCGGCGACCACCTGGAGGTGATCAAGCTGATCCCGCCGCTGATCGTCGGCGAGAAGGAGGTGGACCGGTTCGTGGACGCCTTCACCGCCGTGATGGACGACGCGCACGACGGCGGACTGATGTGGGACTTCGGGAAGACGCTGGTCAAACAGGCCGTCGCCAACCGCTGAGGGACGCTCTTCGGAGCCGCTGAGCGGGACCCGGGCGGACCGGGCCATGGGACCTCGCCCGGCTTTTGCCTCTGAGGCAAGAAATTTGCCGCAGAGGCAAAGCTGCGGCTGAATGGAGGCATGAGCTCCTCCGAGTCCGAACCCTCGGCGAGGCCGGCCGACAACCTGCCCGCCGTCGCGCCCCAGCTGCGTGCGCTGCGCCGCCGCGCCTCCCTCACCCTGGAGGCCGCGGCCCGCGCCGCCGGGCTGTCGCCCGCCCACCTCTCCCGGCTGGAGACCGGACAGCGCCAGCCCTCGCTGCCGATGCTGCTCGCCCTGGCCCGTGTCTACGGTACGACGGTCTCCGAACTGCTCGGCGAGACGGTCGCCGACCGGGACGCGATCGTGCGCGCCGGGGACATGGAACCCACCCGGGCCGGCGGCTGGACGTACTGGCAGGCCGGCTCGCCCGGCCGCGGGATGCAGTCCCTGCGGGTGCGCGTCCCGCACGGCTCCCAGGGCGACATCGTCCGCGTCCACCCCGGCGAGGAATGGCTGTACGTCCTCAAGGGGCGGCTCAGGCTGCGCCTCGGCGACACCTCGTACCTGCTGGCGCCGGGGGACAGCGCGCACTTCGACTCGCTGACCCCGCACCGGATCGCCGCCGAGGACCCCGACGGGCTCGAGCTGCTCTTCGTCCACACCCTGCTGCAGAGTCCCACGGCCGCGCTGTGCCTGGGCCCCCACACCGGAGACACGCCATGACCGACATGGAAGAGAAGTTCCCCCGCGCCCTGTGGGTCCGGCTCATCATCTACATCGCCGTCGGGCACGTCTTCGCCGCCTTCATCTGGCTGCTGTTCGAGGTCGGCGCCAAGTAGCGGGCGCGCCGCGCCGAGGGGCGGGCGAGCGATGCCCGGGGGGCGGACGGTTCAGGCCGCCCCCTGCGCCGGACCGGGCCCGCCGGTCAGTCCAGCAGGCGCTCGCGCAGCCGCTCCCGGGTCGCCGGGGCGAGCCGCAGGCCCTGCTCCAGATACGCGTCCACGCCGCCCCAGGTCTCCTCGATGGTCTCCAGGGCGGCCGTCAGATACTCGGCGCGCGCGTCGAACAGCGGGCTGAGCAGCTCCATGACCTCGGGGGAGTACGCCGAGGGCGAGGTGCTGGAGCGGTGCACCTTGTAGCGGCGGTGCTTGGCGTTCGACTCCAGGTAGTCCGCGACGATCGCGTCCCGCTCCACCCCGAGGGCGAGCAGGGTCACGGCGATGGACAGGCCCGCGCGGTCCTTGCCCGCCGCGCAGTGCATCAGCGCCGGGACGCTGTCCTCGGCGATGGCGTGCAGCACCCGCGAGTGCTCGCCGGTGCGCTCCTTGACGATCGTGCGGTACGAGGCGATCATCCGGGCCTCGCCCTTGCCGTCGGCCAGGATCGACCGCAGCTGGTCCAGATCGCCGTCGCGGACCATCTTCCAGAACTCCGCGCCGTCGGCCGGGTCGCTCAGCGGCAGGTTGACGTTGCGCACGCCGGGCAGCTCGACGTCCGGGCCCTCCAGCCTGCGGTCGGCCGCGTTGCGGAAGTCGAAGACGGTGTGCAGCCCCAGCGAGGCGAGGAACACCGCGTCCTTCGCGGTGGCGTGCGCGAGATGGCCGCTGCGGAACAGCACCCCGTGCCGCACCCGCCGTCCGTCCACCGTGGGCAGCCCGCCCACATCGCGGAAGTTGCGCACTCCGGCCAGCTCGGGCTCGGTCGACGGGACCTGCTGCGTCACGGGAACTCCTCCCTGTCGGCCCCGCTCCACGGCTCGTCGGCGGGCGCGCTACGACGATACGACATGGCTTCCCGGGGCAACGATGTGTCGGCGGCCACGCGCCCCACCTGCCCCGTCATCGCCCGGCACCGTGTATTCCCGGATGATCCAGGAAGTTGAAGTGGCTTATCTCACCGACCGTCAACCCCTTCCTACGGTCGCGTAAGTCACATTCCAAGGTGAATCATGGGCCGACGTGGCAGACGATTCGAAGAGTGACAGCGCAGCAGTGATCGGGTCGTACGTGGCGGTGGGGGACAGCTTCACCGAGGGCGTCGGCGACCCCGGCCCCGACGGGGCGTTCGTCGGCTGGGCCGACCGGTTCGCCGTCCTGCTCGCGGACCGCCGTCCCGAGGGCGACTTCCGGTACACGAACCTCGCCGTACGGGGGAAGCTGCTCGACCAGATCGTGGCGGACCAGGTGCCCCGGGCCGTGGAACTCGCCCCCGACCTCGTCACGTTCTGCGCGGGCGGCAACGACATCATCCGGCCCGGCACCGACCCGGACGACGTGGCCGAACGGTTCGAGAAGGCGGTGGCCCAACTCGCCGCCGTGGCCGGCACCGTCATGGTGACCACCGGCTTCGACACCCGCGGGGTGCCCCTGCTCAAGCATCTGCGCGGCAAGATCGCGACGTACAACGGGCATGTGCGGGCCGTCGCCGACCGCTACGGCTGCCCGGTGCTGGACCTGTGGTCCCTGCGGGCGGTCCAGGACCGTCGGGCCTGGGACCACGACCGCCTGCACCTGTCGCCCGAGGGGCACACACGTGTGGCGCTGCGCGCCGGGCAGGTCCTCGGTCTGGAGATCCCGGCCGACCCCGAGCAGCCCTGGCCGCCGCTGCCGCCGCGCGGCACCCTGGAGGTCCGCCGCGACGACGTGCACTGGGCGCGCGAGTACCTGGTCCCGTGGATCGGCCGCCGCCTGCGCGGCGAGTCCTCGGGCGACCATGTGACGGCGAAGGGCACGCTGTCGCCGGACGACATCAAGTCGCGTATCGCCGCGGTGGCCTGACGTAGCGTCAGCGGGGCGGAGGGGCTTACGGGACCCGGACGGGGGTCCCGCGGCCCCGTGGCCCCGTGGCCCAGGCTCCTGCCGTCGCCGTCGCCGTCGCCGTCGCCGCGCCGCGGCACGAGCGTTGCGTGCCCCCGTCGCCGGACGCCGTCGGCGCGCGCCGCGGTCATGGGGCCTGCGGCCCCCGCCTGTGCGTGTCACCGCCGTGCGGCGCCGGAGGGCCTGCGGCTCCGCCGCGTGTCGTCGCCCTGCCGCGCGCACGGGGCCTGCGGCCCGTCCCGCAGGTCACCGGGCCGAGGTCAGCGCCTCGCGGTCCAGGCCGAGTTCCCGGAGCAGGGCGTCGTCCACCCACTCCTGGGCGCGGGCCCGGGCGACCGTGCCGCCGTACGAGGTCAGCTGGACGGCCAGTCCGTCCAGGAGCGCGGTCAGCCGCAGAGCGGCGCCGGCCGGGTCCGGGCAGCAGAACTCGCCCGCCGCCACGCCCTCGGCCAGCACCTCGGTCAGGGCCGCCTTCCACTCCCGGTCGAGGTCCCGCGCCACCTCGCGCAGGGCCGGCTCGCGCAGCGCGGCCGCCCACCCCTCGATCCACAGCCGCCAGCCCTTGGCCGTACCGGTGGGCGCGTACCAGCGCACGGCGGCCCGCAGCCGGCGCAGCGCCGTCGTGCGCCGGCCGAGCAGCTTGCGCAGATGCGCGAGGTCGTCCTCGGCGGCGTGCGCGAACGCGGCGGAGACCAGCTTCTCCTTGGTGGAGAAGTGGTAGAGGACCAGCGCGTTGCTCACGCCGAGCACCGAGGCCACGTCGGCGATCCGCACCGCCGCCACGCCCCGGGCCTCGATCTGCTCGATGGCGGCCCGCAGCAACTCCTCGCGCCGCTCAGCCACGCTCAACCGCAATCTCGCCACGCCGTCACCCTAACGGGTGTTGCCCGAGAGGCAATCGAATTGCCGTCCCGCACGGAAGGCCCGCACCGGGAGGGACGGGCCGGGCGGCGCCGCACGAACCGGAGGCGGAGTCCGGTTGCCGCGGGCTCCGTTCATAATGGAAACCTGACCGACCCCACTGGAGGTACCGTGTCCGGCTTCCGTCTCCCGAGCTCCGGGCTGCGCGCACTGCGCCCCGAGGCCTTCGGCGCGGACCCCGACGGAGCGCGCATGGCGCGTATCCGCCGCTCACCCCACTTCAAGGACGGCGTCTTCCAGAACCCCGGAGGCCCCGCGCGCACGCGGCCCTCCGGCTCGATGCTCGACTTCGCCAAGCTGTACTTCGACAAGCAGGAGCGCCCCCGCCGCTCCCCGCAGGGCACCGTGCCGGTGCACCCCACCACCTACGCCGACCTGGCCCGGCCCGCGGCCACCGGCCTGCGGCTGACCTGGCTCGGCCACTCCAGCGTGCTCGCGGAGATCGACGGGCAGCGGGTGCTCTTCGACCCGGTGTGGGGCGAGCGCTGCTCCCCGTTCCCGTTCGCCGGCCCCGCGCGGCTGCACCCGGCGCCGCTGCCGCTGGCCGCGCTCGGCCCGGTCGACGTGGTCGTCATCTCGCACGACCACTACGACCACCTGGACATGCCCACGATCAAGGCGCTGGCGGGCACGGACACCCTCTTCGCGGTCCCGCTCGGCGTCGGCGCCCACCTGGAGCGGTGGGGAGTCTCCGCCGACCGGCTGCGCGAGCTGGACTGGCACGAGGCCACGAAGGTCGGCGGCCTGACCCTGACCGCCACCCCGGCCCGCCACTTCTGCGGCCGCGGCCTGCGCAACACCCAGCACACCCTGTGGGCGTCCTGGGTCGTCGCGGGCGAGGAGCACCGCGTGTACCACAGCGGCGACACCGGCTACTTCGAGGGCTTCAAGGACATCGGCGCCGAGCACGGCCCGTTCGACGCCACGATGATCCAGATCGGCGCGTACTCCGAGTTCTGGCCCGACATCCACATGACCCCCGAGGAGGGCGTGCGCGCCCACCTCGACCTCCAGGGCGGCACACCGCACGGCGCGCTGCTGCCGATCCACTGGGCCACCTTCAACCTGGCCCCGCACGCCTGGGCGGAGCCGGGGGAGTGGACGCTGGCCGCCGGCGAGGCGGTCGGCCAGGCGGTGGCCTGCCCGGTCCCGGGCCTGCCGTTCGAACCGGCGGGCGAGATCCCGGCCCGCCCGTGGTGGCGGGACGTCTCCCAGACCCTCACCCGCGAGTGGCCGGCGCCGGAACTGGCGCTGCGGACGAGCCGCGGGCTCGACCTGGTCGCGGAGGACTGACCGCCCGCGGAGGCGGCGGCCGTCGTGGCGCCGCCTCCCGAAAGCGGGTGACGGCCGCCCGCCCGTGCGCCATCATCGCGGCATGATCGGCAGACGCATCACCCATCGCACGGCGGACGGCACGCGCATCCCCGGCACCTGGCGCCACGTGTTCATCCGCAACGGCGGCTACTTCCTCACCGACCTCTTCATCTACGCCGACGGCCTCATCGACTGCTGGGGCCTGGTCACCCTGGAGGAGTTCGAGGAGAAGCTGCGGAGCGGCTGGGTGGCGACGGCCCTGCCGGAGGGCGCCCGGGCATCCGCCCACGATCTGGCCGTCTGGAAGTTCAGCGAACCCCGGGTGCGGCACACGCCCGAGCAGCTCCTGGCCGAAGTGCGCGACACCATCGACGAGTTGAACGCCCGGCCCGACTCCACCGGCCGCTGCCTGGCCGCCGTGGACGCCTTCCTCGCCGACCGCACGGAAGCCAACCGCGCCGCCGCCCGCGAGGCGTACCTCGCCATACCGGCGACCCGGCGGCGCTACGCACTCGGTGACATGGACCGCAAGGACGGGCCCCTCAAGGTGCTGGTCGCCGGCCCCGGCGGCACCGTCGAGGGGCTGCCCGGGCCCGTCCCCCAGGACGCCTACGACCGAGCCGTCTCCTACTTCGAGGAACGGGACCGCCTGCGGGCCGAGCACACCCGGCGGGAGCCGGCGGACGGCCCCGACAGCCCGCACGCGCCGGCCGTCCACCTGTACGAGTCGTATCCGCAGCAGGCGTCGGACGATCCGGGCACCCGAGCGCTGCGCAACGAATACCCGTCACCGATCACCGTGGGCCCGGACGACGCCGTGTACCCGACCGTCCTGCACGCCTACTGGGCCCTGTCCGTCGCCGAGCCGGACGCCCGGGAGGCCGTGCGCACGGCGGAGTCCGTCTTCGACGCCCGCGCCGTCGCCGCCGAGACGCCCCGCCGACCCGGCTGGGAACACCTGCGTACCGCCGTCATGACCGACCTGCTCCGCGCCAAGTTCGGCCGGCACCCCCAGCTCGCCGCCGTGCTGCTCGCCACCGGCGACGCCACCCTGATCTACGACGACCGTTCCGGCTTCTGGGGCGACCGGGGCGGCCGCGGCCGCAACTGGACCGGCCGCCTCCTCGAACTGGTCCGCTCCGAACTGTTCCTGGCAGCGGACGCCGAGCCCCCGACGAGCGGCTGACCACCGACCGGCGCACCCGTCCCCGACCGGCCCGTCCTTTGACGCTCCCGGTCCCTTTGACGCTCTCGTCGCGCGGCGACTACGTTCGGATCATGGACATCCTGCGCTACGTGGCGTTCAGCACCGACCCCCGGGGCGGCAATCCGGCGGGTGTGGTGCTGGACGCCACCGGCCTCGACGAGGCCGCCATGGGTGCCGTCGCGGCGGAGGTCGGCTACTCCGAGACGGCCTTCGCCCTGCCCCGCCCGGACGGGGCGCTCGACATCCGCTACTTCAGCCCGAAGGCCGAAGTGCCCTTCTGCGGCCACGCCACCATCGCCACCGCCGTCGCCCACGCCCACCGGCACGGCGTCGGCGGACTGCTGCTGCACACCCGGGCCGGACAGGTCACGGTGACCACCTCGGCGCAGCCCGACGGTTCGGTGGCGGCCACGCTGGTGAGCGTGCCGCCGCGTACCGAGGAGATCGCCGAGGCCGATCTCGCCGAACTCCTCGCCGCCCTGCGCTGGTCCGCCGCCGACCTCGACCCCGCCCTGCCGCCCCGCGTCGCCTACGGCGGCGCCCGGCACCCGGTCGTCGCGGCCGGCAGCCGCGAGCGTCTGGCCGACCTCGACTACGACATGGCCGCGCTCGACGCTCTCATGGCCCGCCGGGAATGGACCACCATCGCGCTCGTCCAGCGCGAGTCGGACACCGTCTTCCACGTCCGCAACCCCTTCCCGCCCGGCGGCGTGGTCGAGGACCCGGCCACCGGCGCGGCGGCGGCCGCCTTCGGCGGGTATCTGCGCGAGCTGAAGCTGATCGAACCGCCCGCCGTCCTCACCCTGCACCAGGGCGTGGACATGGGCCGTCCGAGCCTCCTCACGGTGGGCGTGCCGGCCGACCCGGCGAGCGGCATCGAGGTCACGGGCGCCGCGGTTCCCCTTCCCTGACGGGATCGCGCGGCCGGTTCCCTAGGGCCTCTCGTTCGGATCATGCCGGGCTCGCGGGCCGGCGGCGTGGACGACCGTGACGAGGCGTTCGCGGACCGGGTCCTCGACCTCGTCCAGGACGGCGACCGCCAGGTCCTCCGCGCTGATCCACGACCGGCCGTCGGCGGCGGTGAGCAAGGTGTCGGTGCCGCGCAGATAGCGGCCGGTCCGCTCGCCGGGTTCCAGCAGGGCCGGCGGGCACAGATACACCCAGTCCGCGTCGGGGTGGGTCCGGCAGGCCCGCAGCTGGGCGACTCCGGCGAGGGCCACGGGGCGTATCGCGGCCGGTACGTACGCCGGGTCGTCGGCGACCAGCAGCCCGGGGGCGCCGGGGCTGCGCAACGCCCCGGCGCCGCCGACCACGAGGACGCGGACACCGAGCCGCGCGGCAGCGTCCAGCACCGTACGGGTCGCGCCGACCAGGAACTCACAGTCCACCGGCTCGGTGCGGAGGCTCAGCACCACGGCGTCCGCGGGGCCGTACGAGGCGGAGCCCGCGAGCGCCCGGTGCACGGCGGCCGGGTCCCTCGCGTCGACCGCGAGCGGCGTCACGGCCCGGCTCTCGCGCGCCGGTCTGCGGGACAGCGCGAGCACCCGGTGTCCTCGCGCGGCGGCCTCCGCGCTCACCCGGCCGCCGACCATGCCGGTGGCGCCGAGCACGGCGACGGTCAGGTTCTTCCGGTTCTTCCGGTTGTTCCGGGGCGCGGTGGCAGCCGCCCCGAGGGCCGTGTCCGTCTGCGGGTCGGGCTTTATCGCAGGTGTCCTTCGCGTACCGCGTCTTCGCGTGCCGACGCTTCAGGTGTGTCGTCCGCTCGTGGGTGTGCCGCCCGGGGCGGCGGCACACGTGTGCGGCGGCCGGAGCGGGCCGGAGGTGTGAGCTGCGCGGCGAGCAGCGCGGCCAGGGCGAGGGCGAAGCCGAGGCTCTGGACCAGGTTCAGCGACTCGCCGAGCGCGACCCCGACGACCGCCGCGACCAGCGGCGACAGCAGCACCAGCGGCGCCGAGGCGCCGACCGGCAGCTTCCCGATCCCGCGGAACCACAGCGTGTACGCGATCAGCCCGCCCATGCCGCCGAGCCACAGATAGCCGCCCGCCGCCCCGGCGTCGATGCCCCGCGGCACTCCCTCGACGGTCAGGGTGGGCGGGAGCAACAGCAGCCCGCCCGCGGTCAGTTGCCACCCGGCCAGCGTCATCGGACCGACCCCCGCCGGACGGCCCCAGCGCTTGGTGAGGACGACCCCGACGGCCATGGTCGCCGTCCCGCCGAGACCGGCGAGGACACCGGGGACGTCCAGCCGGGCGCCCGGCCCGAGCACCACGAGCCCGACGCCCGCCACGCCGATCACCCCCCAGGCCAGCCGCCACGGCGTCGGCCGGTCGTGCAGCACCGCGGCGGCCACCGCGGCCACCAGCAGCGGCTGGGCCGCGCCGAGCGTGGCCGCGACACCGCCGGGGAGGCGTTCGGCCGCGAGGAACAGCAGCGGGAAGAACGCGCCGATGTTGAGCGCGCCGAGGACGGCGGCCTTCCACCACCAGTCGCCGCGCGGGAGCGCGCGGGTGAGCGCGAGGGCGATCAGTCCGGCGGGCAGGGCGCGCATCAGCGACGCGAACAACGGATGCCCGGGCGGCAGGAGTTGCGTGGTCACCGCGTAGGTGGTGCCCCAGGAGGCCGGGGCCAGGGCGGTCAGGGCCACGGTCGCCGCCCGGTGTGCGGAGGAGGTCCGCGCCGGGCTCGGCGACCCTTCGGTCGAGGTGTGCATGCCCCCGAGTCTCGGCCCGCCCGGCCATGAATCCAAAGCATGCTTTTCATGGCAGCGATGAACGAGCACGATAGCCGGATGGACCTCCAGCAGATGCGCTACGCCGTCGCCCTCGCCGAGACCCGCAACTTCACCCGCGCCGCCGAGCGCTGCTCCGTGGTGCAGTCCTCCCTCAGCCACCGCATCGCCGGTCTGGAACGGGAACTGGGGGTCAAGCTGTTCGCCCGCTCCAGCCGCCGGGTCGAACCGACCAGCGCCGGAGAGGCGTTCCTCGCCGCCGCGCGGGAGTGCCTGGCCGCGGCCGACCGCGCCGCCGTGGACGCCGCCGAGGCGGCGGGCGTGGTGCGCGGCCGGCTGGCGGTCGGCGTGATCGTGACGACGGCCGCCGTGGACGTCCCCGAGCTGTTGCAGCGGTACCGGGCCCGGCACCCTGACGTCCGGGTCGTCCTGCGCTCCGAACGCAGTGACCGGCTGGTCGCGGCGATCCGCGACGGCGACCTCGACATCGCCTTCCTCGGCCTGCCCGAGGACGAGCCCCCCTCCGGTGTGCGGACGCTCGTGCTCGACCGCGACCGGCACGTCCTGGTGGTGCCGGCCGGCCACCGGCTCGCGGGCGCCGACCGGGTCACGCTGCGGGAGATCGCCGGGGAGACGTTCGTGGACTTCGTGGCCGGCACCCCGGCCCGCGCCCAGTCCGACCGGGCGTTCGCCGCCGCCGGACTGGCCCGTGACGTCGCCTACGAGGCGGGCCTCATCGAGCTGATGACCGGACTGATCGCGCGCGGGCTCGGCGTCGCGCTGCTGCCGTCGGCGTTCGTCCGCCCGCTGGCCGAGGCCGCCCCGGAGCTGGCGCTCGTCCCGGTGGCCGACGGCCCGCGGCGGATCGAGTACCTGGCCTGGAGCCGCTTCAACCCGAGCCCGGCCACCCGCGCGCTGCTGGACGTCCTCGGCGTGCGCGAAGAGGCGCAGCCCTGAGAGAACGGAAAGAGGCAGGCGTATCCCTGAGAGAACGGGAAGAGGCGCAGCGCTGGAGGAAACGGCGTGGCGCGCCGAACTCCCCCTGCCCACCGCTGCGTCGAGGCGGGCACCGGTGCACGGCCGAGCGGCCCGGAGGCGCGCCGGGAGGGGCGCGGTCCGGGCCGCAGGCGGGCCGTGTGGGGGTCGGGCCCGGGGGAAGAGGGCCGTCGGGTCAGCAGGCGCCGAGGTCCTGCCAGACACCCCACTCACCCGTGGTGCCGGGCTCCTCGCCCGTCGTCCACCACTTGGCCTTCCAGTTGTGGCCCTTGTACGAGACCGTCTGGCCGCCGGTGTAGACCGCGCCCTTGTCCCACGGCGCGGCGGTGCACTGGTGGCCGCTGCCGCCGGTGACGGTCAGCGTGTACGTCGCCGAGTGGCTGCCGGAGGGGCTGGAGCCGGTGACCGTGAGGGTGTACGTGCCCGAGGCGGCGGCCGAGGTGGTGGCCACCGTGAGCGTCGCGGAGCCGCCCGCCGAGACCGAGGACGGGCTGACGGAGGCCGTCACACCCGCCGGGGCCCCGCTCACGCTGAGGTTCACCGTTTGCGCCTGACCGGAGGTCACGGCGGTCTTCACCGAGGTCGTCGCGGACTGGCCGGCCGTCACCGTGCCGGAGGCGGAGCCGAGCGAGACGGAGAAGTCGTTGCCCGGCTGGGTGCTGCCGCCGCCGGTGAACGGCGCGAAGATGTGGGTGAAGTCCCAGGTGTTCTGCTGGATGCCGGAGCAGTTGTCCGCGGCCGCGCCGCCCGCGCAACTGCCGTTGTCCCGCTGCAGCGCCCAGAAGGACAGGGTGTTGATGCCCTTGGAGACGGCCCAGTTGTAGACCGTGGTGGCGTTGGCCAGGGAGAAGGTCTCGGCCGGGCCGAAGTCGTCGACGCCGGGCATCTCGGTGACGCCGACCATGTTCCACAGCTGCGCCGAGGTCTTGTTCGGGTACAGCTCGGTGAGCGTGTCGACCAGGCCCTGCGCGGCGGTCTGGGTGTCCTTCGCCATGTCGTGGGACTGGTTGTCGTAGTAGTCGAACGTCATCAGGTTCACGACGTCGACCCGGGTGCCGTTGCTGACGGCGTTGCGCAGCAGCGCCTCGCCGTTGTCGGCCAGGCCGTGCGTGGTCGTCGGCAGCGTGTACGAGAACTGCACGGTGCGCCCGTTGGCCGCCGCCCAGTCCTGGACCAGCTTGATGGCCTTGTTGCGGCGGTCGATGCCCGCGGTGTTGTCCAGCGAGTCGACCTCGATGTCCATGTCGAGCCGCGAGATGTCGTAGGTCGTGATGACCTTCTCGTACGCGGCGGCGATCTGCTGGACGTCGGTGCAGCTGTCGGCGATCTCGGTGCCGGTGGTGTCGGCCGTGTAGCCGCCGAACGAGGGGATGACGTCGCCCCCGTTGGCCTGGATGGTCTTGATGTCGCTGCCGAAGGTGGACGCGGCGATCGGCATGCCGGTGTCGCCGTTCCAGTACGGCGTACACGAGCCCTTCGAGGCGGTCTGGAGGAAGGCCATCGTCAGGTGCTTGGCGCCGGACTGGGCGGCCAGCGCGGCCGGGCTCTCGCCGGTCCAGGCCTCGAAGTAGGGGGCGAAGACGTGGGCGGGCAGCGGCGTCGCCGCCTGGGCGCTGCCGGTGGCCGAGAGCGCGAGGCCCACCGAGGCCGCCGTGGTGACGGCCGCGGTGAGCGCCGCGCGGAAGGAACGCATGAGTCTCATGTCAGTCCCGGTGTGAGAGGTGGGGGAACGTCAGTTCCCGTACGCGGGGAGGAGGTTGAGCCGTATGGGATAGTGCGCTCGCACACCGGGCGGGTCAATGGTCTGGACCAAAAAGGGACTAGACCAATTCCCGGGCCACAGGGGTCATCCGCCAGCGCAGCGGCCCAGGACTTGGACTAGACCACGCGGCGGGAATTTCGGGGACCCGGGAGCCGGGGAGGTGCGGGGGCGTGGGGCGAGGCCGCTGCCTCGGGGGGCGTTCCGTGCGGCGCCCGTAACCCCCGCGGGGTCCGGCACGTTATCGGTCTGTCGTACGACGTCTCATACCAGAGCGGGGCGCTTCCCGGGGGATTTTGTCAACTGCCTGCCGCACATGACGGGTTGGTGACTACCGTGAGTGTCCGTCGGACGACGTAGCGCCGCATCGCCTGCGGTCCGGTCGGCCCGGCACAGCGATGGCGCACGCCCGCTCGCGCCCCCCGCCCGAGCACACCGGCCCGACGGACCCGTACGAGGAACAGATGTCTCACCTCCGCCCCCCGGCCGCCCGCGCAGACCGCCGTGAGGGCGGACGGCACGGACGGCCGGTGGCCCGCACCGCCCCCTCGCTGCCCGAACCCCGCCTGCGGCCCCAACTGCTGCGCCTGGCCGTGCTGCCGCCCACCGCGGTCGCCCTCTGCGCGGTCGCCGCCGTGCTCTTCACCGTGCGGACCACCGGGGCGCGCACCGAGCCCGCCCTCTACGCGGTCCTCGCCGGCGCCGCCTCGGTGGCCTTCGCCGGCATCGTCATCGCCGCGATCGCCGCCGGCCGCGCCGCCCGGTCCGTGCACGTACGGCTCGACGCGCTGCGCGACGCCACCACGCGCCGCGAGGCCGAACTGCACGCCCTCGTCGACGCCCTGCGGCACGGCGAGGCCGCGCCCCAGCGCAGGTCGCGCGGCGGACCGCCCGACGACGCCGACGAGTTCGAACTCCTCGCCGCCGACCTCTCCCGCGCCCACGACGGAGCCGTCGCCGCGGTAGTCCAGGCCGCCCAGCTCTCCAGCCAGGCCGGCAGCGAACAGAAGCTCGAGGTCTTCCTCAACCTCGCCCGGCGGCTCCAGTCCCTGGTGCACCGCGAGATCTCCATCCTGGACGAGCTGGAGAACGAGATCGAGGACCCCGACCTGCTCAAGGGCCTCTTCCACGTCGACCACCTCGCCACCCGCATCCGCCGCCACGCCGAGAACCTCGCCGTCCTCGGCGGCGCCGTCTCCCGCCGCCAGTGGAGCAACCCGGTCCCCATGACCGAGGTGCTGCGCTCCGCCATCGCCGAGGTCGAGCAGTACTCCCGCGTCAAACTCGTCCCGCCGATCGACGGACGGCTGCGCGGACACGCCGTCGCCGACGTCATCCACCTGCTGGCCGAACTCGTCGAGAACGCCACGGTGTTCTCCGCCCCGCACACCCAGGTCCTGCTGCGCGCGGGCCTCGTCACCTCCGGGCTCGCCGTCGAGGTCGAGGACCGGGGCCTGGGCATGCCGGTCGGCGAGCAGGTCCGGATGAACGCGCTGCTCGCCGACCCGGACCAGGTCAACGTCGCCAGCCTGCTCGCCGACGGCCGGATCGGCCTGTTCGTGGTCTCCCAGCTCGCCCGCCGCCACGGCATCACCGTCCGCCTCCAGACCAATATCTACGGCGGCGTCCAGGCCGTCCTCGTGGTGCCGCAGGCACTGCTCGGGGCCGAGCCGGCGGCGTTCCCCGAGAGCACCGGGGGATTCGCCCAGGCGCGCAGGCCCGCGCAGGCGCTCCCTCCGGCCGACGCGGAAGGCTCGGCGGGCGCGGAAGGCTCGGTGGGTGCGGAAGGCTCGGTGGGTGCGGCGGGTGCGGTGGGTGCGGTGGGTGCGGCGGGTGCGGTGGGTGCGGCCGGGCAACGGCCGCCCGGCGCGACCGAGCCGCTGCGGGCCGCTGAAGCGCCGCGGGCGACCGAGCCGCTGCGGGCCACTGAAGCGCCCCGCGCGTCCGAGCCGCCCCGCGCGTCCGAATCGACTCGGGCGTCCGGGTCGACCCGGGCGACCGAACCGACGGAGTCGGGTCCGGTGCCGGCGTCGGCACCCTTCGGCACGGCCGACTCCTCCGGGCAGTTCAGCCTCGTCACCCCGCCCGGGGTCGCGACCCCGTCCGGGTCTGCGACCCCGTCCGGGTCTGCGACTCCGTCCGGGTCCGTGGCTCCGTCCGGCTCGGTGGCTTCCTCTGGCTCGGTGGCTTCCTCCGGCTCGGCGGCTTCGTCTGGCCCCGCGACCCTGCTCTGGTCTGTGACCTCGCCCGGGTCTGCGGCTCCGTCCGGCCCGGTGACTTCGTCCGGCTCGGTGGCCGCGTCCGGCCTCGCGGCCCCGTCCGGTCCGGCGTCCTCGTCTGGCTCGGTGGCCGAGTCTGGCCCCGTGACCCCGCCCGGGTTCGTGGCTCCGTCCGGCCCGGTGTCTCCGTCCGGCGCGGCGGCTGCCTACGGCCCTGCGACCCCGCCCGGGTCCGTGGCTCCGTCCGGCCCGGTGTCTCCGTCCGGCGCGGCGGCGTCTGGCCCCGCGACCCTGCTCGGTCCGGCGACCTCGTCCGGCTCCGCCACCCCGTCCGGCCTGTCGGCCTCCTCCGGTCCGGCGTTCGCTTCGGTACCGGTCGGTGACTCCGGTGACTCCGGTGTCTTCGAGCGTGCCGCCGTGGACGGCACCGGCGGTCCCGGCGCGGAGGCGCACTCCGCCGCCCCCGCCGGCAGCGCGGCGGGAACGGACGTACACCTCCCGGACGGCGTTCCCGGGGCCGACGTACGCACCCCGGACGGCCTCCCGGACGCCGCCCGGACCGGCGGCGGTCCCGCGCCGCTGCCCCGGCGCGGCGACCGGGAGGGGCGGGCCAACCCGGCGGAGGCGGTGCCCGGCATCCGGCCCGGCGACCGGGCCGCCGTAGCCGCGCACCAGGGCGTCATGCCCGCCCCCCGCACCGGCGTCGTGCGCGGCACCATGGAGCGGCCCCAGCTGCCCCGCCGCCGCGCCCAGGAGCACATCGTCCCGCAACTGCGCGGCGGCCCCGCGCCCCGCCAGGACAGCGAGCACATCGCCGGCCACGACCCCGGTCTGATGGCCGCCTTCCAGCGCGGGATCGGACTCGCCGAGGCCGCCGAGCGCCGCCGTGATCCCGACCGGCCGGAGCCGTACCCGCCGAGCGCGCCCGACGCCCCCCACGAGACACCCGTACCGGACCCCGCCCCCCGCCACGACGGGAGCGCGTCCGCCGGATGACCACCCCGCCCCCCACACCCCGTCCCACCCCCACTTGCGCTCCCGCAGACCTTCGTACCCCAAGGAGTCGATCCACCATGGCGAGCGATGCGCCGACCGGCCATGCTTCCGACCTCGACTGGCTGATGAGCGGCCTCGTCCAGCGCGTTCCGCACACCACCAGCGCGGTCCTGCTGTCCTGCGACGGACTGGTCAAGTCCGTGCACGGCCTCGATGCCGACAGCGCCGACCACATGGCGGCCCTGGCCTCCGGGCTGTACTCCCTCGGCCGCAGCGCCGGCGTCCGCTTCGGCGACGGCGGCGACGTACGGCAGGTCGTCGTCGAACTCGACTCGACCCTGCTCTTCGTCACCACCGCCGGCTCCGGCACCTGTCTCGCCGTCCTCGCCGGCCGCGAGGCGGACGCCGCCGTGCTCGGCTACGAGATGGCGATGCTGGTCAAGAGCGTCCGCCCCTACCTCGTGACCGCGCCCCGCCAGCACACCGCCGACCATCCGGCGCTGCGGCCTTGAGCGCGGCGGCGGCCGGCGACGGGCCCTGGCTCGACGACGCGGCCGGACGGCTGGTGCGCCCCTTCACGGTCAGCAACGGCCGCACCCGGCCCACCGTCGCGCTCGACCTCATGTCGCAGGTGATGGCCACCGGCGTGACCCCCCTCGGGTATCTCGGACCCGAGCACGGCCAGGCACTCGACCTGTGCCTCGCGCCGGTCTCGGTGGCAGAGGTCGCCGCCCAGCTGAGACTGCCCGCGGCGGTGGCCAAGGTGCTGCTGTCCGACCTCGTCGACTGCGGCGCGCTGACCACCAAGCCCCCCGAGTTCCACCACCACCCCACCGACCGGGCCCTTCTGGAGGCAGTGCTCGATGGACTACGACGACAGCTCTGACTACGCCGGCGGCCCCGACCGCCAGGGCCGCTCCGACCCCTTCCCGACCGCGCTGAAGATCCTCGTGGCCGGCGGGTTCGGCGTGGGCAAGACCACCTTCGTCGGCGCCGTGAGCGAGATCGCGCCGCTCAGCACCGAGGAGCTGCTCACCACGGCCGGCGCGGACACGGACAACCTCGACGGCATCGAGAACAAGGTCGAGACGACCGTCGCCATGGACTTCGGCCGCATCACCCTCGACCCGCGCCATGTGCTCTACCTGTTCGGCACGCCCGGCCAGGAGCGGTTCTGGTTCATGTGGGACGAACTGTCCGAGGGCGCCCTCGGCGCGGTGATCCTCGCCGACACCCGCCGCCTCGTGGAGTGCTTCGCCGCCGTCGACTTCTTCGAACAGCGCGGACTCTCCTTCATCATCGCCGTCAACGAGTTCGACGGCGCCCACCGCTACGACCCCGAGGAGGTCCGCGCCGCCCTCGACCTCGCCCCGGACATCCCCGTCGTGCGCTGCGACGCCCGGATCTCCAGCTCGGGCGTCCAGACCCTGCTGACCCTGGTGCGGCACCTCCTCGCCCAGACCCCCGCCCCCGCACCGACCCACGGCGCCCACATGTGACCGCCCGCCCCGCGACCCGCCCGCCTCCCCGACGTGAACCCCGCACCCCGCCACGGAGCCCGTACATGACACACCCGCACAGCGCCGGAGCCCGGCCATGAGCTACGACCCGCCGCGTCCGGCCGGTCGCCTGCTGCTCACCCCCGAGGACAAGGACGCCCCCGCCCGCGCCGCACGCCTGCGCGAACTGGGCCTCGGCGAGCGTCCCGAACCGGCCCTCGACGCCTTCGCGGACCACCTCGCCGAGCTGACCGGAGCGCCGTACGCGATGGTCAACCTCCCCGACGAGAAGCGGCAGTTCTTCGCCGGACTGCACCGGCCCGAACGCAGCGTCCTGGACGTCGACAGCGCCGCCGCCCCGGCCGGCGCGGGCGGCGGCGAGCGGGTCCGGCGCGAGGTGGGCCGCAGCCTGGAGCGCGGCCACGGCTTCTGCCCGCACGTCGTGGTCCGGCGCAAGGCACTCGTGCTGGAGGACGTCCGCGACTACCCGCGCTTCGCGGGCAACCCCGTCGTGGACGAGTACGGCATCCGCTCCTACCTCGGCGCCCCGCTCATCGACAGCACCCGCACCGTGCTGGGCACGGTGTGCGTCGTGGCCATGGAGCCGCGGCCGTGGGGACGCGAGGGCCTGGACGCCATCAAGTCGGCCGCGGCGGAACTCGCCCCGCGGCTGGAACGGACAGGACCGCAGGGGCTGCGCTTCTGAGGCCGCCGCGACCTCGGACCGGGGCCGCCGTGAGCCCCGACCGGGCCGCCGTGACTCCAGTCGGGTGGCGTGAAGCAAAGCTGTGGCCGCGCTTAAGAAAGTCTCGATGGACCAGCGCGCCGCCGTACGGCAGATTGCAGATCGAATCCACCCCTCACCCCGGATGCGGGTCCGTTCGGCATGCCCGGACCCGGGGGCCGACGTACAGGAGCCGTAGCGTTGAAGGCGCTGGTCAAGGAGAAGGCGGAACCCGGGCTGTGGCTCGCGGACGTGCCCGAGCCCGCCGTCGGACCCGGTGATGTGCTGATCAAGGTCCTGCGGACCGGCATCTGCGGCACCGACCTGCACATCCGGGCCTGGGACGGCTGGGCGCGGCAGGCCATCGACACCCCGCTCGTGATCGGACACGAGTTCGTCGGCGAGGTCGTCGCCACCGGCCGCGACGTCACCGAGATCAAGATTGGCGACCGGGTCAGCGGCGAGGGCCACCTGGTGTGCGGCAAGTGCCGCAACTGCCTGGCCGGCCGCCGCCACCTGTGCCGCTCCACCGTCGGCCTCGGCGTGGGTCGCGACGGCGCCTTCGCCGAGTACGTCGCCCTGCCCGCCGGCAACGTGTGGGTGCACCGCGTCCCCGTCGACCTCGACATCGCCGCGATCTTCGACCCGTTCGGCAACGCCGTGCACACCGCGCTGTCCTTCCCGCTGGTCGGCGAGGACGTGCTGATCACCGGCGCCGGACCGATCGGCCTGATGGCGGCGGCGGTCGCCCGGCACGCGGGCGCCCGCAACGTCGTGATCACCGACGTCAGCGAGGAGCGGCTGGAACTCGCCCGCAAGATCGGCGTCAGCCTCGCCCTGAACGTCGCCGCGACCACCATCGCCGACGGCCAGCGGGTGCTCGGTCTGCGCGAGGGCTTCGACGTCGGCCTGGAGATGTCCGGCCGCCCCGAGGCCATGCGCGACATGATCGCCAACATGACGCACGGCGGCCGCATCGCCGTACTCGGCCTGCCCGCCGAGGAGTTCGCCGTCGACTGGGCCCGCGTCGTCACCTCGATGATCACCATCAAGGGCATCTACGGCCGGGAGATGTTCGAGACCTGGTACGCCATGTCGGTGCTGCTGGAGGGCGGCCTCGACCTGGCGCCGGTCATCACCGGCCGCTACGGCTACGCCGACTACGAGGCGGCCTTCACCGACGCCGCCGGCGGCAAGGGCGGCAAGGTCGTCCTCGACTGGACCGCGTGACCCACACCAGCGCAAGCATCCCGGGAGCTATCCACATGTTCGACTCCGTGCGCGACGACCTGCGCGCCACCCTCGACGAGATCCGCGCCGCCGGCCTGCACAAGCCCGAGCGCGTCATCGGCACCCCGCAGTCCGCGACCGTCGCCGTCACCGCCGGCGGCCGTCCCGGCGAGGTCCTCAACTTCTGCGCCAACAACTACCTGGGCCTGGCCGACCACCCCGAGGTGATCGCGGCCGCCCACGCCGCCCTGGACCGCTGGGGCTACGGCATGGCCTCCGTGCGCTTCATCTGCGGCACCCAGGAGGTGCACAAGGAGCTGGAGGCGCGCCTCGCGGCCTTCCTCGGCCAGGAGGACACGATCCTCTACTCCTCCTGCTTCGACGCCAACGGCGGCGTCTTCGAGACCCTGCTCGGCCCCGAGGACGCGGTGATCTCCGACGCCCTCAACCACGCCTCCATCATCGACGGCATCCGCCTGTCCAAGGCCCGCCGCTTCCGCTACGCCAACCGCGACATGGCCGATCTGGAGCGCCGGCTGAAGGAGGCCGACGAGGGCGGCGCCCGCCGCAAGCTCGTCGTCACCGACGGCGTCTTCTCCATGGACGGCTACGTCGCCCCGCTGGACGAGATCTGCGACCTGGCCGACCGCTACGGCGCGATGGTCATGGTGGACGACTCGCACGCCGTCGGCTTCGTCGGCCCCGGCGGCCGCGGCACCCCCGAGCTGCACGGCGTCATGGACCGCGTCGACATCATCACCGGCACCCTCGGCAAGGCCCTCGGCGGCGCCTCCGGCGGCTACGTCGCCGCCCGCGCCGAGATCGTCGCCCTGCTGCGCCAGCGCTCGCGGCCGTACCTGTTCTCCAACACCCTCGCCCCGGTGATCGCGGCGGCCTCCCTCAAGGTGCTCGACCTGCTGGAGTCGGCCGACGACCTGCGGGTGCGGCTGGCCGAGAACACCGCGCTGTTCCGGTCCCGGATGACCGCGGAGGGCTTCGACATCCTCCCCGGCGACCACGCCATCGCCCCGGTGATGATCGGCGACGCGGCCGTGGCCGGCCGGATGGCGGAACTGCTGCTGGAGCGCGGCGTCTACGTGATCGGCTTCTCCTACCCGGTGGTGCCGCAGGGCCAGGCCCGTATCCGCGTCCAGCTGTCCGCCGCCCACTCGACGGACGACGTGAACCGCGCGGTGGACGCGTTCGTCGCGGCCCGCGCGGAACTGGAGGGCTGACCGGGGCCCGGCCGGGGACCGGGGCCGGATGGGCCCCCGGCCGGGAACGGCAGGTCCGATCGGGGCCGAAGTCTTGCGATAATCGCTGACATGATCGAAGCGCGGCGGCTGCACATCCTCCGGGCGGTGGCCGACCACCGTACGGTGACCGCTGCCGCCGCCGCGCTGTACCTCACGCCCTCGGCTGTCTCCCAGCAGCTCACGGCCCTGGAGCAGGAGACCGGGCACCGCCTGGTGGAGCGCGGCGCCAAGGGCGTACGGCTCACCCCGGCCGGCGAGATCCTGCTCGCCCACACCAATGTCGTCCTCGCCCAGCTGGAACGGGCCGAGGCCGAACTCGCCGCCTACGGCTCCGGGCAGGCCGGCACGGTCACCGTCGCCGCCTTCGCCACCGGCATCGCCGAGGTCGTCGCCCCCGCGGTGGCCCGGCTGGCCCGCGCGGCGCCCGGCATCCGTATCCGCGTCCAGGACGCCGAGGGCGACGCCAGCCTGCCGATGGTGCTGGACCGGCAGGTCGACGTCGCCGTCGCCGTCGAGTACCGGGGCGCGCCGCCCGCCGACGACCCGCGCCTGACCCACGTCCCGCTCTACGCCGAGCCCTTCGACGCCGTCGTCCCGATGGACCACCGCATGGCCGGCGCCGCCGAGGTGCCCCTCGCCGAGCTGGCCAAGGACCCGTGGATCGGCCCGTACCCCGGCAACCCCTGCCATGACGTGGTCGTCCTGGCCTGCGAGAGCGCCGGCTTCCAGCCCCGCCTCGAACACTCCTCCGACGATTTCCGCGCGGTCGTGGCGCTCGCCTCCGCGGACGTCGGCGTGGCCCTCGTCCCGCGCTCCGCGCTGCGCGGGACGGACCTGACGGGCGTGGTCGTGCGCCCCGTGGACGGGGTCGCCCCCACACGCCGGGTGTTCGCCGCGGTGCGCCGGGGTGCGGAGGAGCATCCGCTGATCCGCCCGGTGCTGGACGCGCTGGGCGAGGTGGCACGGGGCGGGGCGGCGTAGGAACGGGACGGCGTAGGAACGGGGCCGCGTAGGGGCGGGGCGGGGCGGCCCGGCACGGGGCCCGCGGCTTCGCGTGACCGGCGTTGTCAGTGGCAGGGGTTAGCGTGCGGGGCATGCCGGACGCAGAAGACGTACGCCGTGTCGCCCTGTCCCTGCCGGACACGGGGGAGAAGACCGCCTGGAACATGCCCACCTTCCGGGTCGCGGGGAAGATGTTCGCCACGCTGCCCGAGGACGAGACCTCCATAGCCGTGCGCTGCCCGAAGGAGGAGCGCGAGGAACTGGTCCGGGCGGAGCCGGAGAAGTTCTGGATCGCCGGTCACGAGGCGCAGTTCGCCTGGGTCCGGGTCCGTCTCGCCGCGCTGGAGGACGAGGGCGAGCTGCGCGACATCCTTGCCGACTCGTGGCGTCAGGCGGCCCCGCCCCGGCTGCTGGAGGCGTATCCGGAGCTGGGTCTGCCCACCGCGCCCTGAAAAACCCCTCGGACGCCGTCGGCGGGCCGTGGCATGATCCGCGGTGATTCCGGGGAATGCGCGGGCCACGGGACATGGTTCAGACCAAAGTTCGAAGTGTGCGATTCGGGACTTCGGGAGACGCGATCCGGGGCCCTGAGTCGTGGACGCGTCGGCCGGGGACGGGAGTTGAGGCAGGGGTGGGGAGCGAAGCCGAGGCGGGAGCGGGCTCCGGGACCGGGACCGGTGGTGCGGGGGACGGGCCCCGGGCGGGGTCCGGGTCCGGGGCGGGGAAGGACCCCGGAGGGGGGTCCGGGGCGGTGCCCGGATCCGGGGCGGAGCGCCTGGAAGACGTGGGCGGCGCAGGCGGTGTGGGCGGTGTGCGGCGGCGGCCGGTCTGGTCACGGGACTTCGGGCTGTTCTTCGTCGCGCGGGCCGTCGCCCGGCTCGGCGACACCATGCTGCCCGTCGCCCTCGCGGCGGGCCTGCTCCAGCACGGGTACGGCGCGGGCGCGGTCGGCCTCGCCATGGCCTCCACGGCGGCGGCCTTCGCCGGCCTGGTGGTCTTCGGCGGGGTGATCGCCGACCGGTTCAGCACCCGCAAGCTGATGATCGGCGCCGACCTGGTGCGGCTCGGCACCCAGGCCCTGGCCGCCGTGCTCTTCTACTCCGGCCATGTGGTGCTGTGGGAGATCTGCGTCATCGGCTTCGCCAACGGCGTGGCCGGCGCGGTGTTCCAGCCCGGCGTGGCCAGCACGGTGCCCCGGCTCGCCGCCGACATCCAGGGCGCCAACGGGGCGATACGCATCGCCGAGTCGGCGGCCCAGCTCGCGGGCCCGGCCGTCGCCGGTCTCCTCGTCGGCTTCGCCTCGCCCGGCGGGGTCTTCGCCGCCCACGCCGCGACGTACGCGGTCAGCGCCCTGTGCCTGCTGCTGCTCAGGCTGCCCGCGACGGCGCCCGGAGCCGGCGGGGCCGGCGGGGCGGGCCACGGTACGGGCGCGTCGGGCGCCTTCCGGGCCGATCTGGTCGAGGGCTGGCGGGAGTTCCGGGCGCGGCAGTGGCTGTGGGGCGTGATCGCCGTCTGGTGCCTCTACATGATCGCCGTGTGGGGGCCGACCGTCCCGCTGGTGGCCACGGAGGTGGTCCAGCAGCACGGCCCGCGCGCCTACGGCCTGGTCAACTCCGCCCTGGGCGCGGGCACCGTCGTCGGCGGCTTCCTGGCGCTGCGGCTGCGGCCCCGCCGGATGCTGCGGGCGGGCGCGTTCGCGCTGTTCGCCTTCGTCTGGTTCCCGGCGGCCGTCGGAGCGGGCCTCGGCGTGGGCGCGATGGCCGCGGGGGCGGCCGTGGCCGGGGCGGGCATGTCCTTCTGGGGCGTGATGTGGGCGACCAGCGTCCAGACCCAGGTCCCGCCCGACGTGCTCAACCGCCTGCACGCCTACGACGTGGCGGGCTCCCTGGCCATGATGCCCGTCGGCCAGGCCCTCGCCGGCCCGGCCGCCTCCGCCCTGGGCGCGGACCACGTCCTGCTGACGTCCGCCGCGATCAGCCTCGTCATACCGGTCGCCCTGCTCGCGGTCCCGGCGATACGGGGGCTGGTGCGAGCGGACGCGGTGCGTGCGGACGCGGCGAGGGCGGCGCGGGTCGCGGGGACGGGGGGTACGGAGGGCTCGGGTGCCGGGCGCCGGCCTGCCTCCGCCTCGCTCGCCGTCCCGGCCCCCTCGGGCCGCCGCGACCGCCGTCCCGCGCCCTCAGGCGGCGGTCCCGCCGCCGAGGAAGCCGGAGATCCGCTCCCGTAGGGAGCGGGCGTCGAGGCCGTGGGCGGCGGTGTGCTCGGCCACGGTGCCGTAGCGGCGCAGCTCGGCGCGGCCCACGCCCAGACCGAGGACGCGGTGCGGCACGTCGGCGAGGGCGTCGTTCGCCGCGCCGACGGACGTGCCCGCCAGGTACGGCTCCACCAGGACGACGTCCGCGCGGGCCGCCGCAGTGGCCCGGCGCAGCGCGGCCGCGTCGAAGGGCCGTACCGTCGTCGCGTACAGCACGGTCACGTCCAGGCCCTCCGTCGCGGCGAGCACCGGTTCGAGCAGGGGCCCCACGGCGACGACCACCGCGGAGCGGCCCTCGCGCACGGGCCGGAAGCCCTGGCCGTCCACCGGGCGCGCCTGGGCGTTGGACTGCGTGGACAGCCGTACGTAGACCTTGTCGTCGCCCGCGGCGACCGCGTGCCGCAGCAGCGTCTCCGCCTCGTCCGGGTGCCCGGGGACGTGGACGGTCCAGCCGTCGAGGGTGTCCAGGAGGGCGACGTCGCCGGGGGCCATGTGGGTGTAGCCGCCGGCGGGCCAGTCGTAGGAGGCGGCGGCGCTCACCAGCACCGCGCCCACGCCCTGGTGCCCGAGGTCGAGCTTGACCTGCTCGAACGGCCGCTCGACGAGGAAGCTCGCGAAGGTGTGCAGCACCGGCCGCATCCCGGTCAGGGCGAGCCCCGCGCCGACGCCCACGAGCAACTGCTCGCGGATGCCGACGTTGAGCACCCGGCCGGGATGCCGGCGCAGCGCCTCGGCGAAGCCGTCCTTGCCGATCTCGGCGAGGACGACCGCGACCCGGGGGTCCTCGTCGAGCAGGCGGGAGACGGTGGGCGCGAGGCGGTCGCGCATGGTGTCCATGGGAAGGGACCCTTTCGTGCGGAAGGCTGGTGCGGGAGGCTTTTCCCCGGGGCTCTCGGGCCTCTCGGGCCTCTCGGGGCTCCCGGGCTCTCGGGGCGCTCGGGGGAGGCGCGGTCAGGAGTTCTTGGGCTCCACGCGGGCGACGACCACGTGCGGCCGGCCCGGGTGCGGTGCGGTGAACGCGGCGTACAGCGCCTCGTGGTCGCGGCCGTCGACGGCGGCCGCCGACCAGCCGGCGGCCTCGAACCGGGCCGCGATGCCGCCGGGGCGGGCATGACTGGCGGAGGAGTTGTCGACCACGACGGTGTGCAGGTTCTCCAGCCCCGTGGGCCCGGCGTAGGCGATGGCTTCGTGGTTGCTGCCCTCGTCCAGCTCGGCGTCGCCGATCAGCGTCCACACCCGGGGCCCGTGCAGGCCCTGGGCGCGCAGCCCCAGGGCGGTGCCGACGGCGATCGGCAGCCCGTGCCCGAGCGAGCCGCTGCCGATCTCGGCGCCCGGCACGAGCATGCGGTCCGGGTGGTGGCCGAGCGGCGAGTCGTACGCGCCGAAGCGGGGCAGCCACTCCACGGGCAGGAAGCCCTTCGCGGCGAGGACCGCGTAGTAGGCCATCGGCCCGTGGCCCTTCGAGAGCAGGAACCGGTCCCGCTCGGGGTCCTCCCGCCGCTCGGGACGGACCCGGAGCACCCGGTCGTAGAGCACCCACAGCACGTCGAGCGTGGACGTGGCCGCGGGCCCGTGCTTCTCGTCGCCCGTCATCAGCCCCATCAGGCGGCGCAGGTCGGCGTATCCGTGGACGCGTCCGGATTCCTCGGTGATCGTCATGTGCCGATCGTGCTACCTCAACCAAACTTGAGGTCAAGGACGGTCGGTGCGCCCTCCCGGTCGGCGCGCCGGGGTGCCGGGGCGCCGTCCCGGCCGGAAAGGGGTGCGCGACCACCGACCCGAGTGCGGTATTGTTTCCCTGCGCGTTCGGCCAGGGGAAACCCCAGGTCAGACGGGCAACGGGACGTGGCGCAGCTTGGTAGCGCACTTGACTGGGGGTCAAGGGGTCGCAGGTTCAAATCCTGTCGTCCCGACTCGATGGAGTCGCAGGTCAGGGGCGGTTTCGGAGGTATCCGAAACCGCCCCTTGGCCATTTTTGGGGACCAGGTGGGGGCCGGCGTCTCTTGACTCGTGTCAGCGGGTGAGGACGGTCGGTCCGGGAAGGGAACGCGGGGCGCGCAGCACACTGAGGTGTGCGGAGAGCGCCGCACCGGCGGCCGTGATCTTGTGGGTGTCCGGGCGCAGGTGGCGCTGAGTGGTTGTCAGTGAACCATGGCCGGCGATCCTGCGCAGGACGTGGAGGGGCACTCCGGCGTCGGCCACCCGGACGAGTGAGTGCCAGTCGGACAGGGCGAGAGCCCGTGGGTCGCGGAGTTCGTCCTCGGCCTGCTTGCAGAGCTTCTGCCAGCCGCCGACCCGGGCGGGGTCGACTTCGTGTGGTGTCGCACAGAGACGACAGGGTCGCCGGCGGTGAGCATCTCGCGCAGGGCCCGAGACGGTCACCTGGAAACCCATAGGGTTGGACCATGGCGAGTGAATTCAGCGATGCCTTCCTCTGCGAGGCCGAGCGGCATGCCGCATGGGGCGCCGTCCAATTGGAGACTCTGACCGCGTTTCTGCCCGAGGGGCCCTGGACCGCCGACCTGGAGGCGTGCCGCTACCGGCAGGGAGACCTGGAACTGCGCGTGGGTGTGCTGGGGACGTACGACACTGCGGAGCAGTCCTGGATGTGGGGCTGGGCCAACCCGGGGTTGCGGGGCACCGAGGTGGTCTCCCTGGCCGCCGCCGTCGAGCGGTACGGGCGGGCGCGCGGTATCCCCGAACTGGCCGAAGCGGTCCTTGACCTGTCCGGCTTCCCCGATCCGCGCCGGGCCGCCGAGACGCTCGCCTTCACCGGCATGGGGGTGGCCGAGGCCCACGGATACATCGGCGCCCCGGCGGGGCCGGCTACTCAGGTGTACTTCCTGCCTGACGACGCCCAGGTGCCGCGCGCCGGCCTGGACGCGGTCGCCCTGCCGCGGACGCTGCTCACCGGCGCGCAGCTGATCGGGCATTCGGCTCGGCACGTCGTCAGCGGGTACTTCGACCACCACGGCGTCCCGCACCGTAGGGAGGGCGACCGAATCGTCGCCGAACTGCCCGGCGGCGGGCCGGTCGAGGTGGCCTTCGACGCGGCCGGGCGGATCGCGCGAGTGGAGACCGGGATCCGCCCCTGAGGCGGGGGTGACGGCCGCCGGCCGCCGGGACCCGCCCGCCGGCGTCCTTCAGTCCTCGTCGCCGAGGATCTCGTCGTTGGAGTCGAACTGATGGCTGTCGGCGGGCAGGCCGGGAAAGTACGAGCTCTCGGACTCCCCCGTCAGGACGGCCCGGAGAAAGGAGACGCACCGGGTGGCGTGGTGCTCCCACTCGGGACCGCGCCCCTCGTTGAACAGCACGGTCCACTCGTCCGGGCTCTGCCCCGGGCCGGCCAGCCAGTAGAGCATCGCTCCGCTGCCCTCGATGTAGGCCCAGGGCAGGACTCGCGTGCCCGGCCTGTCGAGTTCCGCCGGCTTCGGCTCGGTCTGCCACAGCCGGGCGAGGACCTTCTCCCGCTCGGCGAACTGCGCCACGAGGTTGTAGTCCTCGTCAGGGCACTCAGGGTCGAGCAGCCACACCGTCTCGTCGAAGACGCCGCCGCCGTAGACCTCGATCAGTTCCTTGTAGTCCTCCGGCAACGGCGTGCCGAGCTCACGTTCGATAGCGTTCCAGTCACGGGAGCGCCGGGGACCGCTCGGCGGCACGATCTCGATGAGCCTGGCTACAGCGGGGTGCATGAGGCGAGTGTCTCCTTGGAGGACGTCATATGCGTTTGGGGACGTTCAGGATAGTGACGATGTTCGTACGGCTGCCGCCTTCGTAGGGGGTGAAGGCGAATCCCTTGTCGCCTCGGGCCTCGATGGTGAGCCCCAGCGGGATGACGTCGGTGGGGTCGTTCGAGCGGTAGACGGGTGTGACGGTGTACTCGATGGTCTCACCGTGCTTGTCGACCGCTTCCCTGATCTGGTCCTCGATCTTCCGCATGACCGGCGAGTTGGCGAACCGGTGCATGGTGACGAAGTTCCGGGGGTCCCGGTTGGAGCCGCCGATCTGCGCGCCGAGCAGGTGGGTCTTGTTGAGCTTCTTGTACTTCTGGTATCCGGGCACATTCACCCGGGGATCGGTCTTGCCGCCGGTCATGTCGGACTCGATCGTCGCCCGCATGGTGGTGGCGCGGCCCCCGGGACCGGGCGTGCCGTAGCGGACCCGGCCGCCCCACGTGACGTCGTTCTCGTCACAGGGGGTGAGGCCCAGCGGATCGGACTGCGTCTGCGGGTTGTCGACGTAGGCGAAGGGGTTCGGCGAGGGGTCCAGGCCGAGGGGGTCCGAGGTGAGGTAGCGCGCGGTCTCCGGGTCGTAGTGACGGAAGTAGTTGTGGTGCAGGCCCGTCTCGGGGTCGTAGTACTGGCCCGGGAACCTGAGCGGCGTGTAGGCGGTGGCGTCGTGATTCCAGGTCGTCGAGCCCCACAGAGTCGTGCGGGTGCGCCACGCGATCCTGCCCTCCTCGTCGACGAGTTCGGTGGGAGTGCCGATCTGGTTGGTGACGATGGCGAAGAAACGCTGGTCGATGACGTCCTGCGGAGCGTCCGCAAGGGACTTGGTCTCCGTCTGCGCGACAGGCGACTGGCCGTCGTGGTCCCAGGTGAGCGTGACCAGTTCGGCCGCGCCGCTGACCCGGGTGGTCTGCTCCACCAGCGTGGAACCGTCCCAGACGAACCGGGTTTCCTCGGCGACGGCGCCGTCCGCGGACAGACGTTGTTTCGCGATGCGCCGGCCGAGAGGGTCGTACAGGTACCGCCAGCAGGTGCCGTCAGGGGTGACGACGGAGACGAGCCGGTCCTCGGCGTCCCAGGCGTAACGCCAGGTGTCGGGCTTGCGAGAGAGACGTTTGACCTGCCGGAGCACGCACCGGCCGGCGGCATCGTGCTCGTAGCGCACGTTGCCGGCGCTGATCAGGCGCGTTCCGGCGTAGTCGCGCGTTCCTCGCGCCTGGCTGCCGGGGTGCTTCTCCGGCCAGGTCGCCCGCGTCTGATTGCCCGTCTCGTCGTAGGCGTAGCTCTCGCTCCACCTCCCGGCCTCGACGGCGCTGACCCGTCCCGCGCGGTCCAGGAGGAACGAGCGCCGGCCGGTGTCCCGGTCGGTGACGCCGGTCAGGAGCCCGTCATGACGGTAGGCGTAGCTGCGCTGGATCGACGGCTGCTCGGTGCCGTGGACGGTGAGTGTCTGCCCGCTGAGGCTGCCGACGGCGTTCCACGCGAAGGCGAGGGTGAACCGGTCACCGAGGTGCCGCAGCATCTCCCGCCCCGCCGCGTCGTACTCGAAGGAGAGGGTGCGGCCCGAAAGCGACAGCCCGGCGTAGCGTCCGGCCGCGTCGTAGGAGTACGCCGTCTCGACGCCCCCGGGTGTCCTGCGCAGTGTCCGGCGCCCCGAGGAGTCGCAGGCCGTGGTGAGCGTCCGGTCGTCGATGGTCTCCGCGATGACACGCCCCACCGCGTCGTACGCGTAGGCCAGTGTCCCGTCGGGTCCCGCTGCCGAGAGGAGCCGCCCGCACGCGTCGTTGCGGAAGACGGTCCTGCGCCCGTCGACGACCTTCTCGACGAGTTGGCCGGACGCGTCGTAGTGGTAATCGACGGTCTGCCCCGCCGGGTTGATCCGCGTGGTCAGGTCGCCTGCCGCGTCGTAGCGGTACGTCGTCTCGCGCCCGTCGAAGTCGGTCTCCTTCACCAGTTGTCCGGCGGCGTCGTAGACGTACTTCCAGACGAGTCCCCGGGGGTTGAGTACCTCGGTCAGCCGGCGCTCGGTGTCGTAGCGGTACCGGTATTCCGCGCCGTCCGGGCAGACACGGGCGACCAGCAGGTCGAAGGGGCCGTGGATCAGCCGCGTACGCCCGCCGACAGCGTCGGTGTGGCCGGTGCAGTTCCCCTCTCCGTCGTACGACCAGGATTCGGTGGCGCCGTTGGCCGCGGTGCGTTCCCGCAGCCGCCCCTCGGCGTCCCACACGAGCGTGGTGGTCGCCCCGGTCGGGTCGGTGATGCGCGCCGGGCGTCCGAAGGCGTCCCGCAGATAGCGGGTGCGGTTCCCCTGCGCGTCTTCCACGACGGTGGCCAGGCCCGCCGGGTCGGTGGCGATGCGGAGGGTGTCGCCCGCGGGACCGCCGACCGTGGCGACGGCGCCCGTGGAGTGGTGGGTGAACCGGTGGATCGAGCCGTCCGGTGCGGTCAGGGCGGTGCAGTTGCCGCGTGCGTCGAAGTCCTGGACGTAGGTCGCCCCCTGCGGATCGGTGATGCGGACCGGCAGGTGCGAGGCGTTGTAGGCGACGTGGCCGCTCGTGCCGTCGGGAGCCGTGACCGAGACGAGGTCGCCCGCGTCGTCCCAGGTCCAGTGGGTGGTACGGCCCAGCGGGTCGGTGCGGGAGAGCAGGTGGTCGTGGCGGTCCCAGGTCTGGGTGGTGGTGTGCCCGAGCGGGTCGGTGATCGCGACGATCTGCCCACGCCGGTTGGCGCGGTAGATCGTGGTGTTGCCGAGCGAATCGGTGTACGCGACTGTGCTGGTGCCGTCGTCCTGGCGCTCGCCGTAGGTCAGGCGGGAGGTGAGGATGCCGTCGGTCCCGCGGGTCTCGACCACGCGTCCCTCGGCGTCGTACACGTAGGCGAACTCGGTGTCGTTGGAGTCCCGCCACCCCGTCACGCGGTGGGCGCTGTCGTAGGTGAACCGCGTGGGCGCGTCGACCGCGTTGCGGACTTCGTCCAGGTTCCCGGTCTCGGCGTCGTGGCCGAAGGCGCGCAGGCGTACCGGGGCGCCGTCGGTGAGGGCCCACAGCGCGGTGACGCGCTGCTGGTCGTCATGGTCGACGCGTATGCGGTAACCACCGCTGTGGGTGACGGTGAGCGGCACACCGTCCTCGTCGCGTTCGAGGGAGATGTGGTTGCCGTTGCGGTCCTCGATGCCGACCAGCCACCACGGTCCGCCCCGCGCTGTGCCGGCTTCGAACTGGCGCGTGAGTCCTGAGTACGGGTCTTCCACGGTCAGGACGTAACCGCTGCCGCGGCTCACATAGGTCAGCGGGAGGCGGGCGCCCTCGGCGGACCCCACCCGATCGCCGGGCAGGTCGGGCATACGCGGATAGGCGAGTGCCGACCCATCCTCCCGGTGCCACCAGTATCCGCCCAGCGCGTCGTCCCGCTGGATCCGTTCGTCGAGGGTGGAGGCCCAGGACGGGCCGAAGAAGCGGCCTGCTGCGTAACCGGAGAGGTGGGTGCGGCGCAGGATCAGGGGCAGCACACCCGGCAACGCCACATCCGTCTGGGCGAGCACCATCTGGCCGCTGGACATGTCGATCGGGTCGCCGCACAACTGCTTGGCGTCCAGCTCGCGGGCCTGCCGGGACAGTTTCGACGAGTCGATCTTCAGGCCGGGGTCGGGCTTGCGGCCGGACGAGGGAGCGCCGTGACGGGTTCCTGAACCATCGCCTGAACGGCTGGAGTTGACGTGGACGCTGTCGGCCCGGCGGCCAGCGTCGATGTCGTTGCCCTTGTGCAGACGGGAGGTGGCCTTCACGCGGTCCGGGACGGTCTCGGCGAGATGCTTGACGACCTTCTTGACGGCCTTCTCGGAGCCCTTGAGGGCGCCCTCCAGCACCGACTCGAAGGGCGCGGTGAAAGCGTCCTTGCCCTTGGTGCGGCCGAAGTGGCCTTTCGCGCGCTCAAGCGGGGCGGTGACGGCGGTGTGCAGCTCACCGCCGTGGCGGGAGACCTTGTCGGCGCCGTCCTCGAACTCGACGTGGTCGATGAACAGGTCCACCTCGCCACCTGGGCCTGTACCGGCGGACGCGAGCATCATGGCCCCGCCGCCGGCCGATGCCAGCTGCATGCCGCCGCCGTGGCCGTGCTTGACGGGTCCACCGCCGCCGCCCGCGTTCGGCTCGGGGGGCAGCGAGAACGCGCCCTCGGCCAGGTCCAGGACCGCGTCCTCGACCATCTTCTCCAGCTTGGCGTTGACCGGCTCGGTCACTCGGGCCACCAGCTCGTCCACGATCCGGTCGGCGGCCTCGTCGACGATCCGCTTCACCGCCTGCCGCATCGCGGTGATCTCGGCCGCGCCCAGCAGTGCCGACAGGCCGCCGGTGAACGCGGCGAGGCCGAGGGAGACGCCCACCGAGGCGGCCATCGCACCCAGTTCGATCTCGGCCTTGATCTTCATCCCGTAGATGATGTCCGCGACGACATCGCACGCGTCCGCGAACAGCCGTGCCAGTTCTGGGATCTTGTCGAGGTGCCCGGCCTTGACATGAGACCAGTGCTTCTCCATCGCGTCGACGGCCCAGCCCTGCGAGGAGGACAGGATCCGGGCCACCGCCTGGTGCGCGTCGCCGCCCTTGCCCTCGAAGTTGTCGGCGAACTCGCGCATGGACGTGGCCATTTCACGGAAGTCGTCCTCGTCCACGTTCGGGAAGTTGATCCCGATGACGTCGAGTATCTCGTCCAGCCACCCAGGGATTGTGTAGCCCATTCCCCGTGTCCCCCATTGATCGATCAAGTGTGCGTCGCGCGAGCGAACGAATGATAGCCAGTGTGCTGACGTGCTATCAGTCAGCCTGGTCTCGGCGTTCGGCCGCGGCGGAATCGTCGAGCTTCGGTCAGTGACCGCCGCACGGTCGGCGCATGCTTGATCAGGAGGAACGTCTGGCGCCGGACGAGCAGTATGAGCTGGTGCTTCGGTGCGGCGCACCGATCACACGACATCGCGCGGTGATGCAACGGCAGGAGCGGAATTCTCGACACGAGACCCTCCACGGTGACCGCCCGCTCGGCAGTGCGGGCGGCCGGGCAGGCGCTCGATGAGGAGCCTCTCGTCCCGGCGGCGACCGAGATGCGCATGCGTCACGGACCTGTTTCGCGGGGACCGGTTGGGGACCGGACGTCGTCCGCGCACGTGAACGGCGTCCGGGACCGGCCCTCCGTCGTTTTCGGGCACTGACGCGGACGCCGGTCGTGGTTCAGCGCCGGGTGATCCACCCGGTCTCCGTGGCCCTGGCGATGGCATCGGGGACGGTGGTGCCGCGGAACCCGATCCGGTCCACCAGCGGTCGGACGAGACCCGGCGTCCGGGCGGCCGGCGCGATGCGGCGCGGCACGACGATCATCGGGGAACGGCGTTCGATTCCCGTCACGACGGCGTCGACGACTTTCCCGAGGGGGACCATCTTCCACAGGCCGGCCCGGTTGCCGCCCCAGAGCGTGGCGCCCGCGGGGTCGGCGTGGACGTCGTCCATCATCGGGGTCTTGAAGAACGTCGGGTGGGCGCTGCCCACGCCCACGCCCTGGTGGCGCAGTTCGAGCCGGGTGGCGTCGCACAGCGCCCACACCCCGGCCTTGGCGGCGACGTAGGGGCCGTTGAGCGGCGAATGCACGAAGGCGGCCATGGATGAGACGGCGAGCAGGTAGCCCCGGTGCCGCTTGACGTGCGGGAGGCCGGTGCGGAAGGTGCGCCAGACGCCGGAGAGGTCGATGTCGACGACCCGCTCCCAGACCTCGGGGTCGAGGGTTTCGAGCGGCGCCATGGAACCGACTCCGGCGCCCGCGACGACGACATCGAGGCGGCCGAAGTGAGCGGCGTCGTCGTCGGCCGCCGACCGCAGGCTGTCGAGGTCGCGTACGTCGGCGGCCCAGCCCCGCGCCACCGCCTCCGGTCCGAGGGCGGCGGCCTGCCGGTGTGCGAGGTCGCCGTCGAGGTCGAGGAGGGCGAGGCCCGCGCCCCGTGCGCGCAGGGCGCGGGCGAGCGCCGTGCCGAGGCCGCCGGTGGAGCCGGTGATCAGCACGGTGCGGCCGGCGAGGTGGTAGCGGGGCATGGCGGTTCCTTCCGCGGAAGACGGGGGTACCGGGCGTGTGCTCAGGCGGCGGGCACGTGGCGGGTGAGGAAGTCCAGCTGGTCGGTGACGTTGCGCTCGAAGTCCTCGCCGACGTAGATGTCGAAGTGGCCGGCGTCGTAGAGCCTGATCTCGCCCTTGGGCGCCTGGCGTACTTCTGGGTGGGCCGCGGTGGGGCGACGGAGTCCCGCTCGCAGACGGCGAAGAAGATCGGGCAGGCGACGTTCTTGGCCTGGCGGCCCGGGAAGTCGCGGATGATGTCGAGCGCGAAGCGGGCGGCGACGTCCTTCGGACAGTCCGCGCCGGGAGGCAGGAGCCGCGCCATGCCGGCGACGACGTCGGGAGCCGTCATGAGCGCGGTGGAGCCCGGCTCGCCGTAGGTGGGGACCATGACCGGGGCGCGGCCCAGACGCGAGCCGAGCGCGTCCGCGAGCGCGCGGACCGTGAGCTTGAGCGAGGTCAGCGGTGGGACGGCCGTGGAGGACGCGAGGCCGTCGGTGAAGGGGCACTGCGCGATCGCGGCCGCGATCCGCGGGTCCTCGGCGGCGGTGACGATCGCGTGCCCGCCGCCGAACGAGGTGCCCCACACGACCACGCGGTCGGGGTCGGCCGCGTCGACGGTGCGGGCGTGGGCGACGGCCGCCTTCCAGTCCTCGCGCTGCCGTCCGATGTCGAGCAGTCGGCGCGGTTCGCCTGAACTGGCGCCGAAGTGGCGGTAGTCGAAGACCAGGCACAGATAGCCGGCGGCGGTGAACCGCTCGGCGAAGGCGTCCAGACGCTCCTCCTTGACGCCGCCCAGTCCGTGCGCCATCACCACGATCGGTCGAGTCGCCGGTGCCGTGCTCTCCTCGGAGACCGTGGGCGTGTAGAGCCAGGCGGCGCAGAAGCCGGTGCCGGAGGGGAAGGTCACGTCGGTTCGGGGCATGGTGTTCCCGGTTCTGGTTGAGGCCGCTGCCGGCCGCGGGTCGGCTGGGGATTGGGGGACTGGGGAATTGGGGGACTGGGGTGCTGGAGGAGACGGAGCCGCTTGGTGAGCGGTGATCCCGGTGCTCCGGAGGAACGGTGGGCTCCGGAGGAACGGTGGGCTCCGGAGGAACGGTGTGGGCCCCAGTGTCCGGGACGGACGCACGGCGATCGAGGTGCAGAACCACCCATGATCCGGCCGCAGGTGGTGCGAAATGGCCTCGCCGGACGGCCTGGCGGGGTGCGGTGAGCGCCGCCCGACTCCGGCGCCGCGCCGACGGCACGTCCCCCGACCCGCAGGAGCAGAGGGGCGGGACTGCCCTCAGACGGGGAGGCGGAGGTCGGGCGGGAAGCCGGTCCATCAGACGGGCAGGCGAAGATCGGGCGGGAAGCCGGTCCAGCGGAGGTCGGCGGGGAGGTGGCTCGCGTCGTTGTGGAGCAGCAGGGACGCGGGGCGGCCGGGGGCGTAGCGGATGACGGTCAGCGCGGCGTTGGCGTGGTGGATGCCGATCCAGCGCCACTTCGGGGCGTCGAGGGCGGCCCGGACGAGCCAGCCGATGAGGAAGTTGTGCGTGACGACGAGTTCGTGGCGCGGCTCGTCGCCGGGGACCGGTCCGGTGAACCGTGCGAGGGCCGCCCGGGCCGACTCGGGTCCTGTTTCGCGCTCTTCGGCCGGGAACCGGGCCAGGTGGGCGAGCGTGGCGTCGGCCGATTCCGGCGGCAGCTCCTCGCGGCGCGGCATGTACGGGATGTAGTCGCCCGCCGCCTCGGACGGCCGCAGAGGGACGCCGTCGAGCTGTTCGTGGATCAGCCGCGCCGTCTGCTCCGCGCGGGCGAGCGGACCGTGGTGGATCGCCGTGAGCGGGGCCGCGCGCAGCCGCTTCCCGAGCAGGACGGCTTGCCGGCGGCCGGTGTCCGCCAACTCGCTCTCGTCCTCGGACGCTTCACCGTGCCGCGTGAGGTAGAGGTAACGGGTGGCTGTTGCCGTCATGGGCGCGTCCTCCGTCAGGGTCCGTGATCTTGCGGACGTCTGGACGGACGTCGGTACGCGCTGTGGTGGTTGCGCTGCGAGGGGAGCGGTGCGGGGGGCGGTGCGAGGGGTGCGGTATGGGGTTGCGGTGCGGGGGATGCGCCGCGGGGTTGCAGTGCGGGGTTGCAGTGCGGGGGCGCGGTGCCGACGTACGCCGCTGACGTATGTCGCTGAACGTACGCCGACCGCCGGCCTGCGGGTGAACGCCGGGGCGTCCGGCTCGGTCACTCGGTGTGCGTCAGGCCCCGGACGATGATCGCCACTTCCGAGGCGAACGTCTTGCCGGGATCGTCCTCGGGCTGCGCGTCGAGGATGCGCCGGGTGGTCGGGTAACGCCCGGTCGCGAGCTGCCGGTTGAGGTAACCCGCGACCGACGCCTGCCACTGGGCCTCGTCGGTGCCGGTCTCGCGGGCGATGCGCCGTTCGGTGACCTCGTTGCGGACCGCGCCGACCAGATAGGCGTTGAAGACGCCGAGGGCCGGCATGAGCCGGTCGCCGCCGTCCGGGCCCAGGGCGCGGGCCAGGGTCGAGGCGGTGGCCTCCATGACCTTCAGCGCGTTCGGGCCCAAGTGCGGCCTGCCGCCGATCAGTTCCACGAACCATTCGTGCCGCAGGGCGGCGTCGCGGGTGGCGACGGCGATCTCGTGGAGCGCCCGCTCCCACTCGGCGGGGGCGTCGAGGGCCGCCGCGATCTCGCCGTAGACGGAGTCGGCCATCAGGTCGAGCAGTTCGTCCTTGGTGGCGATGTACCCGTACAGCCGCATCGGGCTGACTCGCAGCTCGGCGGCGACCTTGCGGATCGACAGTCCCGACAGTCCTTCGGCGTCGGCCAGCGCGATCGCGGCCGCCACGATCCTGCCCCGGTCCGTGGGGGCGACCGTGCGCCCGCGCGGTTCGGGACGTTCCCAGATCAACTGCTCCACGCCCTTACCGTACACCGTATTCCTGGCGTACGGTGTACGGTAACTTCCGTACACCGTACGGAACGCTCGGGATGGAGAACTGCATGAACACGACCGACGTGAAGAGGGCGCCCCGGATCGCTGTCGTCGGAGGCGGCCTCGGCGGACTGGCGCTGGCCGGGATGCTGCACCGGCAGGGGATCGCGGCCACTGTCTACGAGCGGGACGCCGGGCGCGCCGCCCGTACCCAGGGCGGCACCCTGGACCTGCACCCCGAGTCGGGGCAGCGCGCCCTGGACGAGCTGGGACTGACCGAGGCGTTCCGGGCCGACGCCCGGCCCGAGGGCGAGGAACTGCGGATCCTCGACCCGGCCGGCCGCACGCTGGTGCACCGCGTCCCCGAGCCGGGCGGGGGCAGCCGCCCGGAGATCGACCGCGGGGTGCTCCGCGAACTGCTGCTGTCCAGGGTGCCGGACGAGGCGGTGAGCTGGGGCCGTCGGCTGACCGGGGTCGAGGGACTGCCCGACGGCGGCCACCGGTTGGAGTTCGCGGACGGCGGCCACGCGGACTGCGACATCCTCGTAGGCGCGGACGGCGCGCGCTCCCGCGTACGCCCGCTCCTCACGGACGCGCGGCCGGTCCACCTGTCCGCCTACCTCCAGCTGGCGATCACCGACGCCGACCGACGCCGGCCCCGGGTCGCCGAGTTCGTCGGGCCGGGCAGCCTGATGGCCCTCGGCGACAACCTCAACCTGGGGGCGCAGCGGTCCGGCGACGGCACGATCCGGGTGTCCGTGACCACACGTGTGGACGCGGACTGGGTCGACCGGCAGGGCTTCGGCGACGCGGAGTGGGGTGACGTCGTGGCGCGGCTCCACGAGCTCTTCGCCGGCTGGGACACGGGGCTGACCTCGCTGATTGGCGCCTGCGATCCCGGGTCGCTGGTCGGGCGGAACATCGAGGCCCTGCCGGTCGGCACCCGGTGGCCGTCCCGCCCGGACGTCACCCTGCTCGGCGACGCCGCCCATCTGATGCCTCCGGTGGGCGAGGGCGCCAACCAGGCGATGCTGGACGGCGTTCTGCTGGCCCGGGCGTTCGCCCAGCACCGCGACGACCCCGCCGCCGCGATCGCCGCCTATGAGACCGAGATGTTCGACCGCGCGGCCGTGATCGGAGCGAAGTCGGCCCGGATAGAGAGCATGGGCCTCGCCCCCGACGCGGCCGAACGACTGGCGTCCTACTTCAACCGGATGACAGCGGCCAGCTGAACACGACGGTTCCCGGCCGCCGCGGCGCGCTGTGCGCGACCAGGCGAGGCCCCGGCGAGGCCCCGGCGAGGCCCCGGCGAGGCCCCGGCGAGGCCCCGGCGAGGCCAGGGCGAGGCCAGGGCCGAGCGCCCAGGACAGGGACGGTCGGAGAGGAGACGGTGTCCGCGTAAGGCTCTGGCTCGCCTGATGGGAACGGTGGTGTGATGCCGCCGGTCTCCCCGGCCGGCACCCGTCGTCCGCGTCTTCTTCCGCTTCCGGCGGCGTACCGTGGCCACGTGGCGAACGAAGATCTGGGACGGGCCCTGCGCCGCCTGCGGCGGCTGGCCTCTCTGACGCAGGAAGAGCTGGCCGAGCGCTCCGGGGTGTCCGTGGATGTGATCCGCCAGCTCGAACAGGGGCGGAAGCAGTCGGCACGCCTGCCCACGCTGCACGCACTGGCCGACGGACTCGGGGTGGAACTGACCACGCTCCTCGGCGATCCGCCTGCCGTCTCCTCGTCTGGCGAGAACGACGGGCCCCGGTTCGTGGCGGTGCGTCGCGCCATCATGCCGGCGCTCTGGGGGCCGGAACCGGAGCCACCCGGGCCGGAGTTCTCCGTGGACCGCCTGCGCGAGCAGATCGCGGACGGCTGGACGCAGTACCATTCCGCGGAGTTCGACACCGTGATGAAGGCGCTGCCGGAACTGATCGCCGATGCGCGTGCCGCCGCGGCGTCGGGTGACGACGACCTTCGCGGGGCCGGTTTCGCCGCTCTGGGCAAGGCGCTTCAGCTCGCCGGGCATGTCGCGGTCCGGATGGGCAAGACGGATCTCGCCCTCACCAGCCTGGAGCGCGCCATAGAGGCGGCGAAGCGGTCCTCGGACCCGCTGCTCGTGCCGATGATCGTCAATTCCATGGCGTGGACGTACCAGCGGCAAGGACGCCTGGAGGACGCGTTGACCATCGCACTCCGCGTCGCCGACGACATGGCGGGCGCGGGGCGTACCGACACGGCCGACGGACTGAAGGTGTGGGGCGCCCTGACCATGAGCGCCGCCACCTCTGCCGCCCGGAGCGGGGACTACGAGCGCGCGGCGGCGATGATGGAGACCGCGGAACGGGAGGCCGCCCGGGTCGCCAAACTGCCCGACGGAGGCGACAACCGCATGGTCAGCGTCTTCAGCCCGTCGTCGGTCCGCATCGAACGTGTCCGGCTCGCCGTCCAGTACGGGCACCCGCACGACGCGTTGACCCTGGCCAAGGGCATGCGGCTGAGCAAGGACACCCCGCCGTCCTGGCGCACCTGGCTGCTGTTGGACGTGGCCCGCGCCCATACCGACATCGGAGACGCGGCCGGAGCGGTGAAGACCCTGGAGTCCCTGCGCCGGGTGGCGCCCACCTGGATGCAGCACCACACGTTGGCGGTCGCCATCGTGCGCGACCTCTGGGCGCTCCCCAACCACCCGCCGGGACTGCGCCCGTTGGCGGAGTTCCTGGGAGTCGTCGAGTAGCGCACGTGAAGAGCGTGCCGAAAGTGGGACGTTGCGTCCCTGTCGGCGTGTGCGACATGTCGCTTTCATGGCGGTCGACGCCCCGGTGACCGTGCGACCGGTTCCGTGGGTCCGGCCGACCTGAGAAAGCAGACCGACATGCCGCAACCTACGACGCGGGCCCGTCCGACGGGACACCCCGGTTACAGCGAGACCTTGCCACGTGTGCCCGAGAGCGCCGCGACGGCGCGGCGTCTGGTGCGTGTGGCCTTGATCGCCTGGGGGATGGACGACCTGGCCGAGGACGGAGCCCTGGTCATCTCCGAACTGGTGGCCAATGCCGTACGGCACGCCCGGCGGAAGGCCGTCCGCGTCGTCATCGACCGCCCCTGTGCGACCCGCGTCCGCATCGGCGTGGTGGACTTCTCCACGGCGCGACCGGTGAGCACAGTGCCCGGCCCCGAGGACGAGGGCGGGCGTGGCCTGGCGCTCGTGGGGGAGTTGGCCGTGGGCTGGGGCACCGATGTGCTGCCGTGGGGCAAGCGGGTGTGGGCGGAGTTGGAGCCACGAGGGTGAGCGAGGCCCGGCGAAGTCCGTGGGTGGGCGACCTCGCTCGGGACGAGGACGCGGGCCGGTGCGGCGTGGTCACGGATGTGGAAGGCGGTGTTGTGTGGGTGTTGCGTCCTGAGGCCGGGCCCGGGCGGTGGACCTCGGACCGGCCCGAACGGCTGACCGTGGTGACGCCCCGGGAGCGGATGCGGGACCGGCTGTAGGTACGGAAGAAGCCCTCGCCCGGCGTGCTGCCGGGTGGGGGCTTGACCACTGGCTGGTGAATGTGTGCCCTCCGGCGTTCGCCCTACGCCACGGCATTACCTCCCGTCATCACCCTTTTGATGCGTTTTCCCTGACCGCGTACGGAATGGGCGCCTTCCGCCCCTAGCGTGGACCACGCACCGTTCCGTCAGGGACGCGACTTCGGAGGGGAAACCGTGATTTCGAGGAGCAAGAGGGTCGCGCGGTCCGCCGCCGTGGCGCTCGCCGCGGCCACCGCTTTCACGCTCGGGATGCCGAGCGGCAACGCCTTCGCCATCGACCACGTCCAGTGCGTCGGCGGGGAGAACTTCCTGAAGATCTGGTCGCACCTCGACAGCCGGCAGAGCGTCGACTGCTACGCCAACGCCGGGAAGACCGACTTCGGCGGGTGGTGGGTCGACCGGATCTTCACCGGCAACAACGACCTCATCTACTACGACGTCAACGGCGACTCGGTGAAGATCCCGCGCTGGACCGACATCACCTTCCCGAACCGCCCGCCGAGGGTCGCCGCCATCCAGATCCTTTGATCAGACGAACTCCGGTCACCTGAGCTTGCGTTGTCCCGGTCGTGTGCCTTCGGGTGCGGGACCGGGACACGTTCGTGTACGGGGTCCTCGTGGCCCCGTCCCTCACGCCGGGGTGAAGCGGCCGTAGCCGCCCCGGTAGAACAGCAGCGGGCCGTCGCCCTCCGTCGTCCCGAGGGCGTGGACCCGCGCCACCACGATGTGGTGGTCGCCCGCCGGGTGCTGGGCCTCCACCGTGCACTCCAGCCAGGCGATCGTGCCGTCCAGGACCGGCTGGCCCGCGGGGGAGGGCGACCACCGCACCCCGGTGAACTTGTCCGGTCCGCTGCGGGCGAGCCGGCGCGAGGTCTCCTCCTGGGCCGCGCCGAGGATGTTCACGCAGATCCGCTCGGCCGTCTGGAGCACCGGCCAGGTGCGGCTGGTGCGGCCCGCGCAGAACGACACCAGCGGCGGGTCCAGCGACACCGATGTGAAGGAGTTCACGGTGAGTCCGGCCGGCCGCGCCTCCGCGCCGACCAACCCGGTGACCACCACCACACCCGTCGCGAAACGACTCAGAGCGCCGCGGAAGGACGCCGCGTCCGGGCGCGCGGGCACGGGTGCGGGCGCGGGCGCATGTGCGGATGCGGATGCGGATTCGGGTACGGACGCCGGGCGGGTGACTGTCACCCGCCCACCCTCCACGACCCCGCTGAAGCCGCGCTAAAGCAACGCCCCGCCGCCCGCACTGGATTAGGGCTGCTTTAGACCGCGCTCCTAGCGTCCGGACGGAAGCCGGAACCGTAACCGGAACGACCGGAACGACCGGAACGAGAGGAGGACGCCACGTGGTGGACCTGCATCCGGACCGTACGGTGCGCGTGCTGTCCGCGGGGACCGCCCTGCCCGGACCCCCCGTCGACACCGAGGCGCTGGCCGAACGGTTCGGCATGGACCGGCTCTGGCGGCAGTGGGTCGACACGTTCATCGGCACCCGCACCCGCCATCTCGCCGTCGACCTCGCCACCGGCGAACCCCGCGAGTCCCTCGCCGACCTCGCCACGACGGCCGCCGGGGCCGCGCTCGTCCGGGCCGGGGTGTCCGCGCAGGACATCGACGTCGTCGTCCTCGGCTCCGCGACCCCCGACACCCTGATGCCGGCCACCGTCAACGTCGTCGCCGACCGGCTCCGCATCGACGGCATCCCCACCTTCCAGCTCCAGTCCGGCTGCTCGGGCGCCGTGCAGACCTTCGACGTGGCCACCGCCCTGCTCGCCACCGGCCGCCACCGCACCGCCCTCGTCATCGGCGGCGACGTCATCGCCAAGCACTACGACGTGCACGCCGACCTCCGCTCCCTGCCGCCCGAACTCCTCGTCAACTACGTCCTGTTCGGCGACGGCGCCGGAGCCGCCGTCCTCACCGCCGAGCCGGGGCACGACGACGCCCCGATCGTCCGCACCGTACTGACCCGGCTGGCCGGCCTCGACCGCGAGCCGGGCCAGGTGCTGCGCTGGTACGGCACCGCCGACCGCGACCGCGCCGACACACCCGCGAACGAGGACTACAAGGCCATCGAGGAACTCGTCCCCGAACTCGCCGCCGAGGTGACCGACGAACTCCTCGACGACCTCGGCTGGGAGCGCGACGAGATCACCTACCTGCTGCCCCCGCAACTGTCCGTCACGATGACCGAGAAGATCGTCAAACGGCTCGACCTCCCGCTCGCCGAGGAGATCACCGTGGTCGGCGAGACCGGCAACAACGGCAACGCCCTGCTCTTCTTCCAGCTGGAGCGCCTGCTCGACACGATGAGCGCCCCCTCCCGGGCCGTCGCCGTCGCCATCGAGTCCAGCAAGTGGATCCGCTCGGGCCTCGCCCTCGAACGCGACGGAGGCAACTGAGATGAGCGCGACACTCGACCGGGCGGACTTCGCCGGCCTCGTCCGCGACGAACTCGGCATCGACATCGACGAGACCGAACTCGACCGCCCTTTCGACGCGTTGGAGGGCTGGGACTCCGTCCATCTGCTGACCCTGCTCAGCCTGCTGGAGAAGGAGACCGGCGCCCCGCTGTCGCTGCCCGACTTCCTCGACGCGCAAAGCCTCGCGTCCATCTACGAGTTGGTGACCCGTTGAGCGTACGACCGTTCCCCACCCAGCGCCGGCACACCCTCTTCTTCCTCGACCAGATACGGGACTTCGCGCCCGTCCACCTCGACACCGAGGTCGACGCCAGCGCGATCGTCGCCGCCCGCGCGAAGGCCCGCGAGGACGGCCGACGCCGTTCCGTCGTCGCCTACGTCGTCCACGCCGCCGCCGGAGTGCTGCGCAAGCACCCCGAGGCCAACGGCGCCATCCAGGGCCGACTCGACCCGGCCGTCGCCACCTACGACACCGTCAGCGCCAAGGTCACCCTCGACCGCACCCTCGACGGCCGCCGCGTGGTCCTCGCCACCGTGATCCCCGGCCTGGAGGACGCGACCCTCGACACCGTCCAGGACCACCTCGACCGCGCCCTCGCCGACGACCCCGACACCGCCGAGCGGTTCGCGCCGATCCGGGCCCTGCGCGCCCTGCCCTGGCAGGAGGCCCTCGACCGGTTCCGGGCCGCGGCCGGACTGCTGGAGCGCCGCCCGGAGATCACCGGCACCTTCAGCGTCACCTCGCTCGGCCACCGGGCCGTCGACGGCTTCCACTCCGTCGGCGGCACCACCGTCACCCTCGGCGTCGGCCGCATCGCCGAACGGCCGGTCGTCCGCGACGGGGCGATCGTCGCCGCCCCGGTCCTGCGGCTCTCCCTCACCTTCGACCACCGGGTGATCGACGGCGCCGAGGCCGCCGACGTGCTCACCGAGATCAAGGACGCGCTGGAGGCGTACCCCGTATGACCGACACCACCGCCGCTTCGGCGCCCGCCGGTTCCGCCGAGGGGAGCGACCATGGCAACGACCTGGACGAACTCAAGCGCTTCGTTGTGGCGCACGCCGTCTCCCAGGACCTTCCCGCCGACCACTACGCCCCCCTCCTGGACCGGATCACCACCGACCAGGGCGACGCCCCCGGCTCATGGGCGTACGAATGGATCCGCGCCGGCGACGAACTGGACGCGGCCGGGCAGCCGTTGGCCGCCGCGCAGTACTACCTCCTGGGACGCTTCCCGTTCGTGGACGGCCCCGGCCGGGCCCGCGCCCTGGAACGCTCCGTCGACGCCTTCGACCGCTGGCGCAAGGCCGGGGACACCGGCATCGAACCGGAGACGGTCGACGTCGGCGGCACACCCGTCCGGATCTGGACGGCCGGACTCTCCACCGGCACACCCCGCCCGCTGCTCGTCGTGACCGGCGGTATCGTCAGCACCAAGGAGCAGTGGGGCCCCCTGCTGCCGCAGCTCACCTCCCTCGGGCTGGCCGCCGCCGTCGCCGAACTGCCCGGCGTCGGCGAGAACCCGCTGCGCTACGAACGCGACAGCTCCCGCCTGTTCACCGCGATCCTCGACGCCCTCGACGGCCGCGCCGACGTCTCCCGCACCTATCTGCTGGCCCTCAGCTTCAGCGGCCACCTCGCCCTGCGCGCCGCCCTCGCCGACCCGCGCATCCGCGGCATCGTCGGCAACGGCACCCCGGTCCACGACTTCTTCACCGACGCCGAATGGCAGCGCCGCGTCCCCCGGATCACCCGCGACACCCTCGCCCACCTGGCCGGCGTACCCGCCGACGCCGTGTACGAGCGGATCCGGGACTGGGCCCTCCAGGACGACGAACTCCGCGCCCTCGCCGTCCCGTTCGCCACCGTCAGCGCCCGCCGCGACGAGATCGTGCCGCCCGGCGACACCGACCGGCTGCGGCGGCACGTGGCCGACCTGCGGCTGCTGGAGCACGACGACGTGCACGGCGCGCCCGGCCACCTCGCCGAGACCAAGGTGTGGAGCCTGCTCGCCGTCCAGCGGATGCGCCCGGACGCCGACCCGACGACCACGGCCGGACTCGCCGCCGCCGTCGAGGCGGCCCGCGCCGCCGGAGCGAAGCGATGAGCCCGCCCGCGAACTCGCTCACAACGCTTCCCGCGCACCGCCTCACCGGCACCGCCGCCGACTGGCTGCGCGAGTACGCGCCCGCCGAACCCGACGCCCCCTGCCTGGTGTCCTTCCCGCACGCCGGGGGCTCGGCCGGCTTCTTCACCCCGCTCGCCCGCGCCCTCGCACCCGCCGTCCGGGTCCTCGCCGTGCAGTACCCCGGACGGCTCGAACGCCGCACCCACCCCCCGGTGCACGACATACGCGAACTCGCCGCCCGCACCCTGACGGCGATCGGCGAGGCCGTCCACGGCACACCGGTCGCCCAAGGCCGCGCGCCGCTCCTCTACTTCGGCCACAGCATGGGCTCCCTCGTCGCCTTCGAGACCGCCCTGCTGGGCGAACGCGGCCACGGTCCCGCGCCCGCCGCGCTCCTCGCCTCCGGCGGCCGGGCGCCCGCCCTGACCCGCGTCGACCCCGCGATCCTGCGCGGCGACGACTCCCTCGTCGCGGAGGTACTCCGCCTCGGCGGCACCGAGCGGGCCGTCCTGGACGACCCCGACCTGCGCGAACTGGTCCTGCCCGCCCTGCGCGCCGACTACCGGGCCCTGCACGACTACGTCCCCGAGCCCGCCGCCCGGGTGCGCTGTCCCGTCCGCGCGCTCGTCGGGGACCGCGACCCGCTGGTGCCCGTCGCCGACGCCCGGCGCTGGGCGGACCACACCACCGGCCCCTTCGCGCTGCGCGTACTGCCGGGCGACCACTTCTATCTGAACCCGCGGCTGCCGGACGTGGCGGACACGGTGCGCGCGGTGCTCGCCGAAGTCGCCGAGCTGTCCTGACCCGCCCGCCGCAGTCGGCTCATGTGCCGCGGCCACCTTTGGGCGCAGCTGCCGATCCCCGCCCAACGGCCGTCCCCGTCAAGGGAGTCGTACCCGTCACCGTGGCCGTGTCCGCCGCCGGAGCCGTACCCGCCGCCGCGGTGGTCGCGGCGCCGCCGGAGTCGTACCACCGCCGCGGCCGAATCCGTCGCCCCGGTGGTCCACCCCGCCGCGACCGGAACCGTCCCGACCGAGAGTGAGGCTGTAGTTGAGCGGCAAGCGCACCGACGCACAGGAAGCCCCGCGGACCACGACCACCCTGGTCGGACCGGCCGCGCCGGTCGCCCCGATCGCCGTGATCGGCCTGGCCTGCCGGCTCCCCGGGGCCCCCGACCCCGACGCCTTCTTCAGGCTCCTGCGCGACGGCCGCAGCGCCGTACGGGAGGTACCCGAACACCGGGCCGGACCCGCGGCCGGACCGGGCTCCGTCGCCCACCTCGCCGCCGGGCACCCCGGCATACGCCACGGCGGATACCTGGACGCCATCGACCGGTTCGACCCCGCCTTCTTCGGCATCTCGCCCCGCGAGGCCACCGCCATGGACCCCCAGCAACGCCTGGTCCTCGAACTGGCCTGGGAGGCCCTGGAACACGCCGGCATCCTGCCCGCCGCCCTGCGCACCACCGCCACCGGCGTGTTCGTCGGCTCCCTCGCCGACGAGTACGCGACCCTCGCGCGCCGCACCGGACCCGGCCGGCACACCCTCACCGGCACCACCCGCGGCATCCTCGCCAACCGCGTCTCCTACGCCCTCGGGCTGCGCGGCCCCAGCATCGCCGTCGACACGGCTCAGTCCTCCTCGCTCGTCGCCGTCCACCTGGCCTGCGAGAGCCTCAGGCGCGGCGAGTCGCGCCTCGCCCTCGCGGGCGGCGTCAACCTGATCGTGGACCCCGCCTCCACCGCCGCCGTCGCCCGGTTCGGCGGCCTCTCGCCCGACGGGCGCTGCTACACCTTCGACCGCCGCGCCAACGGCTACGTACGCGGCGAGGGCGCCGGCCTCGTCCTGCTCAAGCCGCTCGACGCCGCCCTCGCCGACGGCGATCACGTCCACGCCGTGCTGCTCGGCAGCGCTGTCAACAACGACGGCGCCACCGACGGCCTCACCGTGCCCAGCCCCGAGGCCCAGGCCGACGTCGTCCGGCGCGCCTGCGCCGCCGCCGGAGTCCCGCCCGAAGCACTCCAGTACGTCGAACTCCACGGCACCGGCACGCCGGTGGGCGATCCGCTGGAGGCGCGCGGCCTCGGACTCGCCCGCGACGGCGGCGTACGGCGGCCCGTCCTGGAGGTCGGCTCGGTCAAGACCAACATCGGGCACCTGGAGGGCGCGGCCGGCATCGCCGGACTGCTCAAGACCGTCCTCGGCGTCGCCCGGCGCGAACTGCCCGCCACGCTCAACCACAGCGAGCCCCACCCCGACATCGACCTCAACGGACTCGGCCTGTCCGTGCGCACCGAGACCGGCGCGTGGCCGCGCCCCGACGAGCGGCTGCTGGCCGGCGTCAGCTCCTTCGGCATGGGCGGCACCAACTGCCATGTCGTGGTCGCCGAGGCGCCGCCCGTGCCGGACGACACACGTGTGCCGCGGGAGGGGGAACCGGCCGCGCCCCTGGTCCTGAGCGCCCGGAACGCCGCCGCACTCCGGGAACAGGCGCGCAGGATCGGCGAGTTGATCGAGAGGGAGGGCCGCGCGCCGGCCGGGCTCGCGCGCGCCCTGGCCACCACCCGTACCGCCTTCGAGCACCGCGCCGCCGTCACCGGGGACGCACGGGCCGCTCTCGCCGCCCTCGCCGCGGGGCGGGCCGCCGTCGGCGTCGTGACCGGACGGACCGGTCAGGGAGCCACGGCCGTGCTCTTCCCCGGCCAGGGCAGCCAGCGGCTCGGCATGGGCCGACGGGCCTACGACGAGTCGCCGGTGTGGCGGGCCGCGTTCGACGAGGCCGCCGAGGCCCTCGCCCCGCATCTGCCCCGCCGTATCGAGGACGTCGTCTGGGCGGAGCCCGGCACCGACGCCGCCGCGCTGCTCGGCCGCACCGCCTACACCCAACCCGCCCTGTTCGCGGTGGAGATCGCGACCCACCGCTGGCTCGCCTCGCTCGGCGTCGAAGCGGCCTTCGTCGCCGGGCACTCCATCGGCGAGGTCGCCGCCGCCCACGCCGCCGGCATTCTCGACGTCGGTCAGGCCGCCGAACTCATCGCCGCGCGCGGCCGGTTGATGGACGCGCTGCCCGACGGCGGCGGCATGCTCGCGGTCGGGGCCGCCGAGGACTCCGTCGCCGAACTCGTCGCCCTGGCCGGGAGCGGGCCCGTGGACGTGGCCGCCGTCAACGGCCCCGCATCCGTGGTTCTTTCCGGCGCGAGCGGCGCCCTGGACGAGATCGCGGCGCGGGCGGCCGAACGCGGCTGGCGGCACCGGCGCCTCGACGTCAGCCACGCCTTCCACTCCTCGCTGATGGAGCCCATGCTCGCCGAGTTCCGCACGGTGCTGGACGGCATCGCCTTCCGCCCGGCCCGCGTCCCCTTCGTCTCGACGGTGACCGGGGACCTGGTGACGACCCTGGACGCTGACTACTGGGTGGAGCACGCCCGGCGGCCGGTCCGGTACGAGACCGCGGTACGGCGGCTGCACGCCCTCGGCGCGGGCGTCCTGCTGGAAGCCGGACCGGGCACCACGCTCAGCGCCCTGGCCCGCGAGATCACCGGGCGCGAGGCGACCTACGCCCCCGTGCTCGGCAAGGACGACGAGCCCGACCGGGCGCTCGGGCGGCTCTTCGTCGCCGGGGTGGACCCGGACTGGGACGCCGTCCTGCCGACGGGCGGGCCACGCGTGGAGCTGCCGACGTATCCCTTCCAGCGGGAGCGGTACTGGCTGGAGGGCGGGACGGACCAGGTCGGGGGCGGCGCGGTCCCGTTCGGGGGCGGGGCGGACCCGGGGGAGCCCGCGGCGTCGTCCCAGGAGCCGACGGCCGCACGCCAGGAGGCCCAACAGCCCCCCGTCGCAACGGCTCTCGAAGGGACCGCCGAAGGCCCGCTCCCCGACCCCGAGTTCGAGCGGCGCATCGTGGACGAGGTCGCCGCCGCCCTCGGCTTCACCGACCCGGCCCGCGTCGACCGCACCGCCACCTTCAAGGAGTTGGGGCTCGACTCGCTCGGGCTGGTCGGACTGCGCGACCGGCTCAGCGGCGTCCTCGGCGCCGAGCTGCCCGCCGCCGCCCTGTTCGCCCACCCGACGACCGACGCCCTCCTCACCCACCTCCGCCCGGCCGCCGAAGCACCTTGCGAGACGCCCCTCGCCCGGCCGCGGAAGGCCGCGGACACCGACGATCCGGTGGTGATCGTCGGCATGGGCTGCCGATTCCCCGGCGGAGTCGCCTCGCCCGAGGACCTGTGGCGGCTGGTGACCGACGGCACCGACGCCATCGGCGGCTTCCCCACCGACCGCGGCTGGAACCTCGACGCCCTCTTCGCCGACGACCCGGAGCGCTCCGGCACCTCCACCACCCGGCACGGCGGATTCATCGACACCGCCGCCGAGTTCGACGCAGAGTTCTTCGGCATCAGCCCCCGCGAGGCCCTGGCCCTCGACCCGCAGCAGCGGCTGCTCCTCCAGACCTCCTGGGAGGCCCTGGAACGCGCCGGCATCGATCCGCACGCGCTGAAGGAGACCGACACCGGCGTCTTCATCGGCGCGACCGCCTCCGACTACACCCCCCGCCTCCACGAGGGCGGCGCGGGCTCCGACGGCTATCTGCTCACCGGCTCCACCATCAGCGTCGCCTCGGGCCGGATCGCGTACGTGCTGGGGCTGCGGGGTCCCGCGCTGACCGTGGACACCGCCTGCTCGTCGTCGCTGGTGGCGCTGGACCTCGCGGTCCGCGCGGTGCGGTCGGGGGAGTGCGGGACCGCCCTCGCCGGCGGCGCGGCCGTCATGGCGTCGCCCGGCATGTTCGTGGAGTTCTCCCGGCAGCGCGGCCTGTCCCCGGACGGCCGCTGCCGCGCCTTCTCCGCCGAGGCGAACGGCACCGGCTGGGCGGAGGGCGTGGGCGTCCTGGTCGTCGAGCGGTTGTCGAAGGCGCGGCGCGAGGGGCATCGGGTGCTGGCGGTGGTGGCCGGTTCGGCGGTGAACCAGGACGGTGCGTCCAATGGTCTGACGGCGCCGAACGGGCGGGCTCAGGAGGAGGTGATCGCGCGGGCGTTGGCGGACGCGGGACTGTCGCCGGGTGATGTGGATGCGGTGGAGGCGCACGGTACGGGGACGCGGCTGGGCGATCCGATCGAGGCGCAGGCGTTGATCGCGGCGTATGGCTCGGGTCGTGAAGTGCCGTTGTGGTTGGGGTCGTTGAAGTCGAACATCGGGCATGCGCAGGCGGCTGCCGGGGTGGGTGGTGTCATCAAGACGGTGATGGCGTTGCGGGCCGGTGTGCTGCCGCGCACGCTGCACGCGGACACGCCCTCGCCTCATGTCGGTTGGGAGGGTTCGGGTCTCGCGCTGCTACAGGATCCGGTGGAGTGGCCGGATCGGGGGCGGCCGCGCCGGGCCGGTGTGTCGTCGTTCGGCATCAGCGGCACCAACGCCCACGTCGTCCTCGAACAGGCTCCTGAGCCCGTGGAGTCGGTCGATCGCGGCGCGGTCCAGGCCCCCGTACGGCCGGCCCCGCCCGTCCTGCTGTCCGGCAACACCCCCGCCGCGCTGCGCCGCCAGGCCGCCGCCCTCACCGAGTACCTGGACGTCCACCCCGACACCGAGCCGGCCGACCTCGCCGCCGCCCTGGCCCGGCGCGCCCGCCTCGCCCACGGCGCGGCCCTCCCCGCCGACGACCCGGACGCGCTGGCCGCCGCGCTGCGCGCCCTCGCCGCCGGGGAGGTCCACGACGACCTCGTCACCGGCGAACGGACTCCCGGCCGTACCGTCTTCGTCTTCCCCGGCCAGGGCTCCCAGTGGGCCGGGATGGCCCGCGAACTCCTCGACACCAGCCCGGTGTTCCGCGCCGAGATCGAGGCCTGCGCCGACGCGTTCGCGCCGCACACCGACTGGTCGCTGCTCGACGTGCTGCGCGGCGCGCCCGACGCCCCCGGCCTCGACCGGGTCGACGTCGTCCAGCCGGTGCTGTTCGCCATGATGGTGTCGCTGGCCGCCCTGTGGCGGGACGCGGGCGTCGTGCCCGACGCCGTCGTCGGCCACTCGCAGGGCGAGATCGCCGCCGCCCATGTCGCCGGGGCGCTGTCCCTCGCCGACGCCGCCAAGCTGGTCACCCTGCGCAGCCGCGCCCTGACCGGCATCGCCGGGGACAGCGGCATGGTCTCCGTCGCCCTCGACGCCGACGCGCTCGCCCCGCTCCTCGTTCCCTACGGCGACGAGCTGGAGATCGCCGTACGCAACGGGCCGCGCGCCACCGTCGTCGCCGGCGGCGACACCGCCCTCGCCGACCTCCTCGCCCGCTGCGAGGAGCAGGGCGTACGGGCCCGGCGCATCCCCGTCGACTACGCCTCCCACACCCGATACGTCGAGCCGCTGCGCGCCCACCTGCTGGAGATCGGGGGCACCCTCGCGCCGCGCGCGGCCGGTACCGCGTTCTACTCCGCCGTCACCGGCGGCCCGGTCGTGACGGACACCCTCGACGCCGGATACTGGTACCGCAACCTGCGGCAGACGGTGCGGTTCGAGACCGCCGTCGGCAGCCTGATCGACTCCGGGCACCGCCGGTTCATCGAGGTCAGCCCGCACCCCGTCCTCACCTACGCCGTCGAGGAGATCCTCGCCGCGCGCGGTGTGGCCGCCTTCACCGGCGCGACCCTGCGGCGCGACCGGGGCGGGCCGGACGCGTTCCTCCGGGCGCTCGGCTCCGCACACCTCGGCGGGGTCCCGGTCGCCTGGGAACTCCCCGCGCAGACACCCGAGTTGCCGCTGACGTACCGCTTCGCCTCCGACCGCCACTGGCTCGCACCGAGCGGCGGGCAGGCCGACGCCGGACGGCTGGGACTCGCCGCCGACCCGCATCCGCTGCTCGCCGCCCGCGTCGAACTCGCGGACGGAAGCGCCCTGTTCACGGGGCGCATCGACCTGGACGCCCTGCCGTGGCTCACGGACCACAGCGTCTTCGGCACCACGCTCGTCCCGGGCACGGCCTTCGCCGAACTCGCCGCGCACGCGGGTGCCGCCGTCGGGCTGCCGGAGGTGCGCGAACTCACCGTCCGCGCCCCGCTCGTGCCCGACCCCGGCCGGCCCACGCTGCTTCAGGTCCGGGTCGGAGCACCCGACGCAGACGGCGCACGCGAACTCTCCGTGCACGCGCGCGCCGATGACGAGCACCCTTGGACGCCGCACGCGGTCGCGACCCTGCACACGCCGCCGCCTCCGACCGCCGACGACGCATTCGGCGACCGGATCCAGGAGTTCGCCGCCTGGCCGCCCGCCGACGCCGAACCCGTCCCCTTGGACGACGTCTACGCCGGGCTGTACCGGCTCGGGTACGACTACGGACCGGCCTTCCAGGGGCTGGTGGCCGCCTGGAAGGCCGCCGACGGAACGCTGTACGCCGAACTCGCCCGCACCGAGGGCGGCGACGGCGGCGGTACGGGTGCACCGGACGGCGAGGGCTTCGCCCTGCACCCCGCGCTCCTCGACGCAGCCCTCCATCCGGTCGTCGCCGGACTCGTCGGCGGCACCGCCCCCGATCCTGAACGTCCCTTGCTTCCCTTCGCGTTCGAAGGGCTGCGGCTCGCCCCCGAGGCCACCGGAGGGGTCCGGCTGCGGGCCCGCATCGAACCGCTCGCCGACACCCGCTTCCGCTGCGTCCTCGCCGACGAGCACGGCCGGCCCGTCGCCGCCGTCGACTCGCTGGTCTTCCGGACCGTGGGCCGCGCCGACCTCACCGGCGAGCGGCCGAGCGCCCGCACCGCGCACCACATCGAGTGGCGCGAACTGCCCGCGCCCCGCGCCGCGACGGGAACCCCGCTCGTCCTCGGCGGTCTCGGCGACACCGGCCTCGTCACCGACGCCGGCAGTGTCGCCGACCTGGACGCCCTGCTGGGCCTCGAAGGCCTGGACACCCGCCCGGACGCGGTCCTGGTCCCCGTCACCGACCCGGAGACCGGCCGTGGTGCGGAGACCGGCCGCGGCAAGGGGACTGACCCCGGCACGGGGGCCGACCGAGATACGGGGACCGATCGCGGCGCGGCGACCGACGGCCGTACGGAATCCAGCCCCGGCTCGGAGACCGCCCCCGACGCGGAGGCCCGCCCCGGCCCGGAGACCGCCCCCGCCGTCCCTCTCCCCGCGCGCGCCCACACCCTGACCGCCGCCGTCCTCGACCTCCTCCAGCGCTGGCTCGCGACACCCGGGTGGGACGACGTCCCGCTGCATGTCGTCATCCGCTCGGGCGACCTCGCCGCCGCCCCCGTACGAGGGCTGCTGCGCACCGCGACCGCCGAACACCCGGGCCGTTTCCGCCTCGTGGAGACCGATGGGCCCGCCCCGGCCGCCCTGCTCGCCGCCGACCACGGCGAACCCGAGTCCGCGGTCCGGGACGGCCGCGTCCACCTGCCCCGGCTCGCCACGCACGACCTCGCCCCCGACCCCGCGCCCGGCGCGTGGAGCGGCGCGGGCACCGTGCTCGTCACCGGCGGCACCGGAGCGCTCGGCGCGCTGGTCGCACGGCGCCTGGCCGCCCAGCCCCGGCCCCCGCACCTGCTGCTCGTCAGCCGCAGCGGACCGGACGCGCCCGGCGCGGCCGAGCTGACCGCCGCGCTGCGCGAGGCCGGCGCCGAGACGACCGTGGCCGCCTGCGACGTCACCGACCGCGAGGCCCTGGCCCGGCTGCTGGACGCCGTACCCGAGGACCGTCCGCTACGCGCGGTCGTGCACACCGCCGGCGTCCTCGCCGACGCGACCGTCGCCGAGCTGACCCACGAGCAACTGGCCACCGCGCTGCGGCCCAAGGCGGACGCCGCCTGGCTGCTGCACGAACTCACCGCCGGCCGGCCGCTCGACGCCTTCGTGCTGTTCTCCTCGGCCGTCGCCACCGCCGGCGTGCCCGGCCAGGCCAACTACGCCGCCGCCAACACCTTCCTGGACGCCCTGGCCGCCCACCGCCGCGCCCTCGGGCTGCCCGCCGTCTCCCTGGCGTGGGGGCTGTGGGAGGAGACCGGGGCCATGACCGGCCACCTCGGCGCGGCCGACCGGGTCCGGCTCGCCCGGCACGGCGTCGGGCCCGTCGCCACCGAACCGGGCCTGGACGCCCTCCTGCGCGCCGAACGGCCGCACACCGTCGTCTCGCCGCTGGACGAGGTCCTGCTGCGCGAAGAAGCCGTCACCGGACAGCTCAAGCCCCTGTTCCACGAGCTGATACGTGTGCCGGTCGCGTCCCGGCGCCCGGGAGGCGGCACGGGCGGAGCGTGGGCCGACCGGATCGCCGCCGTGCCCGCCCACGAACGGCTGCGCACCGTCACCGCGCTGCTGCGCGAACAGGCCGCGCTCGTCCTCGGGCACGACGACGGCGACGGCATCGGAGCCGGACGGCCGTTCAAGGAGCTGGGGTTCGACTCGCTCACCGCCGTCGAACTGCGCAACCGGCTCGGCCGGCTCACCGGCCTCACCCTGCCCGCCACCGTCGTCTTCGAGTACCCCACCCTCGGCGAACTGGCCGCACACCTGCACGACGCGCTCACCGCCGCCGCACCCCAGCGGAAGACCGTCGCAGTACGCCGGGCCGCCGACGACGACCCCGTGGTGATCGTCGGCATGGGCTGCCGATTCCCCGGCGGAGTCGCCTCGCCCGAGGACCTGTGGCGGCTGGTGACCGACGGGACCGACGCGACCGGCGCGTTCCCCACCGACCGCGGCTGGGACCTGGAGAAGCTGTACGACCCCGACCCCGACCACAAGGGCACCACCTACACGCGGCGCGGCGGATTCCTGCACGACGCCGCCGAGTTCGACGCCGACTTCTTCGGCATGAGCCCCCGCGAGGCCCTCGCCACCGACCCCCAGCAGCGGCTGCTCCTCCAGATCACCTGGGAGGCCCTGGAACGCGCCGGCATCGACCCGCACACCCTCAAGGACTCGGACACCGGCGTCTTCATCGGCGCCATGTACGACGACTACGCCGCGCGCCTGCGCACCGCACCCGAGGACGTGGAGGGCCTGCTCCTCGCCGGGAACCAGTCCAGCGTCGCCTCGGGGCGGATCGCGTACGTGCTGGGGCTGCGGGGTCCCGCGCTGACCGTGGACACCGCCTGCTCGTCGTCGCTGGTGGCACTGGACCTCGCGGTCCGCGCCATCCGGTCGGGGGAGTGCGAGACGGCCCTCGCCGGTGGCGTCGCCGTGATGGCCACACCCGGGATCTTCGTGGAGTTCTCCCGGCAGCGCGGCCTCTCCGCGGATGGCCGCTGCCGGTCCTTCGGCGCGGACGCCGACGGCACCGGCTGGGCCGAGGGCGCCGGCATCCTCGTGGTCGAGCGGTTGTCGAAGGCGCGGCGCGAGGGGCATCGGGTGCTGGCGGTGGTGGCCGGTTCGGCGGTGAACCAGGACGGTGCGTCCAATGGTCTGACGGCGCCGAACGGGCGGGCTCAGGAGGAGGTGATCGCGCGGGCGTTGGCGGATGCCGGGTTGTCGCCGGGTGATGTGGATGCGGTGGAGGCGCACGGTACGGGGACGCGGCTGGGCGATCCGATCGAGGCGCAGGCGTTGATCGCGGCGTATGGCTCGGGCCGTGAGCTGCCGTTGTGGTTGGGGTCGTTGAAGTCGAACATCGGGCATGCGCAGGCGGCTGCCGGGGTGGGTGGTGTCATCAAGACGGTGATGGCGTTGCGGGCCGGTGTGCTGCCGCGCACGCTGCACGCGGACACGCCGTCCCCGCATGTCGGTTGGGAGGGTTCGGGTCTCGCGTTGCTGCACGATCCGGTGGAGTGGCCGGATCGCGGGCGGCCGCGCAGGGCCGGTGTGTCGTCGTTCGGCATCAGCGGCACCAACACCCACGTCATCCTGGAACAGGCCCCGCCGACGGAGCCCTCGCTCCAGGCCACGACGCCCACGGGAGAGCCGTCCGTATCACCGACGCAGACCGGCCCTTCGGCCCCCGCCTCGGTCCCCCTCGTCCTCTCCGCCAAGTCCGACTCCGCGCTGCGCGCCCAGGCCGCCGCCCTGCACGAAGTCCTCGCCGGGGACACCGCGCCCCGGCCCGTGGACGTGGCGTACACCCTGGCCCGCCGGTCCCGGTTCGGCCGCCGGGCGGTCATCGAAGCCGGGCAGGACGTCCTGGACGCGCTCGCGGCCGTACGCGACGGTCAGCGCCACCCCCGCTCAGTCGTCGGCCGGGCCGAGGCCGACCAGCGGCTGGCGTTCCTGTTCTCCGGGCAGGGCTCCCAGCGGCTCGGGATGGGCGCCGAACTCCTCGACGCCTCCCCGGTCTATGCCGCCGCCTTCGACGCCGTCGCCACCCACCTGGACCCGCTGCTCGATGTCGGGCTGCGCGAACTGATCGACTCGGAAGCCGAGTTGCTGGGGCAGACCCGGTACGCCCAGCCCGCGCTGTTCGCCGTCGAGGTGGCCCTGTTCCGGCTCGCCGAGTCCTACGGTCTGCGGCCCGACTTCGTCATCGGGCACTCCGTCGGCGAACTCGCCGCCGCCCACGTGGCCGGCGTCCTCGAACTCTCCGACGCCGCCGCCCTGGTCGCCGCGCGCGGCCGGCTCATGCAGTCCGCCCGCGACGGCGGGGCCATGGCCGCCTTCGCCGCCACCGAGGAACAGGCCGCCGAACTCATCGCTTCGGCGGACGGGGCGGTCGAACTGGCCGCCGTCAACGGGCCCGGCTCGGTCGTCCTGTCCGGGGACGCCGACGCCGTCGACCGACTCGTCCGGCACTGGAAGGAAGCGGGGCACAAGGCGTCCCGCCTCAAGGTCGGCCACGCCTTCCACTCCGCGCACATGGACGACGTACTCGAGGAGTTCCGCGCGATCGCGGCCGGGCTCTCCTACGCCGCGCCCCGTATCCCGGTCGTCTCCACCGTCACCGGAGCCCCGGCCGAACCCCTGGAACTCGCCACCCCCGACTACTGGGTGCAGCAGATCCGCCGACCGGTGCGGTTCGCCGACGCGGTGCGCGCCGCGCACGGACTCGGGGTGACCCGGTTCGCCGAACTCGGACCGGACGGCACCCTCACCGCCCTCGCCCAGGAGAGCGCCGACGGCGTCGTCGCCGTGCCCCTGCTGCGACCGGGCACTCCCGAACAGGCCTCCGTACGCGCGGCGTTGAGCCGACTGCTGGTCGCGGGTGTCGAGGTGGATCTCGCTCCGGACCTCACCGGCGGGCACCTCGTGGATCTACCCGTGTACCCCTTCGAGACCCGCCGCTACTGGCTCGACGCCCCCGAGGAGAACGGCACCGCCGACGCGTACGGCCTCGACGGCACGACACACCCGCTGCTCGCCGGACGCACCGAACTGCCAGACGGGGGAGCGCTGTTCACCGGGGTGCTGGCGCTGCGGCGGCAGCCGTGGCTCGCCGACCACCGGATCGACGGACGTACACTCCTGCCCGCCGCCGTCCTCGCCGACCTCGCCTTGTCGGCAGGCGACGCCCTCGGCCGCGCCACGCTGCGCGACTTCCTCGTCCGCTCGCCGCTGGAGCTGGACGCGCACGCCGACACACCCTTCCAGGTCGCCGTGGACGCGGCCGGCGAGGTCGCCGTACGGGCCAGGGCCGCCGACGGGACCTGGACCGTGCACGCCACGGCCACCGTCACCGACGACCCGGTCACGCCCGCGTCCCTCCCGGCAGCTGGTCCGGGTACCCGGATCGATCTCGGCGACCGCGACGCGACCTACCGCCTGCTGGACGACGCCGGATACTCCTACGGCCCGGCCTTCCAGGGACTGACCGCCGCCACCCGCCAGGACGGCGAGCTGCGCGCCGACGCCGAACTCACCGCCGCCGTAAGGGGATCGGCGGACGCGTTCGGTCTGCACCCCGCCCTTCTCGACGCCGCCCTGCACATCCTGCCGCTGCACACGCTCGGCGGGCCGCGACTCGTCCCGTACGCCCTCGACGGGGTACGGCTGCACCGGCGCGGCGCTAGCCGGGTGACGGCACACCTGACGGCCGTGGGCTCCGACGCCTACCGGCTCGACCTCGCGACACCGGACGGACGGCCCGCCCTCACCGTCGAACGCCTCACCCTGCGCCCGCTGCCCGCCCTGGCCGGCCTCTACCGCACGGCCTGGGAACCCGCCGGGCCGCTGCCCGCGCCGCAGGGCGAGGCCGACATCCTCCCCGTACCGGCCGAGGGGCCGGGCGGCGATCCGCTCGCCGCCGCCGAAGCGGTACGCGCCGCCGTCGCCGAACGCCTCGCCGGTGACACCGCGCCCCTGATCGTCCTCACAGGCGGGATCGCCGTCACGGACGACGAACCGGTGCTCGCCGGACCGGCCGCCGTCTGGGGGCTCATCCGCGCCGTCCAGGCCGAACACCCCGGCCGGTTCGCCCTCGTGGACACCGACGGCACCCATGACGAGGCCGGGCTGGCGGCGATCGCCGCCCAGTGGCCGCAGGCCGCCGTCCGTACCGGCACCGTCCACGTCCCCCGGCTCGCCCCGGTCGGCGAGCGGACGGACACCGACGACACACGTGCCCCCATCGACACACCTACCGTCACTGGCGCGCCCACCGCCACCGACACCGTCACCGGGCTGGTCGACACGGCCGCCGCACCCGCCCCCTGGCCGCGCAGCGCCGCGGGCGGAACCGTCCTCGTCACCGGCGGCACCGGCGCGCTCGGCCGGGCCACCGCCCGCCACCTCGTCACCCGGTACGGCGTCCGCACCCTCCTCCTCGTCTCCCGGCGCGGGCCCGGCCACCCGGACGCCGCCGCGGCCGTCGCCGAACTGGCCGCGCTCGGCGCGCGGGCCGAGGTCCGGGCCTGCGACACCGCGGACCGCGACGCCCTCGCGGCCCTGCTCGCCGGTCTCGACACCCCGCTCGCGGCCGTCGTGCACACCGCGGGCATCGCCGAGGACGCCGTCGCCGAACGGCTCACACCCGAGGCGCTGAGCCGCACCTTCGCCCCGAAGGCGCTCGCCGCCCGGCACCTCGACGCACTGACCCGGCACACCGAACTGGACGCCTTCTTGCTGTTCGGCTCGGTCGCCGGAGTCCTCGGCACGGCCGGCCAGAGCGGCTACAGCGCCGCCAACGCCGCGCTCGACGCCGTCGCGGACGAGCGGCGGCGCGCGGGGCGCGGTGCGCTCACCGTCCACTGGGGTCTGTGGGACACCGACGGCGGCCTCGCCCGGAGCCTCGGCGAGCGGGACGTCAGCCGGCTCGCCCGGGCCGGGCTCCGGCCCATGCCGGCCGCCGACGCCCTCGCCCTCCTGGACCGCGCCCTCAGCGTCGGCCTGCCCGTGGTGACCGCCGCCCGGCTCGACGCCCGCGCCACCGCACCCCGCCGCCTGCCGCAGACCGCAGACGGGGCGCAGACCGCCGTCGGGGCGCGAACCCAGGCCGGTGCGACGGAAGTTCGCCGTGCCGGCGCCGATGTGACCCGGACCGTGCTCGACGCCGTCGCCGACGTGCTCGGCCACACCCGGGACACCGTCCTCGACCCCGACCGCCCCTTCACGGACCTCGGTTTCGACTCCCTCACCGCCGTCGAACTGCGCAACCGGCTCACCGCCGACCTCGGCGTCCGGCTGCCCGGCACCGTCGTCTTCGACCACCCGAACCCGACCGCACTGATCCGGCACGTGTCCGCGCTCGTCGCGGCCCCGCCGCCGGCACACCCGACCGGCACCGCGACCGAGTCCGCCGCCGCCCCGACCGCACCCGACACGGCCGGCCCCGCCCCCCACGACGACCCCATCGCGATCGTCGGCATGGCCTGCCGCTTCCCCGGCGGCGTCCGCACCCCCGCTGAACTGTGGCGGCTGCTCGCCGCCGGGACCGACGCCATCACCGAGTTCCCCACCGACCGCGGCTGGGACCCGGACCTCTTCGACCCGGACCCCGAACACCCCGGCACCTCCGCCACCCGGCACGGCGGATTCCTCCACGACGCCGCCGAGTTCGACCCCGCCTTCTTCGGCATCAGCCACCGCGAGGCGCTCGCCGTCGACCCGCAGCAGCGGCTGCTGCTCCAGACCGCCTGGGAGGCCGCCGAGGACGCCGGGATCGATCCGGCGAGCCTGCGCGGCACCGACAGCGGCGTGTTCGTCGGCGTCATGTACGCCGACTACGGCGCCCGCGTCCACCAGCACCGGGGCGCCGCCGCCGACCTGGAGGGCTACCTCGTCAGCGGCAGCGCCGGCAGCGTCGCCTCCGGCCGCGTCTCCTACACCCTCGGGCTGGAAGGGCCCGCGGTCACCGTCGACACCGCCTGCTCCTCCTCGCTGGTCGCCGTCCACCAGGCCGCCCAGGCGCTACGGCTCGGCGAGTGCTCGCTCGCCCTGGCCGGCGGCGCGACCGTCATGGCCAGCCCCGCCACGTTCGTGGAGTTCAGCCGGCAGCGCGGTCTCGCCCCCGACGGCCGCTGCAAGCCCTTCTCCGCCGACGCCGACGGCACCGCGTGGGCCGAGGGCGCGGGACTCCTCGTCCTGGAACGGCTGTCCGACGCCCGGCGCAACGGCCACCGCGTCCACGCCGTGCTGCGCGGCTCGGCCGTCAACCAGGACGGCGCCAGCAACGGCCTGACCGCCCCCAACGGCCCCGCCCAGGAACGCGTCATCCGCAGCGCCCTCGCCGCCGCCCGGCTGCGCCCCCGCGACATCGACGTCCTGGAGGCGCACGGCACCGGCACCCGGCTCGGCGACCCCATCGAGGCGGGCGCGGTACTGCACACCTACGGCAGCGAACGCGGCCCGCGCGGACCGCTGCTGATGGGCTCGGTCAAGTCCAACCTCGGACACACCCAGGCCGCCGCCGGGGTCGCCGGAATCATCAAGTCGGTCCTCGCGATGCGGCACGGGCAGGTCCCCGGCACGCTGCACCTGGAGCGGCTCAGCGAGCACGTCGACTGGACCGCGGGCGAGGTGACCGTCCCGGCCCGCACGACACCCTGGCCGGCGGGCGAGGGGCCGCGCCGCGCCGCCGTGTCGTCGTTCGGCATCGGCGGCACCAACGCCCATGTGATCCTGGAGCAGGGCGACCCGCAACCGGTCCCGCCGCCGGTCCCGGAGGAGACCCCGGTCCCGCACTCGACCGGAGAAGTGACGCCGGGGCGGGTCGTGCCGTGGGTGCTGAGCGCCCGTACCGAGGAGGCGCTGCGGGAACAGGCCGTACGGCTCCGGCGGCGCGTCCTGGACGAGCCCGGTCTGCGGGACGCCGACGTGGCCCTGTCCCTGGCGACCACCCGGACCGCCTTCGAGCACCGGGCCGTCGTCCTCGGCCGCGACCGCGCCGAACTCCTCGCCGGCCTGGACCACGTCGCCGCCGGTACGACACCGCAGGCCGCGGCCTTCCCCGTGGTCGTCGCCGGAAGCCCCGTACGCGGCGAGACCGCCCTGCTGTTCACCGGCCAGGGCAGCCAACGCGTCGGCATGGGGGCGGAGTTGTACCGGCAGTTCCCCGTCTACGCCCGCGCGTTCGACGAGACGGCCGACGCGCTGCGGCGGGTCGGCGGCCCCGATGTGCACGCCCTCGTCGGCGGCGAAGGGGACCTCGACCTCACCCAGCACACCCAGCCCGCCCTGTTCGCCGTCGAGGTCGCCCTGTACCGGCTGCTCGCCTCGCTGGGGCTGACCGCGCCGCTGCTCGCCGGACACTCGGTGGGCGAGATCGCGGCGGCCCACGCGGCCGGGGCGCTCACCCTCGACAGCGCTGCCGAACTGGTCGTCACCCGCGGCCGGTTGATGGGCGAGCTGCCCGGCGGCGGCGCGATGGCCGCCGTGCAGGCGGACCGGGCCACCGTGGAGGCCGTCATGGCCGAGACCGGGGTGCGCGCGGACATCGCCGCCGTCAACGCGCCCGGCTCCGTCGTCCTCTCCGGTGACGCCGACGCGGTCCACGCACTGGCCGAGCACCTCGCCCGACGTGGTCATCGAGTGAAGCGGCTGACGGTCAGTCACGCGTTCCACTCGGCCCGCATGGACCCGATGCTCGACGCATTCCGGGACGCCCTGGGGGCCCTCGCCGCCGACGAGCCGAGCGCCACCCTCGTCTCCACCCTCACCGCCCGCGAGGCCGACGCCGGCACCCTCGGCTCGCCCGCGCACTGGGCCGACCAGGTACGCGGCACCGTACGGTTCGCCGACGCCCTCGACCGGCTCCGCGCGCTCGGCGCGACCCGGTTCCTGGAGATCGGCCCGGACGCCGCCCTCACCGCGATGGCCGAACAGTCCGCCCTCGGCGACACCGTCGTGGCCGTGGCATCCCTCGACCGCAGGCGGGACGACCTGCTCGCGCTGTGGTCGTTCGTCGCCGCCGCCCATGTCGCCGGCGTCGCCTGGGACTGGCGCGCCCTGCTCGGCCGCGACGCGGTGACCGTGCCGCTGCCCACTTACCCGTTCGCCCGCGAACGCTTGTGGCTGCTGCCCCCTGCGGCCGGTGCGGGCACCGCTTCCGGCATCGGCGCGGACGACCCCGGCCACCCGCTGCTGTCCGCCGCGATCACCGACCCCGACGGCGACCGCACCGTCTACACCGGAGTGCTGTCCCACCGCCGGCACCCCTGGCTCGCCGACCACGCCCTGCACGGCACCCCCCTGCTGCCCGCCACCGCCTTCGTCGACCTGCTGACCCGGCTCGCCGGCCGCCACGGCGCGGACACGATCAGCGAACTCACCCTGCACGCCCCCCTGTTGGTCACCGCCGACACCGAGGCGCACCTGCGCGTCACCGTCACCGGGGACACCGCCCGGGTCCACGCCAGGACCGGCGCCGACGCCCCCTGGACGCTCCACGCGGAAGCGGAGTTCGGCGCCGCCGATGCCTCCGTGGCCGCCTGGCCGGGGGAGCGGCCGCACGGTGCCGCCGAGGTCGAAGTGGGCGACGTCTACGCCGAGTTCGCCGAGCACGGGTACGAGTACGGGCCCGCCTTCCAGGGCCTGCGCGGGCTGTGGGCCGACGGCGACAGCCTGTACGCGGAGATCGACGCCGGGGACGCGCCGGTCCCCGCGCTGCTCGACGCGGCCCTGCACACCTGGCTCGCCGACGCGGTACGCCGCGAGGACCGCGCGTCCGGCGGCGGGGACGGCGTCGACGTGCCGTACAGCTGGCGCGGCGTACGGCTGCACACCGCGCCGGCCGGGCCGCTGCGGGTGCGCGTCCGACGCACCGGCGAAGCCGCGTTCGCCCTGGACGCCACCGACGTCGCGGGCCGTCCCGTGCTCACGGCCGAGGAGATCCTGCTCCGCCCGGTGCCGCGCGCGGCGCTGCGCGGCGGACGCCGGACCGGGGGAGGCCGGCTCCACGAGGTCGTCTGGTCGCCTGTGCCCCTCGACCCGGAGTCCGGTGTGGGCGCCGGTGCGGGTGCCGGTCAGGGCCGTACCGTGGTCGTCCCGCTCGGCCCGGCGGCCACCTCGGACGGTCTGCCCTCGGAGGGTCTCCCTTCGGACGGTATCTCTTCGGACAGTCTGCCCTTCCCCGTGGCCGAGACGCCCGACGGGACGGAGGACACGGTCGTCGCCGTCGCAGCGCACGACGACGTACGGGAAAGCCTGCGCGCGGTACGCGAGTTGATCCTCGGATTGGCGGAGCGCACCCGCCTCGTCGTGCTCACGCGGGACGCCGTCGCCGCGGATCCCGCCGATCCGCTCACCGGGCTCGCCCAGGCCTCGCTGTGGGGGCTCGTCCGGTCCGCGCAGCACGAGTACCCCGGGCGGCTCGCGCTCATCGACACCGACGGACACGAGGACTCCCTCGCCCTGCTGCCCCGGGCGGTCGCCGCCGGGCACGGCCAACTCGCCCTCCGGCGCGGCCAGGCGCTCCGGCCCCGCCTCGCCCCGGTCGCCCGACCGGCCGGTGACGCACCGGAGTTCGGCCACGGCACCGTGCTCGTCACGGGCGCGGGCGGCGCCCTCGGCTCCGCGGTCGCCCGCCACCTCGTGGACCGGTACGGGGCCCGGCGGCTGCTCCTGGTCAGCCGTCGCGGGGACACCGACCCGGCGCTGCGCGCCCTCGCGGACGACCTCCGGGGCGGGCGGCCCGAACCGGCCGACGGCCGTGCGGCCCCTCCGGACGGCAGCCGGGCGACGAGCACGGACGACGGACGACGGGCGGCCCCGGCCGACGGCCGAGCGACGACTCCGGACGCCGTCCACGTGCGGACCGCCGCCTGCGACCTCGCCGACGCCGACGCCGTGGACGCCCTTCTCGCCGGCATCGACCCCGCCCACCCGCTGACCGCCGTGTTCCACGCGGCCGGGACGCTCGACGACGCCGTCCTCGCCAACCTGACCGACGACCGGCTGGACCGGGTCCTGCGGCCCAAGACCGACGCGGCGACGCATCTGCACCGCGCCACCGCCGCCCTGCCGCTCACCGCGTTCGTGCTGTTCTCCTCCGTCGCCGGGGTCCTCGGCAACGCCGGGCAGTCCGGCTACGCCGCCGCCAACGCCCACCTGGACGCCCTCGCCCACGCCCGCACCGCGACCGGCCTGCCCGGCACCGCGCTCGCCTGGGGCCTGTGGGAGACGGACGCCAAGGAGGCCACGGACGCTACGGATGGCGCCGACGGCAGGGACGTGAGGGACGGCAGGGACGGCACGGGCATGGCGGGGTCGCTCGACGCCGCCTCCCGGGCCAGGATCGAACGGCTCGGCATCCGCGCCCTGTCCACGGCCGACGGCCTGGAACTCCTCGACACCGCGCTCGCCCTCGGTCCGGGCGCACCCGCGCTGCTGGTCCCCGCGCACTTCGACACGGCAGCCCTGAGCCGCCGCCCGGAGGGCACGCCCGAACTGCTCACCGGCCTCGTGCCCGCGCCCCGCGCCGCGGCGACGGCCCCGGCCGCCGCCCGCACCTCGCTCGCGGACCGGGCCGCGGACCTCGACCCCGAGGCCCTGCACGCCCTGGCGCGCACCGTCGTCACGACCGCCGTCGGCGAGGTCCTCGGCCTGCCCCGGACGGCCCGACTGCCCGAGGACCGGGGCCTGTTCGACCTGGGACTCGACTCGCTGACCGCGATCGAGCTGCGCAACCGGCTCGGCTCGGAGGTCGGCGAACGGCTCCCCGCCACCGTCCTCTTCGACCACCCCACCGTCCGCGACCTCACCGCACACCTGGTGGACCGGTGCGCCGGCCGGCGGACCGTGTTCGACGCCGGCGCCCTCGGCGACTGGGTCGACTCGGCGGCCACGCTGACCGCCGACGACGACCGGCGCGCCGGGCTCGTCCGGGCGCTCAAGTCCGCCCTGGGCCGGCTGACCGACCCGGACGAGGCGGACGACCCCGCGACCGCCTTTGGAATGGATTCAGCTTCCGATGATGAGCTTTTCGGGCTGCTGGACCGCGAGTTGACCGACTGAGCCAGGCACGACGTCACGTCTCCGGGCGACACACCGGCTGAGCGACACACTCGCGCACCGACCGGCGGACGTACCCGCGCACCCACCGACCGGCACACCCAGGCACCGACCGGCACACCGACTGACCGACCGACTGACCGACTGACCGACTGACCGACTGACCGACCGAGCATCGGAGAGCGGTTCCTCGATGGCGAACGAAGACAAGCTCCGCGACTACCTCAGGCGGACCACCGCCGACCTGCTGCGCACCCGCGCGCGGCTCGAAGAGGTCGAGCAGGCCGCCGCCGAACCCCTGGCGATCGTCGGCATGGCCTGCCGGTACCCCGGAGGCGTCCGCTCGCCCGAGGACCTGTGGCGGCTGGTCGAGTCACGGACCGACGCGATCGGACCGTTCCCGCGCGACCGCGGCTGGCCCCTCGACCGGCTCGTGGACCCCGACCCGGCCAAGGAGGGCACCACCTACGCCGACCAGGGCGGTTTCCTCCACGACGCCGCCGACTTCGACGCCGAACTGTTCGGCATCAGCCCCCGCGAGGCCCTCACCATCGACCCGCAGCAGCGGCTGCTGCTCCAGACCGCCTGGGAGGCGTTCGAACGCGCGGGCCTCGACCCGCGCTCGCTGTCCGGCCGGTCCGTCGGCGTCTTCGCCGGGGTCATGTACGGCGACTACGCCTCCCGCCACACCCGCGCACCCGAGGGCTTCGAAGGGTTCATCGGCACCGGCAGCGCCGGCAGCATCGCCTCCGGCCGCATCGCGTACACCTTCGGCCTCGAAGGGCCCGCCGTCACCGTCGACACCGCCTGCTCGTCCTCCCTGGTCGCGCTCCACTACGCCGCCCAGGCGGTCCGGCGCGGCGACTGCCGGATGGCGCTGGCCGGCGGCGCGACGGTCATGGCGACCCCGGCCACCTTCATCGAGTTCAGCCGGCAGCGCGGGCTCTCCCCGGACGGCCGCTGCAAGGCGTACGCCGCCGGGGCCGACGGCACCGGATGGGCCGAGGGCGCCGGGCTCGTCCTGATCGAACGGCTCTCCGACGCGCTCGCCGCCGGGCACCCCGTCGTCGCCGTGCTGCGCGGCAGCGCCGTCAACTCCGACGGCGCCAGCACCCAGTTGTCCGCGCCCAACGGCTCCGCCCAGCAGCGGGTGGTCCGGGCCGCCCTGGAGGACGCCGGTCTCGGCCCGGCCGACGTGGACGCCGTCGAGGGGCACGGCACCGGAACCGGCCTCGGCGACCCCATCGAGGCCGCCGCGCTGATCGCCGCGTACGGCGGCGAACGCCCGGCCGGCGACCCGCTGTGGCTCGGCTCCCTGAAGTCCAACATCGGGCACACCCAGGCGGCCGCCGGCGTCGGCGGCGTCATCAAGATGGCCGAGGCGATACGGCACGGTGTACTGCCCGCCAGCCTCCACATCGACGCACCGTCCCCGCACGTCGCCTGGGAGGACAGCGGCGTCGCCCTGCTCGACCGGGAACGCCCCTGGCCCGACCGGGACCGGCCCCGCCGGGCCGCCGTCTCCTCCTTCGGGATCAGCGGCACCAACGCACACGTGGTCATCGAGGCACCACCGGAGCCCGCCCCCGCGCCCACGCCCGCCGGAGCGCCTACGGTCACCGCGTCTACGGCCACCGCCCCTGCGGCCACCGCGACATCCGCCTCCCCGGAAACCGCCACGCCGGAGACGGCCACCGCGGAGACGGCCGCGGCCACGGTGGAGCCGGCCACCCGGGAGACGGCCACGGAGGAGGCACCCGTTGACGGGACGGCGCCCGCCGACGGAACGACGCCCCCGCCCCCCGTCACCCCCGTCGTCTGGGAACTGTCCGGCCACACCGAACAGGCCCTGGACGGCCAGATCGCCCGCCTGCGCGACCACCTCACCAGCCACCCCGCCCTCGCCCCGGCCGACGTGGCGCACACCCTGCGCACCGGCCGGGCCCGCCTGCCGTACCGCGCGGTCGCCGTGGGCGGCACCCCGGAGGACTTCGCCCGTGAACTGGCGGCGCTCGCCGAGGGCGTGCCCTCGCGGCGCACCGTACGCGGCGCGGCGGGCGGCGGCGCGCGAGCGGTGTTCGTGTTCCCCGGCCAGGGCTCCCAGTGGGCCGGCATGGCCCGCGAACTCCTCGCCGCCAGCGAGCCGTTCCGCGCCGAGCTGACCCGCTGCGCCGAGGCCCTGGCCCCGCACACCGACTGGGACCTGCTCGACGTGGTGTCCCGGGAGGACGCCCCCGAGCTGGGCCGCGTCGACGTCGTCCAGCCCGCCCTGTTCGCGGTGATGGTGTCGCTCGCGGCCGCCTGGCGCTCCCTCGGCGTGGAACCGGCGGCCGTGGTCGGTCACTCGCAGGGCGAGATCGCCGCCGCGTACGTCGCGGGCGCGCTCGGCCTGGACGAGGCCGCCGCGCTGGTGGCCCGGCGCAGCAAGGCGTTGCTGGCGCTGGCGGGCACCGGGGCGATGGCCTCGCTAGAGCTGTCGGCGGACGCGGTCCGCGAACGGATCGGCGACCGTGCAGACCTGGGGGTGGCCGCCGTCAACGGCCCGCGCTCCACGGTCGTTTCGGGCGCGGCCGACGCCGTGGCCCGGTTCGTCGCGGACGCCCAGGCCGACGGCCTCAGGGCGCGGCTGATCCCCGTCGACTACGCCTCCCACTCGGTCTCGGTCGAAACCCTGCGCGAGGCGCTGCTGGACGAGTTCTCCGACCTGCGCCCGCGCGCCGCCGCCGTGCCGTTCCACTCCACGGTGACCGCCGCGGCCACGGAGACCGACACCACGCTCCTGGACGCCGCCTACTGGTACCGGAACCTGCGCGAGCCGGTCCTGCTCGCCGACACCGTGCGGACGCTCCTGGACGCCGGCCACCGCCACTTCCTGGAGGTGAGCGCGCATCCCGTCCTCGTCGCCGCGCTGAAGGACACCGCCGAGGACGCGCTGCCGGACGAGGACGACACCGCCCACGCCTCCGGAACACTCCGCCGGGACCACGGAGGACTCGACCAACTCTTGCACGCGGCGGGAGAGTTGTACGTCACCGGAGTCGATGTCCGGTGGCCGGAGGCCGACGGGGCGCGGACGGTGGCGCTGCCCACGTACGCCTTCCAGGAGCGCCGGTACTGGCTCGACACCCGCACCACCGACGACGGCCCCGCGACGGGACCGGCCGATCCCGGCGGCCACCCGCTGCTCGGGGCGGCGGTCGAACGCGCCGACGGGCAAGGCGTGTTGTTCACCGGCGCCGTCCCCGCCGGGAGCGCGGAGAGCTGGACGCGCGGCCACCGGCTCGGCGACCGGACCGTACTGGTCTCCAGCGCGCTCGCCGAACTGGCCCTCGCGGCGGGACGGCGCGTCGGCCTGCCCCGCGTACGCGAGCTGACCCTGCTCGCCCCCCTCGACGTGCCCGGGGACACACCCGTACGGCTGCAGGTGGCGGTGCAGGCGCAGGACGACGGGGACGCGAGCGTCACCGTGCACTCCCGGCGGGGCGACGCGGACCCGGACGCCCCCTGGCTGCTGCACGCCACCGGCCTGCTGACCGAGGACGACCCGGCCGAACCGGAGCACCGCCCCGGCATACCCGAGGACGGCGAAACCCTCGACCCGGCCGCCGCCTACACCGCGCTCGCCGCCCTCGGCGTCCACTACGAGCCCGCCCTGCGCACCGTCCGCACGGCCTACGCGGCCGGCGCCACGGTCGTCGCGGACCTGGTCCCCGACGACTCCGGCACACCCGAGCCACTGGACGCCTCCGCCGCCGGCTACACCGTGCACCCCGCCCGCCTCGACGCCGCGCTCCAGGCCGCCTTCCTGACCGTCCCCGCCGCCGACGACGACGAACACCCCGCCCTCACGGTCCCGTTCGCCTGGACGGACCTGCGCCTGCACGCCCAGGCCGGGACGGTGGCCCGCGTCGCCGTCACCCGGCGCGACCCGCAGACGCTGTCGATCACGGGCGTCGACGCCGACGGCCGCCCCGTCCTCACCGTCGGCGCGGTACGACTGCGCACCCTGGACGGTCCCGTACCCGAGGCCGCACCCGCGCCCACCGCACCGGTCCACCGCCCGCCCGCCGCACCGGCCCGCCGCCTGGGCGTGCTCACCCCCGCCCGGTCCGCCCCCGCGCGAACCGCCCTGACCCAGACGGACCTGCTCGCCGCCGTCGCCAAGGCGGTCGCCGGCATCCTCGGCTACGACTCGCCCCGCGACGTACGCCCCGACCGGCCCTTCAAGGACCTGGGCCTGGACTCGATGACGGCCGTGCGGCTGCGGGACCACCTCGGCCGGGTCGTCGGGCGACGGCTGCCCGCCACCCTCGTGTTCGACCACCCCACACCCCGGGCCGTCGCCGCCTACCTCGCCGCCGGAACCGCGCCCGGCACACCTGCCGACCCCGGACGGAAACCCGTCGCCGCGGCGGTCGAGGACGACCCGGTCGTCATCGTCTCCATGAGCTGCCGCTACCCCGGCGGGGTCAGCACACCCGAGCAACTGTGGGAGCTGCTGGAGAACGGCCAGGACGCCATCGGCGACTTCCCCGCGGACCGAGGCTGGGACCTCGGCGCGCTCTTCCACGACGACCCCGACCACCCCGGCACCTCCTACGCCCGGCGCGGCGGATTCCTGTACGACGCCGCCGAGTTCGACGCCGACTTCTTCGAGATGAGTCCCCGCGAGGCCCGGGCCGCCGACCCGCAGCAGCGGCTGCTCCTGGAAACCTCGTGGGAGGCGTTCCAGCGGGCCGGCCTCGACCCGGCCGACCTGCGCGGCTCACGCACCGGGGTCTACGTGGGCCTCATCTACACCGAGTACGGCGGCCGGGCGCAGGCCGACCCGCGCGAGCACGGCGGCTATCTCGGCACCGGCAGCGCGGGCAGCGTCGCCTCCGGCCGCATCTCCTACACCTACGGCCTGGAGGGCCCGGCCGTCACCGTCGACACCGCCTGCTCCTCGTCCCTGGTCGCCCTGCACCTGGCCGCGCAGGCGCTGCGCTCGGGGGAGTGCGACCTCGCGCTGGTCGGCGGCGCCACGCTGATGGCGACCCCGGCCACGTTCGTCGAGTTCAGCAGGCAGCGCGGGCTCTCCCCGGACGGCCGCTGCCGCGCCTTCGCGGACGCGGCCGACGGCACCGGCTTCAGCGAGGGCGTCGGGCTGCTGCTCGTGGAACGCCTCTCCGACGCCCGCCGCAAGGGGCATCCCGTCCTCGCGGTCCTCAAGGGCTCCGCCACCAACCAGGACGGCGCGAGCAACGGCCTCACCGCCCCCAACGGCCCCTCCCAGCAACGGGTCATCGAGGAAGCGCTGCGCAACGCCGGGCTCACCCCCGCGGACGTGGACGCCGTCGAGGCCCACGGCACCGGGACCACCCTCGGCGACCCCGTCGAGGCGCAGGCGCTGCTGGACGCCTACGGCGCACACCGGTCCGGGCGGCCCCCGCTGCGGCTCGGCTCCCTGAAATCCAACATCGGGCACACCCAGGCCGCGGCGGGCGTCGGCGGCATCATCAAGATGGTGCAGGCGCTGGAGCACCGCACCCTGCCGCGCACCCTGCACATCGACGCGCCCACCCGGCACGTGGACTGGGAGCGCGGCGGCCTGGCCCTGCTCACCGAGAACACCCCCTGGCCCGAGGGCGAGCGCCCGCGCCGCTTCGGCGTCTCGGCGTTCGGGATGAGCGGCACCAACGCACACGTCATCCTCGAAGAACCCCCGGCCGAGGACCGGGCGCCGGCGCGCCGGCCCGAGCGACCCGCCCCCGCGCCGGCACCCGCAGCCGTGGACGACACAGCGACGGGCGGACCGTACGTCCTGGTCCTGTCCGCCAAGTCTCCAGCCGCCCTGCGGGGCGAGGCCCGCCGCCTGCGCGACCATCTGACGGCGGCCCGCCCCGAGGCCGAGCTGCGTGCCGTCACCGCCGAACTCGCCCGTACCCGGGCCGGTTTCGCGTACCGCGCCGTCGTCGTCGCCGAGGACCGCGCCCAGGCCGTCGCCGGGCTCACCGCCGTGGCCGAGGACACCCCGTCCCCGTACGTCGTGACCGGTCACGCGCCCGCCACCCGGGCCCCGGTGTTCCTCTACCCCGGGCAGGGCGCCCAGTGGCCGGGCATGGCCCGCGAACTCCTCGACGCCTCACCGGCGTTCGCCGCCCGCATCGGCGAGGCCGCCGCCGTCCTCGACCCGCTGACCGGCTGGTCGCTGCTGGACGCGCTGCGCGGCGACGCCGACCTCACCCGGGTGGACGTCGTCCAGCCGGTGCTGTGGGCGGTGATGACCGGACTCACCGCCGTGTGGGAGTCGTTCGGCGTGCGCCCCGCCGCCGTCATAGGGCACTCGCAGGGCGAGATCGCGGCCGCGCTCGCCGCCGGCGCGCTGACCGCCGCCGACTCCGCCGCCGTCGCCGCCCTGCGCAGCCGCGCCCTGCGCGCCCTCGCGGGCACCGGCGCGATGCTGTCGGTCGCCGCCGACGAACGGGCGGTGCGGGAGGTCCTGGAGGCGACCGGCGGGGGCGGGACCACCGATGCGTCCGGCGGCGGGACCGTCGCGGTCGCCGCGGTCAACGGCCCCCGCTCCACCGTCGTCGCGGGCGACCCGGCCGCCGTCGAACGGGTCCGGCAGGCCTTCGACGACCAGGGCGTACGCGTCCGGCTCATCGACGTGGACTACGCCTCGCACTCCGCCCAGGTCGAGTCCCTGGAGGCCGAACTCCTCGCGGTGCTCCCGCGTCCCGAACCGCGCGAGGCGTTCACGGCGGAGGTGTACTCGACCGTCACGGGCACTCAAGTGACGCCCGGCGGAGTGGAGTTCGGCACCCCCGCGTACTGGTACCGGAACCTGCGCGAGACCGTGCGGCTGCGCACCGCCGTGGAGGCCGCCCTCGACGTGGGCCACGAGGTGTTCGTGGAGATCAGCCCGCACCCCGTCCTCGGCACCGGCGTCCAGGACGTCCTCGACGCGGCGCCCGGAGGCGGCGCCGCGGCCGTGCTCGGCACCCTGCGCCGCGACGAGGGCGGCCTCGCCCGCGTCCTGCGTTCGGTCGCCGAGGCCTGGGTGCACGGCGTGCCGGTCGACTGGACCGCGCACACCGGGCCCCGCGTCCCGGGCCTGCCGCCCCTGCCCACCTACGCCTTCGACCGGCAGCGGTACTGGCTCGACCCGGCCGCCCCCGCACCCACCGCCGCCGCGCGCGCCGGCCTCGGCGCCCGCCCGGCCGGGCACCCGCTGCTGACCGGCGCCGTGCGCACCGCGGACGCCGACGGGCTGCTGCTCCTGGGCCGCCTCTCGACCCGCGAACAGCCGTGGCTCGCCGACCACGCGGTGGACGGCACGGTCCTCGTGCCCGGCGCCCTCTTCGCCGAACTCGCCCTGCACGCCGGGGAGCTGGCGGGCACCGGCCGCCTGGAGGAACTGATCCTCCAGCAGCCGCTGGTGCTCACACCGGACGAGCCGGACGGACCGGAGGGGTCTGCCTCAGGGGGGACCGGCGACGGCGGTGCGGTCGAGGTCCAGGTCGCGGTCGGCCCGCCCGAGCAGGACGGCACCCGCAGCGTGAGCGTCCACGCCCGCCCGGCCGCCGTCGAAGGGGACGACGACCCGCTCGGCGCCCCGTGGACCGCCCACGCCACCGGAACCCTCGCCCCCGCCGGCGGACGGCCGCCCGTACGGCCCGCCGCCTGGCCGCCGGCCGACGCCGAACCCGTCGACGTCGAGCAGCTGTACGACGACCTGGCCCTCAAGGGCTACCAGTACGGACCCGCGTTCCGCGCCGTGCGCGCCGCCTGGCGGACCGGCGACGAGGTGCACGCCGAACTCGCCCTGCCCGCCCCCGGCCCCGCCGGGTTCCGGATCGCGCCTACGCTGCTCGACGCCGCCCTCCACGCGACCGGGGCCGCCGGGCTCTTCCCCGACGACGGCGCGGTGCGGCTGCCGTTCACCTGGCGGGGCCTGCGACGCCACGCCGACGCGCCCGACACCGTACGCGTCCTGCTGCGGCGCGGCGACGGGGACAGCGTCACGGTCCGGCTCACGGCCGAGGACGGCAGTCCCGTGGCGGACCTGGACGCCGTGACGTTCCGTATCGCCGAACCCGTCGCCGCGGACCCGCTGTACGCGCTGGGCTGGGAGACGCCCGCCGGGCGGAGCGACGGCCCCGGGGCGGGCGACGTCACGGTGTGGGAGCTGGGCTCGGCGGCCCACCCGGACCTGGACGCGGTACGCGCGGCCCTCGACGCGGGCACGGCGCCGCCCACGGCACTCGTCCTGCCCGTCCCGGCCCCCGAAGAGACACACCCCGCACCCACACCCGCCCTCACCGCACCCGCACCCGTCCCCACCGATGCCGCACCCGACACCACCCCGGACCCCCTCCGCACCACCCTGGACACCGTCGTCCGCCTCCTCCGCACCGCCCTGACCGAACCCCGCCTGGAATCCACCCGGTTGGTCGTCCGGACCCGGCGGGCCGTCGAGGCGGTGCCCGGCGAGGGGATCGCCGGGGCGATCGGCGGCGCGGTGTGGGGCCTGGTCCGCAGCGTCCAGTCGGAGGAGCCCGGCCGGATCATCCTCCTCGACACCGACACCGGCACCGAAGGCGGCACCGATACCGACCCCGAAAGCGACACCAGCACCAACGCCGACACCGGCACCAGCCCCGAAACCGCCCCGCACGACAGCACCCTCGCCCGTGCCCTCGCCCACGCTCTGGCGACCGGCGACAGCCAACTCGCCCTGCGCGGAGCCGACCTCCTCGTACCCCGGCTGCGTCCGCACCGCCCCGCGCTCGCCCCGGCCGCCGGCCCCGCCGCCGACTGGCGGCTGGCGACCGGCGGCAGCGGCGTCGTGGACGACCTCGTCCGCCGCCCCCTGCCCGAGGCGCCCCTCGGTCACACCGAGGTGCGGATCGCCGTGCGGGCCGCAGGGCTGAACTTCCGCGACGCCATGCTGGCGCTCGGCATGTACCCGGGCGAGGCCGAACTCGGCACCGAGGCCGCCGGGGTGGTCCTCGCCACCGGCGACGGGGTCGGCGGACTCGCCCCCGGCGACCGGGTGATGGGCCTGGTGTCCGGCGGCATCGGACCGGTCGCGGTCACCGACCACCGCCTCCTCGCGCCGATCCCCGAAGGGCTCGGCTTCGCGCAGGCCGCCACCGTCCCCGCTGTCTTCCTCACCGCCTACTACGCGCTCAGCGACCTCGCCGACGCCCGGCCGGGCCAGTGGCTGCTGGTGCACTCCGCGGCCGGCGGCGTCGGCGGCGCGGCGATCCAGCTCGCCCGCCACCTCGGCCTGCACGTCTTCGGCACCGCGAGCCCCGGCAAGCACCGGACCGTCGAGGCGGCCGGCGTGCCCGCCGACCGGATCGGGAACTCCCGCGACCTGTCCTTCGCCCCCGCGGTACGCGCCGCCACCGGCGGCCGCGGCGTCGACATCGTCCTGAACTCCCTGGCCGGTCCTTTCATCGACACCTCGCTCGAACTGCTCGTCCCCGGCGGCCGGTTCGTCGAGATGGGCAAGACCGACCTGCGCAACGCCTTCCGCGTCCGCGCCGAACACGGCGTCCACTACCGGTCGTTCGACCTCATGGAAGCCGGACCCGACCGCATCCAGGAGATGCTCGCCGACCTCGTCGCACTCTTCCGCACCGGCGTTCTCACCCCGCTGCCCGTGACCGCCTGGCCCGTGACCCAGGCCCCGCAGGCGCTGCGCCACCTCAGCCTGGCCCGGCACACCGGCAAGGTGGCGCTGACCGTCCCCAGGCCGCTCGACCCGGCCGGCACGACCCTGATCACCGGGGCCTACGGCGGCGTGGGCCGGATCGTCGCCCGGCATCTCGCCGCCCGGCACGGCGCGCGGCACCTGCTGCTCGTCGGCCGGCGGGGCGCGCACACGGCCGACGACCTGCGCCTGCACGACGAACTCGCCGCGCTCGGCGCGGAGGTGACCTCCGTCGCCGCCGACGTATCCGACGCCGAGGCGGTGGCCCGGCTGCTGGCGGACATCCCGGCCGAGCACCCGCTGACCGCGGTCGTGCACGCCGCCGGCGTCCTGGACGACGCGACGCTGCGCAACCTGGACGCGGAGCGGCTGGACGCCGTACTGCGGCCCAAGGCCGACGGCGCCCGCCACCTCGACCGGCTCACCCGCGACGCCGACCTCGCCGCGTTCGTGCTGTTCTCCTCCGCGGCCGGACTCGTCGGCAGCGCCGGGCAGGGCGCCTACGCCGCCGCCAACGTCCACCTGGACAGCCTCGCCACGGCGCGCGCCCGGGCCGGCCTGCCGGCCACCTCCGTGGCCTGGGGCCTGTGGCAGTCGGACAGCGCCATGACCGGCGACCTGTCCGCCACCGACCGGGCCAGGATGACCCGCGGCGGCCTGCTGCCGCTGACCGCGGCCCGCGGCCTGGCCCTGCTGGACGCGGCCCTGGCCACGGGCGAGCCCGCGCTCGCTGCCGTACGCCTCGACACCGGCCGGCTCGCCGGGACCGCCGACCTCGCCCCGCCGCTGCGCGCCCTGGTACGGCAGCGGGCGGCGAGCGCGCCAGGCACCGCCCCGGCGGCGGAGGACGGGCTGGCGCGGCGGCTGATCGCGGCGGAGCCGGAGCGGCGGCGGGAGCTGGTGGCCGACACCGTCTTCCAGTACATCGCCACCGTGCTGGGCCGGACGCCGGGCGCGGACGGGGCCGAGGGCGGGGCGGACGGCCGCAGCTTCAAGGAGCTGGGTTTCGACTCGCTCACCGCCGTGGAGCTGCGCAACCGGCTCGGCCGGGCCACGGGGCTGCGGCTGCCCGCCACCCTCGTCTTCGACCATCCGACACCGGCCGCGCTCGCCGACCACCTCCTCGACCGCCTCGTCCCCGCACCCGAACCCGCCGCCACCGCGGCCGGTCCCTCCGCGCCACCGGAGTCCGGTCCGGGCACCGCCCCGTCCGCCCGGCCGGAAGCCGCCGCACACCCCGGGCACCCCGCACACCCCGGGCACCCCGCACACCCCGGGCACGACGGCGATGCCTCCGCGCCCACCGACTCCCCAGACGTCCCCGCGGCACCCGAAGCCCCGGCGACCGCCGAGGAGCTGTTCCGCTTCATCGACTCCGAGTTCCGGTCCTGACCGAGCCAGGAAGGAGGCCGCAGCCATGGCCGACGAGAAGAAGCTGGTCGAGTACCTCCAGTGGACGACGAACGAACTCGCGCGGCTCAAGAAGGAGTTGGCGCAGCGGGACGCGCGACTCGCCGCGCTGCGCGAGCCGGTGGCCGTGATCTCCATGGCCTGAGGTCCTGGCCGGCCGCCAGCTGGTGCAGCCGGACGCGCTCG
>NZ_JAIOAB010000035.1 GCF_019890635.1 Streptomyces sennicomposti
GGGGCCCCTTTGGGGGGGGCGGGGGGGGGGGGGGGGGGGGGGCAGGGGGGGGGGGGGCGGGGGGGGGGCCCCGGGGGGGGGCCCCTTTCCGTGGCCGGGGGGGGGGGGGGGGGGGGCCAAAGCCCGCGCCGCGACCCCCCACCCGCACACCGAACTCACGACACGCAACGAATCGCCGTACACCCCCCACCCCACGCAACAAACCCCCCACTCCCACGCAACGCCGACCGCTTGTACCCCCCATCCACCCACCCGTACCGTCTAACCGCCCCCCGAGAAGACCCCTCACCGTGAGGAACCCATGCGCACCGCCCTGCTCCAGAGCTCCGGCCGCCCCGGCTCCGTCGCCGAGAACCTCAAGGTCCTCGACGACGCCGCCGCCCGCGCCGCCGCCGCGGGCGCAGCCCTCCTCCTCGCCCCCGAGATGTTCCTCACCGGCTACGCCATCGGCGACGACATCGCCCGCCTCGCCGAACCCGCCGACGGCGAGGCCGCCGACGCGATCGCCGAGCTGGCGATGCGGCACGGCCTCGCGGTCGCCTACGGCTACCCGGAGCGCGCCGGCGAGGCCGTCTTCAACTCCGCCCAGCTGATCTCCGCCGACGGCGCCCGCCTCGCCAACCACCGCAAGACCCACCTCTTCGGCGGCTTCGAGCAGCGCCACTTCACCCCGGGCGGGCAGCCGGTCGTCCAGGCCGAGCTGAACGGCCTGACCGTCGGCCTGCTGATCTGCTACGACGTGGAGTTCCCGGAGAACGTGCGCGGCCACGCCCTGGCCGGCACCGACCTCCTCCTCGTCCCGACGGCGCTGATGCACCCGTACCAGTTCGTCGCCGAATCCGTCGTACCGGTGCGCGCCTTCGAGAACCAGATGTACGTCGCGTACGCCAACCGCACCGGCCGCGAGGGCGAGTTCGAGTTCACCGGGCTGTCCGCGCTGGCCGGCCCCGACGGCGTCGCCCGCGCCCGCGCCGGCCGCGACGAGGAGCTGATCCTCGCCGACGTGGACCCGGCCTTCCTGGCCGCCTCCCGCGAGGCCAACCCGTACCTCACCGACCGCCGCCCCGGCCTGTACGGGTCCCTCGTCTGAACCTCCCCCAGCCCGCACCCCGTTCTTCCCGCGCAAGGAGTCCGCACCCCATGACGTCCACGGTGCCCAACGCCGTCGAGCACGCCGACGAGCAGCAGCCGCCGATCACCATGTTCGGCCCGGACTTCCCCTACGCCTACGACGACTTCCTCGCCCACCCGGCCGGCCTCGGCCAGATACCCGCGACCGAGTTCGGCGCCGAGGTGGCGGTCATCGGCGGCGGCCTGTCCGGCATCGTCGCCGCCTACGAGCTGATGAAGATGGGCCTGAAGCCCGTCGTCTACGAGGCCGACCGCATCGGCGGCCGGCTGCGCACCGTCGGTTTCGAGGGCTGCGACGAGTCGCTGACCGCCGAGATGGGCGCGATGCGCTTCCCGCCGTCCTCCACCGCCCTCCAGCACTACATCGACCTGGTCGGCCTCACCACCCGCCCCTTCCCCAACCCGCTGGCCGAGACCACCCCCTCGACCGTCGTGGACCTCAAGGGCGAGTCGCACTACGCCGAGACGATCGACGACCTGCCGCAGGTCTACCGGGACGTCGCCGACGCCTGGAACCGCTGCCTGGAGGAGGGCGCCGACTTCTCCGACATGAACCGCGCCATGCGCGAGCGGGACGTCCCGCGCATCCGCGAGATCTGGGCGAAGCTGGTCGAGAAGCTCGACAACCAGACCTTCTACGGCTTCCTCTGCGACTCCGAGGCGTTCAAGTCCTTCCGGCACCGCGAGATCTTCGGCCAGGTCGGCTTCGGCACCGGCGGCTGGGACACCGACTTCCCGAACTCCATCCTGGAGATCCTGCGCGTCGTCTACACCGAGGCCGACGACCACCACCGCGGCATCGTCGGCGGCTCCCAGCAACTGCCGCTGCGCCTGTGGGAGCGCGAGCCGGAGAAGATCGTCCACTGGCCCTACGGCACCTCGCTGAAGTCGCTGCACGTGGACGGCGAGCCGCGCCCGGCCGTGACCCGGCTGCACCGCACCGCGGGCAACCGGATCACCGTGACGGACGCGAGCGGCGACATCCGCACCTACCGGGCGGCGATCTTCACCGCGCAGTCCTGGATGCTGCTGTCCAAGATCCAGTGCGACGACGAGCTGTTCCCGATCGACCACTGGACGGCGATCGAGCGCACCCACTACATGGAGTCCAGCAAGCTGTTCGTGCCGGTGGACCGGCCGTTCTGGCTGGACAAGGACGAGGAGACCGGCCGGGACGTCATGTCGATGACGCTGACCGACCGGATGACCCGCGGCACGTACCTGCTGGACGACGGGCCGGACAAGCCCGCCGTCATCTGCCTCTCCTACACCTGGTGCGACGACAGCCTGAAGTGGCTGCCGCTGTCCGCGAACGAGCGGATGGAGGTCATGCTGAAGTCGCTCGGCGAGATCTATCCGAAGGTCGACATCAGGAAGCACATCATCGGCAACCCGGTGACGGTGTCCTGGGAGAACGAGCCCTACTTCATGGGCGCGTTCAAGGCCAACCTGCCCGGCCACTACCGCTACCAGCGGCGCCTGTTCACGCACTTCATGCAGGACCGGCTGCCCGAGGACAAGCGGGGCATCTTCCTGGCCGGCGACGACATCTCCTGGACTGCGGGCTGGGCCGAGGGCGCCGTGCAGACCGCGCTGAACGCGGTGTGGGGCGTGATGCACCACTTCGGCGGGAGCACCGACGCCACCAACCCCGGCCCGGGCGACGTCTACGACGAGATCGCCCCCGTCGAACTCCCCGAGGACTGACGCCGGCCGCGGGCGGTCACAGTCCGGCCGCCCGCGCCGTCGCGTACACCTCGGCGGCGACGTCCGTCAGTTCCCCGGCGTCGCGCGTCGTGCTCTGCAGATCGATCAGGACCTCCTCCAGGCCGAGTTCCGCGTAGGGCAGGACGTCCGCCACGATCTGCTCGGCGTCCCCGTGGAAGGGCCGCCGGCCGTCGCCCTCGTGGGCCTTGGCCGAGTAGCGGGCGTTGACCCGGAGCACGGTGCGGATCGGCTGCTGCCGGCCGCGCTCGGCGGCCAGGTCCTGGAGCGCGTGCCACTGGTCGGCGACCTGCTCCACACCGGAGGCGGTCGGCAGCCAGCCGTCGGCGTGCTCGACCAGCCGCTCGCGCGCCTTCCCGGTGCCGGCGGCCAGCAGGATCGGGATGGGCCGGGCGGGCTTGGGGCCGACCGCGGCCGAGTCGATCGTGGTGATCTCGCCCCTGTAGCGCACCGGGTCCGGGCCCCACACCGCGCGGCAGACGTCGATCACCTCGTCCAGCACCCGGCCGCGCTCCTTGATCGGCCGGATGCCCGAGGCCGCGTACTCGTCCAGGGACCAGCCGGTGCCGAAGCCGGCCAGCACCCGGCCGCCGCTGGCCGCGTCCAGCGAGGCGAGGGACTTGGCGAGCTGGAAGGGCTGGTGCAGCGGCGCGACGAGCACGCTGCTGCCGAGGCTCACCCGCTCGGTGGCCGCGGCGGCCAGGGTGAGCGTGACGAGCGGGTCGGCGACATGCCGGTACGCGTCGGGCCAGGGCAGGCCCTCGATGCCGTACAGGCCCTGGGTGGCGGGCTCCGGGAACAGGGCGCGCTCGTACACCCAGAGGCTGTCGTAGCCGATGCGCTCGGCGGCGCGGGCCACCTCGGGCACGTCCTTGCCGAGGTCGTACTGACGGTTCTGCGGGAGACCCAGTCCCAGCCGTGTCGCCATGCCGGTGTGCTCCTTCGTGATCGTCGGTGTCCACCGGACAACGTACAGTGATCACGCGGAGTTCCGAGGTGCCCGGCCGGATTTCCCGGCGGGTGCGCGAGGTCGGTGAAGTCAGTGCGGCAGCGGGGTGAGCATCATGCGCCCGGCGAAGCCGACCGCCGCGTCCAGCCGCTCGGTGAACTCCTCGGCCACGTCCGGCAGCCGGCGCAGCGCCCACAGCGCCCGCGCGGTCGACCAGGCGGCCTCCCGGGCCCGCTCCAGGCTCCAGGCGCCCAGCAGATGGGTCAGCGGATCGGCGAGCTGGAGCAGGTCGGGACCCGGCATCAGCTCCTCGCGGACCCGCTCCTCCAGCGCGGCCAGGAGATCGCCGACGCGGTCGAAGTCGCTCTCCAGGTCCGCCGGTTCGCACTCCAGGGCGTCGCAGGCGTCCACGACGGCGAGGGCCAGGTCGTGGCCGATGTGCGCGTTGACGCCGGCCAGCGCGAACTGCAGCGGGCGGACGCCGGGATGGCGGCGGAACTGGAACAACGGCCGCCAGCAGGCGGGCGGGCGGCGGCCGTCGGCCGCCGCGTCCACGGCGGCGAGGTACCGCTCGGCGAACCGCACGTCCAGCGTCGCGGCGGCGCGCGGATCGGCGAACCGCCCCGCGGCCAGACGGTGGTCGACGGCCTCGGTGACGGCGAGGTAGACGCGGTTGAAGACCGCGATCCCGTCCCGCTCCGGCAGCGCGCCGGCCAGCGCGCGCATCCGCGCGAGGGCCGCGTCCACGGTGTCCGGGCGGCGGGTGAGTCGTGCCGATTGCCCCATGGGGGCAGCGTCCCAGCCCCGCCCCGCCCGGACGCCCAACGGCCCCGCCGCTTCCCCAGAACGGGCGAATCCCCGCCCGTCCGGACACCGCCCGGCCGACCGGCCCTTCACGCGACCGGATCGGGCGGGCGGGGGGACGGAGCGGACCGCTAGGCCCGTTCCTCCGCGTCGTACGACGACGTGCCCTCGTCCAGCAGCGGCTCCTGCTTCTTCAGGTGCGCGGGCGCGAAGGCGCGCAGCGCGTGGTAGCCGGTGATGACGACGATCGTGCCGAGGGCGATACCGCTCAGCGAGAACGTGTCGGTGAACTTCATGCTGACGTTGCCGACGCCGATGATGATGCCCGCGGCGGCCGGCACCAGGTTCAGCGGATTGCGCAGGTCCACCTTGGCGTTGAGCCAGATCTGCGCGCCGAGCAGGCCGATCATGCCGTACAGGATGACGGTGATGCCGCCGAGGACGCCGCCGGGGATCGCGGCGACGACCGCGCCGAACTTCGGGCACAGCCCGAACAAGAGCGCGAAGCCGGCGGCGGCCCAGTACGCGGCGGTGGAGTACACGCGCGTGGCGGCCATCACGCCGATGTTCTCGGAGTACGTGGTGTTGGGCGGCCCGCCCACCGCCGTGGACAGCATCGAGGCGACGCCGTCCGCCGAGATGGCGGTGCCGAGCTTGTCGTCCAGCGGGTCGCCGGTCATCTCGCCGACCGCCTTCACATGCCCGGCGTTCTCCGCGACCAGCGCGATCACCACGGGCAGCGCCACCAGGATCGCCGACCAGTGGAAGGCCGGCCCGTGGAAGGTCGGCAGCCCGATCCAGTCGGCCTTGCCGACCCCGGACAGGTCCAGGCGCCAGTGGTCGGTGAGCTTGCCGGACCCGTCCACGGAGTGGATCTGGCCGAAGACCCGGTCGAGGGCCCAGGACAGGGCGTACCCGAAGACCAGGCCGAGGAAGATCGCGATGCGCGACCAGAAGCCGCGCAGGCAGACGACGGCCAGCCCGGTGAACAGCATCACCAGCAGCGCCGTCCACTGGTCCTGCGGCCAGTAGGTGGAGGCGGTCACCGGGGCGAGGTTGAAGCCGATCAGCATCACCACCGCGCCGGTGACGACCGGCGGCATCGCGGCGTGGATGATCCGCGCCCCGAACCGCTGGACGGCGAGCCCGATCAGGAACAGCACCGCGCCGACGACGAACACCGCACCGGTCACGGTCGCGCTGGTGCCGCCCTGCGCCCGGATCACCGCGGCGACGCCCACGAACGACAGCGAGCAACCCAGGTAGCTGGGGACCCGGCCGCGGGTGGCGAGCAGGAAGATCACCGTCGCGACGCCGGACATCATGATCGCGAGGTTGGGGTCGAGGCCCATGAGCACGGGGGCCACGAAGGAGGCGCCGAACATGGCCACGACGTGCTGGGCGCCGAGCCCGACCGTGCGGGGCCAGGAGAGCCGTTCGTCGGGCCGGACCACCGCTCCGGGTGCGGGCGTGCGCCCGTCACCGTGCAGTTTCCAGCGCACGCCGAGGTCCATGGTGGGGTTTCGCTTTCTCTGTACGTGAGGTGTCCGAAAACCATTGTCGGGGGTGCCGGGCGATGCTCCGTTCGAAAGCCCCTCTGAGCGACCGCTTAGGATGGGTGGCGTACCACCGCCCCACCGCACCCCAGGAGCACCGCCGTGACCGTCGAAGCCCCCGCCGTCCCCGCCCTGACGTACGGCCGGCTGATCCCCGTCGACGTGCACTTCGACGACCTGGACGCGCTCGGCCTGCTGCACAACGCGCGCTATCCGCTGCTGGTGGAACGCGCCTGGTCCGAGCTGTGGAGCGGGCACGGCTTCCGCTTCGAGGGCGACTGGGCCGCCGCCGGGGACGCCTGCAACGCGGTCAAGGAACTGCGCATCACCTACGACGCCCCGGTGACCCGGCCGGGTGAGTACGCCGTCCACCTGTGGCTGGAACGGCTCGGCACCACGGGGCTGACGTACGGCTTCCGGTTCTGCTCGGCCGACGGCGCGGTGACGTACGCGCACGGCACACGCGTGCTGGTCCGGCTGGACTCCGCGACGCTGCGGCCCGCCCCGTGGAGCGAGCGGTTCAGGACCGCGGGCCGGGAACTGCTGCGGCCGGCGGAGTGACCTTCGGGCGGTCCCGGTCGCCCGCCCGCAGCACCCCGGCGAACGCGGCGAGCCCGCACGCCAGCACGGTCACCAGCCCGAACGACACCACCAGGCTGGTCGCCTCGGCGAGCCCGCCGATCGCGCTCGGCGCGACCAGCCCGGAGGTGTACGTGATGGTCGCGACACCGGCGATGGCCTGACTGGGGTTCGGGCCGCTGCGCCCGGCCGCCGCGAAGCACAGCGGTACGACGACCGCGATGCCGAGGCCCATCAGCGCGAACCCGGTCATCGCCACCGCCGGATGGCCCGCCAGGACGACCAGCAGCCCGCCGAGCACGGCCAGCACGCCGCCGGAGCGCACCGTGCGCACCGACCCGAACCGGTCCACCACCCGGTCGCCCGCGATCCGGGCGACGGCCATGGTGAGGGTGAAGCCCGTGGTGCAGGCCGCGGCCAGCCCCGCCGAGGTGTCCAGCTGGTGGCGCAGGTACACCGCCGACCAGTCCAGGCTCGCGCCCTCCGCGAACACCGCGCAGAACCCGATCGCGCCGATCAGCAGCGCCGACTTCGGCGGCAGCGCGAACCGCGGCGGCGGCTCCTCGTCCTCGGCCGGCTGGAGGTCCAGGACCCAGGAGCAGGCCACCTGCCCCAGCAGGGTCAGCACCCCGGCCGCCAGGACGTGGTGGAGGCGGGCGTCCGCGCCCAGGTGCGCGGCCAGCGTGCCGGCCGCCGAGCCGATCAGGGCGCCCGCGCTCCACATGCCGTGCAGCCCGGACATGATCGAGCGGCCGAGCCGGTTCTCCACCTCCACGCCGAGGGCGTTCATCGCGACGTCCGACATCCCCGCCGAGGCGCCGTAGACGAACAGGGCCAGGCAGAGGATCGGCAGGTTGGGGGAGAGGGCGGGCAGGACCAGCGACAGCGTCCACAGGGCGAGCAGGCCGCGCAGCGCGGCACGGGCGCCGAAGCGGTGGCTGACCCGGCCCGCCAGCGGCATCGCGAGGGACGCGCCGAGCGCGGGGAACGCCAGTGCGAGCCCCAGCTGGCCGGCGCTGACCGAGGCGTGGTCCTGGATCCACGGCACCCGGGTCGCGAACGATCCGGTGACGGCGCCGTGCACGGCGAACACGGCCGCCACGGCGTACCGGGCGCGCCGCACCTCGCGCTGTTCGTAGACCACCGCTGTCATTCTCCGGCCCCTCCTGGACGCTGGGCCGCTCCGGGGAGACGGCCGGCGTGCTGAACGCGACGTAAACTATCAGGGACCCTTCCTGATGGATAGGGGAATTGCGGCCGCCCGGCGCGGCCCGCCGATCTGGGAGGATTCCCGGCATGCCCGCACCCGCATCCCCGAGCACCGCCCGGGCCATCAACGACCGGCTTGCCCTGCGCCTGCTGCAGCAGGAAGGACCGTTGACGGCAGGGCAGTTGAAGCAGCTCACCGGTCTGTCCCGACCGACCGTCGCCGACCTCGTGGAGCGCCTGACCGTCTCCGGGCTGATCACCGTGGTGGGGGAGTCCGGCGAGCAGCGGCGCGGCCCGAACGCACGGCTGTACGGCATCGTCGCCGACCGCGCCCACCTGGCCGCCCTCGACGTGCGCACCGAGAGCGTGACCGTCACCGTCACCGATCTGCTGGGCCGGGAACTGGCCGAGGCCTCCGCGCCCGTCGGCGGCGACACCGGCACCGGAGTCGCGGTGGAGCAGTCCGTCACCCTGGTGGAGCGGGCGGCCAAGGAGGGTGGGGCGGAGCGGCTGCACACCGTCGCCATCGGCGCGCCCGGCCTGATCGACCCGGTCACCGGCGAACTGCGCGACTCCACGGGCCTGCCCGAGTGGCACCGCCGCCTGGTGGCCGCCCTCCAGGAACGCCTGCCGCGCGCGGCCGTCATCGTGGAGAACGAGACCAACCTCGCCGCGCTGGCCGAGCAGCGCGACGGCGCCGCCCGGGGGCGCGACACCTTCGTCCTGCTCTGGCTCGGCCACGGCACCGGCGCGGCCGTCGTCCTGGACGGCGCGCTGCGCCGCGGCGCGTCCGGCGGCACCGGCGAGATCGGCTTCCTGCCCGTCCCGGGCACCGGCGGCCTGCCCTCGGCCACCGACTGCACGGGCGGCTTCCACTCCCTGGCCGGCGCGGCGGCGGTCACCGAACTCGCCCGCGCGCACGGGCTGACCGGCGCGTCGGCGGCGGAGCTGGTCCGCCGGGCGGCCGCCGCGGACACCGCCCGGGCCGCGTCCTTCCTGGACGACCTCGCCGACCGCGTCGCCCTCGGCGCCGCCTCCGTCGTCGCCGTGCTGGACCCCGGGTGCGTGGTCCTCGGCGGCGAGGTCGGCCAGGCCGGCGGCGAGGCGCTCGCCGGGCGGGTCGCCGACCGCGTCCGGCGGATGTCGCCGCTGCCCCTGGAGGTACGGCCGGGCGCGCTCGGCGGCGGCGCGGTGCTGCGCGGGGCGCTGATCACGGCGCGGGACCGCGCCCAGGACGAACTGTTCGCCCCGCCGGGCCAGGGCGGCGGGGGCCGCTCGAGCGGGTAGACGGACGGAGCCGGTGCGGGCACGCCGCCTGAGCGTGCGGGTACGCCGCCCGCCGGGCCGGGTATGTCGCCCGAGCGTGCGGGGACGCCGCCCGCCGAGTCGGGCATGTCGCCCGAGCCTGCGGGCACGCCGCTCGCCGGGCTGGGCATGTCGGCCGAGCGTGCGGGGACGCCGCTCGCCGGGTCGGGCATGTCGCCCGAGCCTGAGGGCAAGTCGCCCGCCGGGCTGGCCATGCCGCCCGGGCCTGCGGGTACGCCGCCCGCCGGGGTCCCACGCCGCCCCCGGGGTCGGGCATGCCGTCGCCGTCAGTTCAGGGCCTCACCCGACGGAGACCGGCCCCCGACCTCGGCCTCCGACCCTCATGCTCCGGACCGGGGCATCGAACCAGGTCCCGACCCTCATGCTCCGGACCGCGGCAGGATCCACAGCAGGCTCCGGACCCCGGCAGGCTCCGGACCCCGGCAGGATCCGGCCCCCGGCGCCGCACCAGGTCCCGCCCCGACCCCTCCCGCGCCCCGTCACCAAGCCCGCGGTGCCCTCACCTCTCCAGTGCCGGTCCGAAACGCGCCGTCAGGAACTCCTCGAACGTCCGCTTCCCCACCGCCCGGCGCGGAGCGAGGTGCCCGCCCTCGCGGAAGCTCCGGTACGCCCGGCCCGGGAGCGGCAGGTTGAGGATCGGGCGGCGCCGGCCGACGGCCCGCAGATAGGCGCGGGCGAGGGACTCCAGGGAGCGCACCTCGGGGCCGCCCAGGTCGGGGACCCGGCCCGCGGGCGCACCCACCGCCAGCTCCGCCAGCCGGTCCGCGACCTCGGCCACCTCCACCGGCTGGTCGCCCACCGCGGCCGGGAGCAGCATGACCGGCGGCTTGGCCAGCCGCTCGAAGAGGTCCACCAGCAGGTCGTGGAACTGCGTGGCGCGCAGCAGTGTCCAGCCCAGTCCCGACTCCACGACCAGCCGCTCCACCGCGTGCTTCGTCTGGTAGTAGCCGAACGGCACCCGGTCGACGCCCACGATGGAGACGCAGGCGAGATGGGCGACCCCGGCCCTGCGCGCCGCCGCGATCAGATGGCCGGCCGCCTCCTCGTCGCCGCCCCGCGGCGAACTCGCGCAGTGCACGACCGTGTCCGCGCCCGCCACGGCCTCGTCCAGCGCGGGGCCGCCCTCGCGCAGATCGACGGCGTAGGGGCGGCTGTGCCGGCTGAGCACCCGTACCTCGTGTCCGTCCGCGCGCAGCCGCTCGGCGACGAGGCGGCCGAGCGTTCCGGTGCCGCCGGTCACCAGGATCGTGCTCATGCTGCTCCCTCCGGACAGCGGCGTCCCCGCTGGAACGTCCGCGGCGTACGAAGCTACAGCTTGGCCCCCTTCACGGCGGTCCGCACCCGCACCCGCGCGGCGGCCCCGAGCCGCGGCCGGGGCCGCTGACTTCCGGCCGGTACGGACCTGTTGACCCAGCTGGTCTAGTCCTTTTAGGGTCTGACTTCTGCACAGACCGGTCCGGCGGCGGTGACGACGGCCCTTGCCCGCCGCCGGACCTTTTCAGCCGTTGTGCGGCCCGGTCCAGCCGTTGTGCGGCCCGGGACCGCCGGCCCCTTGCGAAGCTGCGCTCTGTGAGCGAGCCCACACCGATCGTCCGGATCGACGCCTTGCGGCCGTGGCACACTGGGGCTGTACCAGTAGCAGCGCACTCCGGGGTCGGTGAAAGTCCGAACCGGCGGTTACAGTCCGCGACCCGGTCGCTTCCAGCGGCCGGTTGACCAGGTGAAATTCCTGGACCGACGGTTAAAGTCCGGATGGGAGGCAGTGCGCGGCGGGCGAGCATGCACCTGTGCGCGCCGCCGTCCTCGGGCTCGCCCTCACGGGCGGGGCCCCGTCCGGCGTCGCCCCGAGTGCTTGTCGTCCGTGTTCTCTGTCGTCATCGACAGCCCCGGAGTCCGTGCCCGAAGAGGCAGGAGGACCCGGGAAGTGTTCACCGGAATCGTCGAAGAGCTGGGTGAGGTCACCGCCGTCGAGAACCTCGGCGACGCCGCCCGCTTCCGGCTCCGCGGCCCCGTCGTGACCCAGGGCGCGCAGCACGGCGACTCCATCGCCGTGAACGGGGTCTGTCTCACCGTCGTCGAGCACGAGGGCGACGAGTTCACCGCCGACGTCATGGCGGAGACCCTCAAACGCTCCAGCCTCGGCGTCCTCGCCGTCGGCTCCCGGGTCAACCTCGAACGCCCCACCGCCGTGGGCGCCCGCCTCGGCGGCCACATCGTCCAGGGCCACGTCGACGGCACCGGGACGATCCTGGAGCGCACCCCCTCCGAGCACTGGGAGATCGTGAAGATCTCGCTGCCGGCCGACCTCGCGCGCTACGTCGTGGAGAAGGGCTCCATCACGGTCGACGGCATCAGCCTCACCGTCGTCGAGGCCGGCGCCGACCACTTCACGGTCAGCCTCATCCCCACCACCCTCGCCCTGACCACGCTCGGCCTCAAGAAGGCCGGCGACCCGGTCAACCTCGAAGTGGACGTCGTCGCCAAGTACGTCGAGCGCCTGCTCGGCGACCGCGCGCGGCCGACCGGTGACGCAGCGCGGGAGGCCGGCGAGTGAACTGGCTCAACTCCGAGGCCTTCACCGTCCTCGGCCAGCAGATCAAGTGGTCCGACATGATCGGCAACGTCATCGGCCTGATCGGCCTGGCGTTCGGCTGGCGGCGCTCCATATGGAGCTGGCCCACCCAGTTCCTGTCCGGCCTGATCCTCTTCGCCGCCTTCTCCACCGCCCACCTCTCCGGCAGCGCCGGCAAGCAGATCGTCGTCATGGTCGTCGCGGTCTACGGCTGGTGGCAGTGGAACCGCGGCAAGGGCCGGGGCGAGGACGGCCACATCGCCGTACGCTTCGCCACCTGGCGCGAACGCGCCGTGCTGCTCGGCGCCGCCGCCGTCGGCACCCTCGCCGTCGCCGCCCTCTTCAAGGCCTACCCGTCCCTGTCCTGGGACCCCTGGCCGGACGCCTACATATTCGTCGGCACCATCGTCGCCATGTACGCCCAGGCCCGCGGCATGGTCGAGTTCTGGTTCGCCTGGCTGCTCGTCGACGCCGTCGGCGTCCCGCTCAACTTCGCCAACGGCTTCGCCTTCTCCGGCTTCGTCTACGTCCTCTACGGCGCGCTCGTCCTGTGGGGCATGCGCGACTGGTGGCTGCGCTCGCGCAAGGCCGCGCGGCCCGTCCCGGAAGGAGCGCCCGCATGACTGCGGCACCCATCCTCTACAGCTCCGACAACGTCGAGGACTTCGCGCTCGACCCGATCGAGCAGGCCGTCGCGGACATCGCCGCCGGCCGCCCGGTCGTGGTCGTCGACGACGAGGACCGGGAGAACGAGGGCGACCTCGTCATCGCCGCCGAGAAGGCGACCCCCGAGATCGTCGCGTTCATGATGAGCGAGTGCCGCGGCCTGATCTGCGCCCCCATGGAGGGCGAGGAACTGGACCGGCTCCGGCTCCCGCAGATGGTGGAGCAGAACACCGAGTCCATGAAGACCGCCTTCACGGTCTCCGTCGACGCCTCCGCCGCGCACGGCGTCACCACCGGCATCTCCGCCGCCGACCGCGCCACCACCCTCCAGCTGCTGGCGAGCGGCACGGCCGAGCCCACCGACCTGGTCCGCCCGGGCCACGTCTTCCCGCTGCGCGCCCGCAGCGGCGGCGTGCTCGTCCGCGACGGCCACACCGAGGCCGCCGTCGACCTCGCCCGGCTCGCGGGGCTGCGCCCGGCCGGCGCCATCGTGGAGATCGCCGGCGAGGACGGCCGGATGCTGCGCCTGCCCGAGCTGGTCGTCTTCGCCCGCAAGCACGGCCTGACGATCATCTCCATCGAGGACCTGATCGCCTACCGCAGGAGCAGCGAGCCCACCGTCCGCCGCGAGGCCGAGGTCCGCCTGCCCACCGCGCACGGCACGTTCACCGCGTACGGCTACCGCTCCACCGTCGACGGCGTCGAGCACGTCGCCCTCGTCCACGGCGAGATCGGCGACGGCCGCGACGTCCTGGTCCGGGTCCACTCCGAGTGCCTGACCGGCGACGTCTTCGGCTCCCTGCGCTGCGACTGCGGCCCCCAGCTGGACGCCTCCCTGGACCGCATCCAGCGGGAGGGCCGCGGCGTGGTGGTCTATCTGCGCGGCCACGAGGGCCGCGGCATCGGACTGATGTCCAAGCTGCGCGCCTACGAACTCCAGGAGCGCGGCCGCGACACGCTCGACGCCAACCTCGAACTCGGCCTGCCCGCCGACGCCCGCGACTACGGCGCCGGCGCGCAGATCCTCAAGGACCTCGGGGTGCGCGCCGTCCGCCTGATGACCAACAACCCCGACAAGAGCGACGCGTTGCTGCGCCACGGCATCGAGGTCACCGGCCGCGAGCCGATGCCCGTCCAGGCCGGCGAGCACAACCTCCGCTACCTGCGCACCAAGCGGGACCGGATGGGTCACGACCTGCCCTGGCTGGACACGCCCGCCGTGTCCACCTGCGGCAACCAGTAAGCACCAGGAACGAGGAGACACGTGAGCGGCAAGGGTGCACCGGAACTGTCCGTCCGCAACGTCGGGGACCTCAGGGTCGCCGTCATCGCGGCGCAGTGGCACGAGAAGGTGATGGACGGACTGGTGGACGGCGCGCTGCGCGCCCTGCACGACCTCGGCATCGACGAGCCGACCCTCCTCAGGGTCCCCGGCAGCTTCGAACTGCCGGTGGTGGCCAAGGTGCTCGCCGGCCGCGGCTACGACGCGATCGTCGCCCTCGGCGTGGTCATCCGCGGCGGCACGCCGCACTTCGACTACGTCTGCCAGGGCGTCACCCAGGGGCTGACCCAGGTGTCGATCGACACCGGCGTCCCGGTCGGCTTCGGCGTGCTCACCTGCGACACCGAGGAACAGGCCCTGGACCGGGCCGGCCTGGAGGGCTCCACCGAGGACAAGGGCCACGAGGCGGTCACCGCGGCGGTCGCGACCGCGGCCACGCTCCGTTCAGTATCCGAACCCTGGCGGTGAGTCGCACCCGACAACGGCTAGGGTGGGGGACACCATGTCCAAGAAGACGTTCGAGGAGCTCTTCACCGAGCTCCAGCACAAGGCCGCCCAGGGCGATCCCGCCACCTCCCGCACCGCCGAGCTGGTCGGCAAGGGAGTCCACGCCATCGGCAAGAAGGTCGTCGAAGAGGCCGCCGAGGTCTGGATGGCCGCCGAGTACGAGGGCAAGGAGGCGGCCGCCGAGGAGATCTCGCAGCTGCTGTACCACGTCCAGGTGATGATGGTCGCCCGCGGCATCTCCCTTGACGACGTCTACGCCCACCTCTGAGACACCAGCACCCCCACCCCGTACACCCGAACGAAGGAAGCCGACCTCATGCTGCGCATCGCCGTCCCCAACAAGGGTTCACTCTCCGGCCCTGCGGCGGACATGCTGCATGAGGCCGGCTACCAGCAGCGCCGCGAGTCCAAGGAGCTGCGGATCGTCGACCCGACCAACGAGGTCGAGTTCTTCTACCTCCGCCCCCGCGACATCGCGATCTACGTCTCCTCCGGCCGCCTCGACATCGGCATCACCGGCCGCGACCTGCTCGTGGACTCCGGCGCCGGCGCCGAGGAGATCCTGCCGCTCGGCTTCGCCCGCTCCACCTTCCGCTTCGCCGCCAAGCCCGGCGCCGCGAGCGGCATCGAGGACCTCAAGGGCAAGACGGTCGCCACCTCCTACGAGGGCATCGTCGCCGGGCACCTCGCCGACAGCGGCATCGACGCCTCCGTCGTCCACCTGGACGGCGCCGTGGAGACCGCGATCGAACTCGGCGTCGCCGAGGTCATCGCCGACGTGGTGGAGACCGGCACCAGCCTGCGCAACGCGGGCCTGGAGGTCTTCGGCGAGCCGATCATGCACTCCGAGGCCATCGTGATCCGCCGCACCGGCGCGGACGCCGAGGACCCCAAGGTGCAGCAGTTCCTGCGCCGCCTCCAGGGCGTCCTGGTGGCCCGTACGTACGTGATGATGGACTACGACTGCCGGGTCGAACAGCTGGAGAAGGCCGTCGCGCTGACCCCGGGTCTGGAGTCCCCGACCGTCTCCCCGCTGCACAACGAGGGCTGGGTCGCCGTGCGCGCCATGGTCCCGGCCAAGGAGGCCCAGCGGATCATGGACGACCTGTACGCCATCGGCGCCCGGGCCATCCTGACCACGGCCATCCACGCCTGCCGTCTGTAAGGGGCGCCCCGAGATGTCCGACCTGCCCGAGCTTCCCGTCACCTTCCGCCCCGCGGTCACCCGTGTGGTGTTGCTCACGGCCGGCATCGCGATCTTCGCGGTGATCACGGCCGTGGCGGTCCTGCTGGAGCCGCTCACCCCCGGCGAGCGCATCAGCTTCGTCTTCACCGGCGCGCTGCTGTTCGGCGTGCTGCTGATGCTCTCCCGGCCCAAGGTCGTCGCCGACGACTCCGGCGTCACCGTCGTCAACATCGCCAGCCGACGCCGCCTGGAATGGCCGGAAATCCTCCAGGTGAACCTGCGTCCGGGTGACCCGTGGGTGTTCCTCAACCTCAGCGACGGCACCAGCCTGCCCGCGCTCGGCATCCAGCCCGGCATCGCCAAACAGCGCGCGATCGCCGACGCCCGGGCCCTGCGCACCCTCGTGGAGGCCCGCTCCCTCCACGACCCCGAGCGGTCCGCGGGCACCTCCCAGGGCTGACCGGGTGACGTCCGACCTGACGCATCCGGCCGCATCTTGACTAATCTGGTGGCGGAGACGTTTTCGCTGCGTCTCCGCCCCTGAGCCCCGCCCGGTGCCAGGGGCTCCTGCTACCCGAGGAGTGACTCCCTCCGGCGATGGACGGATCGTCCTGCAGTACCTGCGCCGCCCCCTGCCGACATAGCGCGCACCGCGACACCGCGGTCCCCGCGCGCGCGGAGGCGGCGGCATCATGACCATCCCCCTGCTGCTCCTCGCAGCGGCATTCCTGCTCATCCTGGCCAACGGCTTCTTCGTCGCCGCCGAATTCGGACTGGTGACCGTCGAACGCGCGGACGCCGAGAAGGCCGCCGCCGACGGCGACAAGAGGGCCCGCACGGTCGTCGAGTCGCTCGGCGAGCTGTCCTTCCAGCTCTCCGGCACCCAGCTCGGCATCACCATCACCTCCCTGGTCGTCGGCATGCTCGCCGAGCCCGCGCTCGCCGCGCTGCTGCGCGGCCCCTTCACCGCCGTCGGCGTGCCCGACGGCGTCGTGCCCGGGGCCGCCGTGCTCATCGGCATGCTGCTCGCCTCGGCGGTGCAGATGGTGATCGGCGAACTGGTGCCCAAGAACTGGGCCGTGTCCCGGCCGCTCCAGGTCGCGCGCTTCGTCGCCGGCCCGCAGCACCTGTTCTCGCGCCTGTTCCGCCCGGTCATCTCCGCGCTGAACACGGTGGCCAACCGGCTGGTGCGCGCCCTCGGCGTCGAACCCGCCGAGGAACTGGCCTCCGCCCGCACCCCCGGCGAGCTGGTCTCGCTGGCCCGCCACTCCGCGCGGGCCGGCGCCCTCGAACAGGACACGGCCGACCTGTTCGTGCGCACCCTGTCCCTGGGCGAGCTGACCGCGCAGCACGTGATGACGCCGCGCGTGAAGGTCAGCGCCCTCCAGGTCTCGGCGACCGCCGAGGACGTGGTCAACCTGACCCGCGCCACCGGTCTGTCGCGCTTCCCCGTCTACCAGGAGAAGATCGACGAAATCGTCGGCATGGTCCACCTCAAGGACGCCCTCGCCGTACCGGCGCAGGAACGCCTGCGCACCCCGGTCGGCCGGATCGCCCGCCCGGCGCTGCTGGTCCCCGAGACCCTGCCCGTGCAGCCGCTGCTCGCGCAGCTGCGCAACGAGCAGCCGATAGCCGTCGTCGTGGACGAGTACGGCGGCACGGCCGGCGTCGTCACCCTGGAGGACATCGTCGAGGAACTCGTCGGCGAGGTGCGCGACGAGCACGACGCCAAGGACGTGCCCGAACTGGCGCCCGCCCCGCCCGAGGACGGCCGGCCCGCCTGGGACGTCGATGGCGGCTGCCGCGTCGACCTGCTGAGGCGCATCGGCCTGGAGGCCCCCGAGGGCCCCTACGAGACGGTCGCCGGCCTGGTCGCCGACCTGCTCGGCCGGATCCCGGCCCCCGGCGACCGCGCGGAGCTGCCCGGCTGGCGGCTGTCGGTGCGCGAGGTGGGCCACTACCGCGCCGAGCGGGTCCGCCTGGTGCGGACCGGCCGCCCGGCCGAGGCCGTCGCGACCGGGACGGAGGCCGCCCGATGAGCGTGCTCCAACTGGTCTTCGCCGCGCTGCTCGTGCTCGTCAACGGCTTCTTCGTCGGCGCCGAGTTCGCGCTCGTCTCCGTCCGCCGCAGCCAGATCGAACCGCTCGGCACCGCCCGCGCCCGCCAGGTGCTGCACGGCCTGGAGCGGCTGCCGCAGATGATGGCCGCCGCACAGTTCGGCATCACCGTCTGCTCGCTGACGCTCGGCGCCGTCGCCGAACCCACGGTCGCGCATCTGCTCGAACCGGTGTTCAGCTGGATGCGGCTGCCGCACGGCCTGATCCACCCCCTCGGCTACGTCCTCGCGCTCGCCGCCGTGGTCTTCTTCCACCTCGTCATCGGCGAGATGGTGCCGAAGAACCTGGCGATGGCCGCCCCCGAGAAGGCCGCGCTCTGGCTCGCCCCCGGGCTGGTCGCCTTCGCCCGCCTGTGCAAGCCCGTCACGGTGGCGCTCGGCGCCTGCGCCCAGGGCATCCTGCGGCTCTTCCGCGTCGAGCCCAAGGACGAGGTGGAGGCCGTCTTCACCAGCGTCCAGCTCGGCCGGCTGGTGGAGGACTCCGGGCAGGCCGGTCTGCTGGACCCGGAGGAGCAGGAGCGGCTGGAGGACGCGCTGGAACTGGGTTCCCGCCCGGTCCTGGACGTGCTGCTGCCCCGCGAGAAGCTGGTGACGGTCCCGCCGTCGGTCACCCCCGGCGAGATCGTCGCGCTGACCGCCCGCACCGGCTACTCCCGCTTCCCGGTCACCGCGCGGAACGGTTCCTTCATGGGCTTCCTGCACGTCAAGGACGTCCTCGACGCGGAGGACTCCGACCGGGCCGTACCGCAGCGGATATGGCGTCCCATGCCGACGCTGAGGTCCGAACTCCCGCTGGACGACGCCCTGACGGTCATGCGCCGCGCCGCCACCCATCTGGCGCAGGTCGCGGACGCCTCCGGCCGGGTGCTCGGCGTGGTGGCCCTGGAGGACGTCCTGGAGCTCCTCGTCGGCGAGGTCCGCGACCCCGCCCACCGCATCGCCACCGAGATCCGGCTCACCGAGCCGAGGGGCAGCGGGGAACCGGAGGAGAGAGTCCTGGCGACCTAGCCGGCGTACGGGCCGCCTGGAGTCCGTAGTACGGGCTGTCCCGAGTACGGGAGTACGGGCTGTCCGGAGTACGGGGGCGGGGCCGCGGGGTCCGTCGTCACAGTGCCGACGGATCCTGCGGCCCCCGCCCCGACAGCACCTCGCCGTAGGCCTGCATCAGGTCCGGCAGCCGCAGGGTCGCCAGATCGTCCCGGGACAGCTCGCCCGGGTACGCCGACAGCCTGAGGTCGCGGTAGGCGCAGCTCTTCTCGTACAGCGTCCGCAGGAAGCGCCCGTTGCCCAGCTCGTCGATCCAGTCCTGGTCGACCACGTGCCCGGCGATCGAGCGCAGCTCGTCCAGCGCCTCGTCGTCCCACACATCGCCGTTCTCCGCGGCGAGCACCTTGCCGATCTCGGTCAGCTCCAGCGGCCGGTACGACGGGAAGTCCACCCGGGTGGTGAAGCGGGACGACAGCCCGGGGTTGGCGGCCAGCAGCCGGTCCATCCCCTCCGGATAGCCGGCCAGGATCACCACCAGGTGGTCGCGGTTGTCCTCGGCCCGCTTCAGCAGCACCTGCAGCGCCTCGTCGCCGTAGGCGTCGCCCTTGCCGTACCCGGAGTTGGACAGCGAGTAAGCCTCGTCCACGAAGAGGACCCCGCCGATCGCCGAGTCGATCAGCTCGTTGGCCTTGACCGCCGTCTGCCCCAGGTACTCGCCGACCAGGTCGGCGCGCTGCGCCTCCACCAGATGGTCGCCGCCGAGCAGCCCGAGCGCGTAGAACACCCGGCCCAGGATGCGGGCGACCGTGGTCTTGCCGGTCCCCGACGGGCCGGAGAAGACGAAGTGCCGCTTCGGCGGCTGCACCGGCAGCCCCTGCCCGGCCCGCAGCCGGGCCATGTTGAGCTGTGCGGACAGCGCCTTGACCTGCCGTTTCACCGGCTCCAGCCCGACCATCCGCTCCAGCTCGGCGAGCGCCTGCTCCAGCAGCGCCGGATCGGTCGGACCGCTCGGCGGCGGCCCGGCGGCGGAGGCGGCCCGTTCGCGCACCGCCGGATCGGCCACCGGCGGGAACGCGGCGCCGGGCGGCGGCTCGGGTTCGCCGCCGAGCCTCAGATCGCGGCCCTCGGCGCCGAAGACCGGGTCCAGCAGGTCCGGTCCGTCCACCGTGTCCTGGCCGCCGGCCCCGGAGAGCGTGATCGCCGCGAGGTCGGCCGCGTCGTCGTACCCGTCGCCCTCGGCTATCGCCGCCAGCCGCGCCGAGGTGTCCATGAAGGCCGGGTCCACCCGGTGCACCGCCCGGTACAGCGGCAGGGCCGCGGCGCTGCGGCCGGTGCCCTCGTGCGCCCTGGCCAGCCAGTACCGCAGCTCCTTGCGCTGCGGCTGCTCGCTGCGGCACCGCATCAGCGCCGCCGCGAGCAGCGGCTCGGCCTGCCCGAACATCTCCAGCCGCACCCGGGCCATCCCGCCGAACAGCCCGGCCTCGATGCCGAGCATCGGATCGTCCACCAGGGGGTCGGTGTGCCGGACGAGCTGTTCCCAGTCCTTGACCAGATAGGCGCGGCAGGCGTGCAGGAACCGGACCTGGGGATCGGTGTCCACGGGCGGCAGACCGGCCAGCGCCCGGTCCAGCTCGGGCACATGCCGCCCGTCCAGCCAGTGCGAGGCGTGGGCGAGCAGCAGATCGCGCGGGCTCTCCAGCACCGGCTGCACCCACCAGCCCAGCCAGTACCAGGAGTTGAGGCTGCGGCGGTGCCGGGAGCGCTGCTCGCCGAAGCGGTCGCGGTGCCGGAACATCCTCAGCAGCGCGGTCGTCGTGTCGACGCGCAGCGCGTGCAGCCCGAGCCAGCCGTCGGCCATGCCGGGGTCCATCCGCACCGCGGCCCGGAACTCCTCCTCCGCCTGCGGATAGGCGCCCATGGTGTAGGCGTCCACGCCTCGCAGCCAGGCCAGGTCGGCCGGGGCCTTCGTGCCCTGCGTGCCGAAGTCCATCACGTCCCCCACAAACCGTGCCCCCGTAGGTTCGCCGCCGGACCGTCGCCCGGCGGCTGCCTCTGGTCGAACCGCTGTGCCGCGGACCGGAGTTGCAGGTGCGCGAAGCAGCCGCTCGAAGGTCGCACCGAGGGCATCGTACCCGTGGGGGCGGCGCCCGCCGTAGGGTGCCGCAGGGGGCGTTCGACGAGGTGGGAGCGCGGGGCGCGCGCCCCGTCCGGTCACCCACGGTGATCACATGGCCCCGCGCGGCGCTCGTGGACCGGCTTCAGGGCAGAACGAAGCCCCCGGTCACGGGGGAACAACCGGGGGCTTCGCGTCAGCGGGCGGTCCTCGATGACCGCACATTGAGAACGTAAGACCTGTACGGCCCCCGGGTCAAGCGGAGTTGGGGCACTGCGCCGAGTTCCCCGGCGGGGATCTTCACAAGTTCAGCACACTGCCGATGATCCGTCACGGTGCGTCATTTCCTGGTCCGGTCCAAGGGGCGCGACGGGGCCGGGGACCGGGACCGATTCCGGGACGCGCCAGCGGATCAGGGTCCGGTGCGGTTGCGGGCGCACGGCCGGATCAGCGGCCGGCGGCCGGTCCCGGCGCCACCTCGTACCCCGACTCCCGCTGCCGCACCAGGAGGTCGGCGAACGGCCGGGACGGATCGGCCGCGAAGTGCCGCCGTTCCGCCGCAGTCCACCCGGTCCAGAACTCCCGCTGCTCCTCGCCGTCCCGCGCCCGGCCCCGCGCCCAGGACTCCTCGCGGGGCAGCTCCATCCACAGCAGCCGGGCCAGATACGGGCGCAGCGCCCGGCGGCCGGCGCCGACGCCCTCGACCAGGATCACGGGCGCGGGCGCCAGCGCGCGGGGCGGCGAGAAGCGCCGGGCGCGCCAGTCGTAGGGGGAGTAGTGCGCGGTGGCCCCGCGCGCCAGCGGCTCGATCACCTCGGTCAGCAGCCGCCCGTCCCAGGCGAACAGCTCCTCGTGGCTCGCGATGTCGTCCAGGTGCAGTACCGGGGCGCCGCCCAGGGCCGCGGCCAGGCGCCCGGCGAACGTGGACTTCCCGGAGCCCGCGTGCCCGTCGACGCCGACCAGGCGGACCGGGCCGCAGGACGGCGGAAGGCGGCGGAGCTGAGCGGCGAGGGCGCGGATCACGGTTCCCGGAGTGCGTGGGCGAGGCGGCTGGCATATATCGCCGGAACATTCTAGGGGCCGTACGCGCCGGACCGTGCCCCGCCCCGAATTAGTGGCGGATTGAACCATCCGGTGAGCGCCCGTCACACCACGCCGGAATCACGCCGATCCGGCGGTGAACATGTCGGAATTCGCGTTCCGGTTGTGCCCCGTGCTGAGTAAAGTGCCGGTGGTGCAACCATGAGGTGCCGTACGGGGACGGACGGGGGAAGATGGCCGCCGGGTTGTTCGAAGGGCAGTACGTCTGGCATCCGGCGGCGGACGACCGGACGCTCGCGAGCGTCTGCGTCGACGTCCGGGCCGGCCGCTGGGCCCGCGCGCGGACCGCCCTCGCCGAGACCCGCGGCGACCACGCCCTGCGCGCCCACCGTTCCCTGGTGCTGGCCTCCGAGGCCGCCGACTCCGACCTCGCCGAGCGCTGGCTGGCCGAGGAGCCCGCGCCCGAGGCCGCGCTGCTGTGGGCGAGGGTCGCGGTGCTGCGGGCGCTGCGCGCCGCCGACGCCCGCGACGACCGGGCCGAACCACTGGAGCGGATAGCGCTGTCGGCCTGTGACCGGGCCTCCGCGGCCGACCCCGCCGACCCCACGCCCTGGGTCGCCAAGCTGGCCATGGCCCGGCTGCACCGGCTGCGCGACCCGGCCCCGCGCGGCCTGCTCACGGCGCCGCCGGGACCCTGGCGGCTGTTCGCGCACATCCTGTCCCTCGACCCCTGGCACCGCGAGGCCCACCACCGCTTCCTGGCCTTCTTCTTCGCCCGCTACGGCGGCTCGGTCAACGCCGCCTGGGACGTCGCCGCCTTCCTGGCGCAGCGCGCGCCCGCCGACTCCGCGCTGCGGCTGCTGCCGCTGGTCGCCCTGGTGGAGAGCTTCGATCCCGCGCGGCTGCTGGCCGACCGGGTCTGGGAGCAGCCGCAGTGGCGCTCCACCGCCCTCGCCGTCCACCGCGACTGGCTGCCGGCCGTGGCCGGCTACCGCTTCACCCCGGTGCTCGACCTGGCCTACCTCGCCCACGCCCTGGTCATGTCCCGGCGCGAACCCGAGGCCCGGGCGGCCCTGACCGCCATGGGGCCCTACGCCTCCCGCATGCCGTGGTGCGTCTTCGGCGACCCCGTCGAACAGCTCTCCCGGGCCCGGCGCGCCTGCGGTCTGCCGGTGCCCCCTTGAGGCCCCGAGCCCTGAGCCCGTGAGGCCCCGGGGTCCCGAGCCCCTGGGACCCCGAGCCCTCGAGCCCGCCCCGCGCCGGTGTCGCCCGCCGGGGGAGACCCGACCCGAATCAGCCACTCACCGAGAGGAAGGCCCCGCCGTGTCACCACGCAGAACGGCCCAGCGCGTCAGGACCACCGGAACCCACCGGGCCCGCGGCGGGGCGGAGGTGAACGCGCTCGACGACGACGCCACCCTGCACGCCATGGGCTATCCGAGGAAACTCACCCGGCGTTTCAAGGCCTTCGACAATTTCGCGATCTCCTTCACCATCATCAATGTCTTATCGGGAATTTTCTCGTCCTTCGGATTCGGAATGAACGCGGGCGGCCCGCGCGTTCTCGTGTTCGGCTGGATAGGCGTCTCCGTGATGGTGCTGTTCGTCGGCGCGGCCATGGCGGAAGTCGCCTCCGCCTATCCGACGAGCGGCGCGCTCTATTTCTCCGCCGGGAAACTCGCCAAGCGGCACAAGGGCGCCTGGTCCTGGTTCACCGGCTGGCTCAACTTCGTCGGCCAGATCGGCGGCACCGCCGCCACCGGCTACGCCGCGGCCACCTTCATCCAGGCCTTCCTCGCCCTCCAGTGGTCGTCGTACCGGCCCACCGCCCACCAGACGGTGCTGATCACCGCCCTGATCATCGTTCTCCAGGGCCTGGCCAACACCCGCGCCGTCCACCTGGTCGCCGTGCTCAACCGGATCTCCGTGTGGTGGCTGCTGATCGGGCTGGTGGTGATCGTGACCACCCTCGTCGCCGTGCCCGACCAGCACCGGCCGGTCTCCTTCGTCACGCATTTCGCGAACAACACCGGTTTCACCAGCGGCCTTTACGGCGGCATGCTCGGACTGCTGGTCACCAGCTGGACCTTCACCGGCTTCGACGGCAGCTTCCACATGTCCGAGGAAACGGTCCGCGCCACCGTCAACGCCCCCAGGGGCATCACCCGAGCCATCGGCTGGTCCGCGCTCACCGGACTGGTCCTCATGCTGGCCCTCGTCACCGGCATCGGCGACTACGACCGGCAGGCGAGCGCGGACGCGCCTCCGGTGCAGATCCTCATCGACGCCCTCGGCCAGGCCACCGCGAAGGCGCTCCTGCTGATCGTCATCGGGGCGATGCTCTTCTGCGGTCTGGCCAACCTCACCAGCAACACCCGGCAGATCTTCGCCTTCTCCCGGGACGGCGCCATGCCCGGCTCCCGCTGGTGGCACTCGGTCTCCCCGCGCACCCGCACCCCGGTCAAGGCGGTCTGGCTCGCGGTGGCCTGCTCGCTCGCCCTGGTCCTGCCCGGCTGGTGGTCGCACACGGCGTTCACCGCCATCGTCAGCGTCAACGTCGTGGGGCTCTTCCTCGCCTACGCCGTCCCGATCCTGCTGAGGCTGCGGCTCGGCGACGAGTTCCGGCCCGGCCCGTGGAACCTCGGCCGCTGGGGCCGGCCGGTCGGCGTGGTCGCGGTCACCTGGATCGCGCTGAGCAGCGTGCTGTTCATGCTGCCGCAGGCCGCGCCGCTGACCGTCGACTCCTTCAACTACGCGCCCATCGCCCTCGCCGTCGTCCTGCTGGTGGCCACCGTCTGGTGGTTCGCCACCGCCCGCCGCCGCTTCCAGGGACCGGTGAGCTACGGCCGCCCGGACGAGGTCGCGGCGATGGATCTGATCTGAGGCCCAGGGGGACAGGGGCCGGGGGCCGGGGGAGCGCCCGGGAAGCACCGTTCCGCCGGACGGCCCCCGGACCTCGGCCCCCGGACCCCGTCTCCGTCCCCGGACTCGGGACGGGGACGGGGGCGGCCGGGGAAGCGGGACACACCCGCTGGTCACGCCAGTGGTCGAGACCAATATTGGTGGGCGTGGCGTGCGCCGTAGTGCTGGCAGGAGCAGGCCGCCGCGGCCATAGTGGGCGCAACGCCGTGCACGGACCGCCCATCCGCCCCGACTCGGACACCCGGGGGTTCCCCGCCCATGAGCAGATCCGAACAGCCGTCCCGCAGAACCGTGCTGACCGCCGCGATGGCCGCCGCCGTCGCGGGCCCCACGCTCGTCGCCGGCGCCGCCGCCCCGGCCGCCGCCGCGGACACCCACCGCGGCCCCGCCGTCCCGGCCCGCCACGGCCGTCACGACCCGGCCCGCCCGGTCGACTACCGCGCCTGGACGACGTACGCCGACTGGTACGAGGGCGTCTTCCGGGGCGCCCGCGCGGTGGCCGGCGCGCGCCCCGCCCTGGAGATCGCCGCCCCGGCGGGCAGCACCGACTACACCGACCCGCACACCGGCGCCACCGCCCGCTGGGAGTACGCCACCTGGACCGGGCCGCTGCACCGGCTCCCCGTCCCGGCCACCGAGGCGATCGCCTCCTGGAACGCGGACACCCCGGCCGGCACCTGGCTCCAGGTGGAACTGCGGGGCACCTACTCCGACGGCACGGACACCCCCTGGTACGTGATGGGCCGCTGGGCGGCCGGGGACCAGGACATCAAGCGGACCTCCGTGGACGACCAGAGCGACGGCCGCAGCACCGTCTGGACGGACACCCTCGCGATCGACGACCCGGCCTCCGGGCTGCGGCTGGCCGCGTACCGGCTGCGCCTGACCCTCTACCGGCGGCCCGGCACCCGGCTCACCCCGCTCGTCCGGCGGATCGGCGCCATGGGCTCGGACGTCCCCGACCGCTTCACCGTCCCCGCCACCACGCCCGCCGGCCCCGCCCGGGAACTGGCCGTGCCGCGCTACTCGCAGGAGATCCACGCCGGCCAGTACCCCCAGTACGACAACGGCGGCGAGGCCTGGTGCAGCCCGACCTCCTCGCAGATGATCATCGAGTACTGGGGCGGGAAACTGACCCCCGAGCAGCTCTCCTGGGTGGACCCGTCCTACGCCGACCCGCAGGTCTGCCACGCGGCCCGCTCCACCTACGACCACCAGTACACCGGCTGCGGCAACTGGCCCTTCAACGCGGCCTACGCGGCGACCTTCAAGGACCTCCAGGGCGTGGTCACCCGGCTCGGCTCGCTCACCGACCTGGAGACGCTGATCGCGGCCGGCATCCCGGCCATAACGTCACAGTCGTTCCTGAAGACCGAGCTGACCGGCGCCGGGTACGGCACCTCGGGCCATCTGATGACGGTCATCGGCTTCACGGCGGACGGCGACGTGATCGCCAACGACCCGGCCTCGCCGAGCGACGACGCGGTACGGCGCGTGTACGCCCGACGTGAGTTCGAGAACATCTGGCTGCGCACCAAGCGGTACAACGCCTCCGGCCAGGTCGCCTCGGGCAGCGGCGGCGTCTGCTACCTGTACTTCCCGGCGTTCCCCACGCCCCAGCAGGTCCGGGCGCTGGCGGCGGTGGGCGTGCGCTGACCGGACCCGCGGCCCGCGGCCCGGCCCCCCGGGACCGGCCTGTGAGCAAGCTCTCGGCCGCGGGCGCCCGCGGAAGTGGCAAGGTGGACGGCGGGACGAGGGGAGACGTTCCGCGGCGGGGGAGTCCCACCAGCACGTCGAAACCCTGCGAGAGACCATGACCGCGCACTCGGCCACCGCCGCCCCGCCCCGCGTCCGCACCGGCGGCCCCCAGGACGACGACGGCCCGAAGATCCTGGAGCACGTCCTCGGCTGGACCCTCGTCGTGGTGATCGCGATGCTCGTCACCCAGCTCGGTCTGCTGTGACCTGACCCATACCGGACCTGCCATACTGCGGTGGACCGACCGCAGTGGGAGACCGGGGCCGAATTGAAGACGAGTCAGCAGCGCGAGACCGCCCTTCCCCGCACGCTCGGCTCCCCCCGGCCCGCACCGGCCCCCGGCCGGGTGCGCGGCACCCAGCGGTCCGCGACCCGCCGCGCCGAACTCATAGCCATCGGGCGACGGTTGTTCGCCGACACGTCCTACGACGCCCTGTCCATGGACGACATCGCCCGGCAGGCCCAGGTCGCCAAGGGGCTGATCTACTACTACTTCCGCTCCAAGCGCGGCTACTACCTCGCGATCATCGAGGACTCGGTCGCCGAACTGGTGACCTTCGCGGCGAGCGGGCAGGAACTGCCGGCCGTGGAGCGGGTGCACCGCACCATCGACGGCTACCTGCGCTACGCCGAGCACAACCAGGCCGCCTACCGCACCATCGTCAGCGGCGGCGTCGGCTTCGACACCGAGGTGCAGGCCGTCCGCGACGGCGTGCGCGAGGCGATCGTCGCGACCATCGCCGAGGGCGCCTACGGGCGCACCGCCGTCACGGCGACGGCCCGGATGGGCCTGATCGCGTGGGTGTGCGGCGTCGAGGGCGCCACCCTGGACTGGATCGCCCGCCCCGAACTGTCCCGCGAGACGATGCGCGACCTCCTGGTCAAGACCCTCGGCGGCGCCCTGCGCGCCATCGAGGAACTGGACCCCACCCACCCGACCCCGCCCCCCGCCCGCCGGGACGTCTGACCCGCGCCCGCCGGCCCGCCGGCCCGGCTGACCCGAGAGTCGCCGGGGGCCTGCCGCCCGTCCCGCCGGAACGCCCGCCCCCGCCGTCCGCCGGGACGGGCTGACGCGCGTCCCGCCCGGCTCACCGTCCGGCCGCCGATTCGGGCCGCTGCCCGGCTTCGAGGGCACGGGCGACGCTTGACGGCTCGCTGCCAGGCGCCCGGGGCCGACCGCACCAGCGTCCACCCGAACCGCCCAGCACGCTCGGGCCGCCCGGCCCTGGAGCCCGACCACCCGGACTGCCGGCCCGGCCGAGGTGCCGGCCCGCCCCGACGGGCGGCCGAGCCCCGAGAATCCGGCCGCTGCCCGGCCCCGGCCCCGGCCCGGAGGCGGCGCGGGTCCCGGAGGCCGGGACCGCCGAGATCCCCGAATCGCCCCACCGGACGTCCGCGCCCGCGGGCCTCCGGCAGGGGGCGGCGAAGGCGGTTGAACCGGGTACTCCTCCCGCTCCCGTGCGACCCCGGGGAAAGGCGGCTAGTCTTTCTTGAAGTAAGCGCTCGTTAACCGGTGACTCCGTGCCTGCGATCGGGCATACTCACAGCGCACAGCCGCTGGTCAGCCGCTTCCGAGACCCGGGAGGGCGAGCATCGAGCGGCCCGAGGAACACCCGGCGGAGCCGCCCCAAGAAGGTGCTGTCCGCCAGTGCCCGACAGGGAGGAGAGCGTCGCCATGCCCGACCGCGCCCCGCAGCCGGTGGACCGGCAACTGCCCACGGAAGAGGCCCGGGACCTGATAGCGCTCGTCCGCGACATCGCGCACCAGGAGATCGCCCCGAACGCGGCCGAGGAGGAGGACGCCGGACGCTTCCCGCGCGAGGTCTTCACCCTCCTGTCCCGCTCCGGTCTGCTCGGCCTGCCCTACGACTCCGAGTACGGCGGCGGCGACCAGCCCTACGAGGTCTACCTCCAGGTCCTGGAGGAACTGGCCGCGGCCCGCCTCACCGTGGGACTCGGCCTCAGCGTGCACACCCTCGCCTCGTACGCCCTCGCCACCTACGGCACCAAGGCGCAGCAGGTCGAACACCTGCCCGCGATGCTCGGCGGCGGCCTCCTCGGCGCGTACGCCCTCTCCGAGCCCGCCTCCGGCTCCGACGCCGCCTCGCTGCGCACCAAGGCCGTACGCGACGGCGACGACTGGGTGATCACCGGCACCAAGTCCTGGATCACCCACGGCGGCATCGCCGACTTCTACACGGTGATGGCCCGTACCGGCGGCGAAGGCCCCCGCGGGATCACCGCCTTCCTGGTGCCCGGCGACGCCGAGGGACTGACCGCCGCGGCGCCCGAGAAGAAGATGGGCCTCAAGGGCTCGCCCACCGCGCAGATCCACCTCGACGGCGTACGGGTCGGCGACGACCGGCGCATCGGCGAGGAGGGCCAGGGCTTCGCCATCGCCCTGTCCGCCCTCGACTCCGGCCGCCTCGGCATCGCGGCCTGCGCGATCGGCGTCGCCCAGGCCGCCCTCGACGAGGCGACGGCCTACGCCACCGAGCGGCGGCAGTTCGGCCGGCCGATCGCCGACTTCCAGGGGCTGCGCTTCATGCTCGCCGACATGGCGACCCAGATCGAGGCGGGCCGGGCGCTGTACCTGACGGCGGCGCGCCTGCGCGACGCGGGCCGGCCGTTCGCGCGGGAGGCCGCCATGGCCAAGCTGTTCTGCACGGACACGGCCATGAAGGCGACCACCGACGCCGTCCAGATCCTCGGCGGCTACGGCTACACCGCCGACTTCCCGGCCGAGCGCTACATGCGCGAGGCCAAGGTGCTGCAGATCGTCGAGGGCACCAACCAGATCCAGCGCATGGTCATCGCCCGTCACGTCGCGGGTCCCGAGACCCGCTGAACTGCGCGAGCCCCCGGAACGGCGCCGCGAGCCGGACCCACTCCGGATCGTGGCGCCCCGGCAGGGTGCGGCCCCGGTCGCTCCAGACGCGCACCAGCTCACGGTAGATCGGCGGGTCCGCGGGCGGCGCGGCCGGGACCGGGACCGTCGGCGGCGGCACCAGGACGCGACGCCGGCGCCCGCCCGCAGGCTCGATGGAGGTCATGCCTGGGCAACGCGGGGCCGTACGGACAGGTCACCGCGCCCCGGAATCGGGCGTCAGTTCAGCGCCGTCCGCCCCCGGGACCGGCCGCGGACGGCCGCCCGGCCCCACGGCGCGGCGAACGAGCCGCACCACGGCGGCATACGGGTGCCGTGGTGCGGGGCGGAGCGGGTACGGGTGCCGCGGGCGGCCGTCAGGCGGCGTCGCTGCGCATCGTCGGCACGCGCATCGGGCGCGAGCCCGGGCCGCCGACGTGCGAGAAGGGCTGCGTCCGCCAGTCGAGCCCCTGAGGGAGCGTCAACAACAGGGCGGTGTCCTGCTCCTGGGGCTCCACCGACTCGTCGGCGGGCCGGGCGTCACCGGCGCCGCGGCCCGTGCCGGGGCAGACCGTGAGCCCGAACGGGTTCCACGGCGAGGCGCACAGCGCGTGCTCGGGCAGGACTTCCTCGTCCGCCAGCAGGGCGATGGGCTGCGCGCAGTCCGGGCAGATCACCCGGTACATCTCGAAGGTGTCGTAGGCGTCGAGTTCCTCGCCGTCGAAGTCGTCGGGTTCGACGCCCTCCGGCTGGGGCTCGGCAATCGGCTGCTGCCGCCTGGGCGCGGATCGACCAGGGCGCTTGAGACTCTGCATGGGTTTCTCCCCCTAAGGCTGGGCCGTGAAGGCACTGCGGCCTCGACCACAGCAAGCACTTCCCGTCCGGTCTCTGAGGTAATCACGAGAACATCACGGAGCGCGCCACTGGGATGTGGTGTTGGTCACATGCCGCGTGCGCGTGCCCGACGCGACTGTTTTGTCCCCCCGCGCGCATCGGCCCGCGGCCGCCCGCGCGGGCGCGCGCGGGCATGACCCGCGCCGCCGAGGTATCCGAGGAGATCAACGGCACTGTAGGTTCTTGCGCCATGGAGGAGCTGGACCGACAGATCGTGCAGCTGCTCGTCAAGGACGGGCGGATGAGCTACACCGACCTGGGCAAGGCCACGGGCCTGTCCACGTCTGCCGTGCACCAGCGGGTGCGGCGGCTGGAGCAGCGTGGCGTCATCCGCGGCTACGCCGCGGTCGTCGACCCCGAGGCCGTGGGGCTGCCCATGACCGCCTTCATCTCGGTCAAACCCTTCGACCCCAGCGCCCCCGACGACATCGCGGACCGCCTGGCGGGCGTCCCGGAGATCGAGGCGTGCCACAGCGTGGCCGGCGACGAGAACTACATCCTCAAGGTGCGTGTGGCCACCCCGCACGAACTGGAGGAGCTGCTGGCCCGGGTCCGCTCCCTGGCCGGCGTCTCGACCCGCACGACGGTGGTCCTCTCCACCCCGTACGAGTCCCGCCCGCCCCGCATCTGACGCGGCCCCGGCCCCGGCCCGGACCCACGGCGTACGGCGCCCACCCGCCGCACACCGCGCCCGGCCCGCCCCCCTCGCGCCGCCCGCCGCGGTCCTCCGCGCCCGTGCGGGCGACCTGCGTGCCGGCCTCGCGGGCGCACGCGCGAGACTGGTGGGCATGAGTGAGCGCACCGCCGAACCGCAGACCGTCCTACTCCGCCGCGGCGAGGTCCACAGCCCCGCCGACCCGTTCGCCACCGCGATGGTCGTCGAGGCGGGGCAAGTCGCCTGGGTCGGCTCGGAGGGCGCGGCCGACGCGTTCGCCGACGGGGTGGACGAGGTGATCGACCTGGACGGCGCCCTGGTCACCCCGGCGTTCACCGACGCCCATGTGCACACCACCGCCACCGGCCTCGCGCTCACCGGACTGGACCTGTCCGGCGCCCCCTCCCTGGAGGCGGCCCTCGCCCGGGTGCGGGAGTTCGCCGCCGCCCGCCCGGACGACCGCGTCCTGCTCGGCCACGGCTGGGACGCCGCCCGCTGGCCCGGCGGCCGCCCCCCGACACGCGCCGAACTGGACGAGGCCACCGGCGGCCGCCCGCTCTACCTCAGCCGGATCGACGTCCACTCCGCGGTCGTCAGCACCGCCCTGCTCGACCTGACGCCCGGCGACCTCGGCCCCGCCGACGGCCCGCTGACCGCCGCCGCGCACCACGCCGTGCGCGCCGCCGCGTTCGGCGCCGTCACGGCCGAGCAGCGCACCGAGGCGCAGCGCGCCGCGCTCGCCCACGCGGCGTCCCTGGGCATCGGCTCCGTGCACGAGTGCGGCGGCCCGGACATCTCCTCGGAGGACGACTTCACCGGCCTGCTGCGCCTGGCCGCCGCGGAACCGGGCCCCCGGGTCGTCGGCTACTGGGCCGAGCAGGACGTCGACAAGGCGCGCGAACTGGGCGCGGTGGGCGCCGCCGGCGACCTGTTCGCCGACGGCTCCATCGGCTCGCACACCGCCTGCCTGCACACGCCGTACGCCGACGCGGACCACACCGGCACCGCCTACCTGGACGCCGCCGCCGTCGCCGCCCATGTCGTCGCCTGCACCGAGGCGGGCCTGCAGGCCGGTTTCCACGCCATCGGCGACGCCGCCGTCACCGCCGTGGTCGAGGGCGTGCGCGCCGCCGCCGAGAAGGTCGGCCTGGCCCGTGTCCGCGCCGCCCGGCACCGCGTCGAGCACGCCGAGATGCTCACCGCGGACACCGTCGCCGCCTTCGCCGAGCTGGGCCTCACCGCCTCCGTGCAGCCCGCCTTCGACGCGCTGTGGGGCGGCGAGGACGGCATGTACGCGCAGCGCCTGGGCGCCGAGCGGGCCCGCATGCTCAACCCCTTCGCGGCGCTGCTGCGCGCCGGCGTCCCGCTCGCCTTCGGCTCCGACAGCCCCGTCACGCCGCTCGAACCGTGGGGCGCCGTCCGGGCCGCCGCCTTCCACCGCACCCCCGAGCACCGGATCTCCGTCCGCGCCGCCTTCACCGCGCACACCCGCGGCGGCTGGCGGGCGATCGGCCGGGACGACGCGGGCGCCCTGGTGCCCGGCGCGCCCGCCGACTACGCCGTGTGGCGCACCGGCGAACTCGTCGTCCAGGCCCCCGACGACCGGGTGGCGCGCTGGTCGACGGACCCGCGCTCCGGCACCCCCGGCCTGCCCGACCTCGGCCCGGGCCGTGACCTGCCCGTCTGCCTGCGGACCGTGGTGGGCGGCCGGACCGTCTTCGTACGGCCGGGCGAGTGATCTCCTGACCCCGCGCGACCGCGCTCGGCGCCCCGTTATGCGTCGCACGACCTGCGTATCCACGGGCGCCGGCGGGGCGGCGGGGCCGCCGGGACGGCCCGGCGGCGTGTTTGACAGGCGGCGGCGCGGGGCCGGTAGGTTCTGCCGGGTCCACCACCGGACGCCCGGCCGCGGGACGTCCGCACCCGCGTCGCAGCGCCGCTGGGTCAGGGACGGTGTGCCGCACCGGGTCACCGTCGCTGGCAGCCAGGCTCAGCGACCGCGTCGGCGGGGCACGTTCCGGACGGTCGGCAGGGTGTGACCCGGGTGGGGCCCGGTCGCTCAGTAGACAACGGCTTCAGGCCGATCCGCAGCCAGCGGGTCCCAGGTCGGCCCGAAGGGCGCCGGGCCCCCATCCGCAGCACGACGGCACCCGCGGCACACCCGCCCGGGCGCCCTCCGGGAGGCTTCCCGGCGGTTGCGTCACAGTACGCACGTCGTGTCGCATCCCCCCAGGCCGTGGCCACTATGGTGGACCTCTGCGTACGGACATGAAGGGGCAGTAGTGAACCACGGCGACGGCACCCCCGCGGCGGGAGCCCAGGAGAGGCGGTTCGGTCCGCTCGGCACGGCGTTGGTGATCATTCCGACCTACAACGAGGCGGAGAACATCAAGACGATCGTGGGCCGGGTGCGCGAGGCCGTCCCCGAGGCACATGTCCTCGTGGCCGACGACAACAGCCCCGACGGCACCGGCAAGCTCGCCGACGAGCTGGCCGCCGAGGACGAGCAGGTGCACGTCCTGCACCGCAAGGGCAAGGAAGGACTCGGCGCCGCCTACCTGGCGGGCTTCCGCTGGGGCCTGGAGCGCGACTACGGCGTGCTGGTCGAGATGGACGCCGACGGCTCCCACCAGCCCGAGGAACTGCCCCGGCTGCTGACCGCCCTCAAGGGCGCCGACCTGGTGCTCGGCTCCCGCTGGGTGCCCGGCGGGCGCGTGGTGAACTGGCCCAAGGGCCGCGAGTTCATCTCCCGCGGCGGCAGCCTGTACTCGCGTCTGGCGCTGGACCTGCCCCTGCGGGACATCACCGGCGGCTACCGCGCCTTCCGCCGGGAGACCCTGGAGGGCCTGGGCCTGGACGAGGTCGCCTCGCAGGGCTACTGCTTCCAGGTCGACCTGGCCCGCCGCGCCGTGAAGGCCGGCTACCACGTGGTCGAGGTGCCCATCACCTTCGTGGAGCGCGAACTCGGCGACTCCAAGATGAGCCGCGACATCCTCGTCGAGGCGCTGTGGCGGGTCACCACCTGGGGCGTGGGGGAGCGGGTCACCAAGCTCACCGGCCGCACCGCCAAGCCCCAGGACGGGAAGGCCTAGCTAGGGCCTGATCCGAACCAGAGGCCCAGCCCTTATCCGGCACTGAGCAGCTCCCAGGCACACTGGAAGCATGACGACAGGCGCTCCGACCTCTCCCTCCTCCGTCCGGCCACGGCGTTCCCGGCTGCGCAGGTATCTGCCGCTGGGCCTCGCGGCGTGGCTGGTGCTGGAGATCTGGCTGCTGACCCTGGTCGCGGGCGCGGCGGGCGGCTTCACGGTGTTCCTGCTGCTGCTCGCCGGGATCGTGCTCGGGGCCGTGGTGATCAAGCGGGCGGGCCGCCGTGCCTTCCAGAACCTCAACGAAGCGCTCCAGCGCGGCGACGCCCCCTCGGCGCGCCGCGGGGGCAACGGCCTGATGATGCTGGGCGGCCTGCTGCTGATCATCCCCGGCATGCTCTCGGACGTCGCCGGACTCCTCCTGCTGCTCCCGCCCGTCCAGCGGGCCGTCGGCCGCCTCACCGAGCGGGCGGTGGAGCGCGGGCTCCGCACCGTCGCGCCCGGCACCCTCGGCGACGCCTTCCAGCAGGTCCGCATCCACCGCCCCGACGGCAAGGTCGTCCAGGGCGAGGTGATCCGGGACGACGAGCAGCCGGGCGGCGCGTCCCGCGAACAGCGCCCGCCGCTGACCCGTTGAGCCGCCGCGGACGCAACGGAACGGGCGTCGTACGAGATCTCTCTCGTACGACGCCCGTTCCGCGTTCTCGGGAGCATCGCGGCCGAAGCCGCGCCCCCACGGGGACTACGCGCTCTTGCGGCTGTCCCGAGGATGAACGGCGATGTTCATCGCGCCCGACCGCAGTACGGCCAGACGCTCCTCGAGGACCTCTTCGAGCTCCTCACGGGTACGCCGCTCCATCAGCATGTCCCAGTGCGTACGCGCCGGCTTGGCCTTCTTCTCCTCCGGACCGTCGCCATCCACCAGGAGTGCCGGGGCCCCGCAGACCTTGCACTCCCACTCCGGCGGGATCTCCGCCTCGACCGAGAAGGGCATCTCGAAGCGGTGCCCCTTCTCGCATGCGTACTCCACGGCCTGGCGCGGAGCCAAGTCGATACCGCGGTCCGTCTCGTAGCTGGTCACCACGAGGCGCGTGCCGCGAAGAGCTCGCTCACTCATGAATCGTGCCTCCCGGGCTTGTCGCCCACAGGACAGGTGTCGCTGTCGTCGTCATCCGGTCAACGTCCGGTCGGCGGTAAAGATTCCCGTTCCGATGTCCCGTTCCGGGTCATGTGTCGCCGTCGTAGCCGCAGCCTTGTCAACCAGTGCAGTACCCACCGGCGCCCGGTTTGTCACATCTGCAATGAGATGTCACCCAGCGTTTCGGCATCTTTGACGCGCAGTAACGGTACGCCTGGCAGGCCAAACGCGTACACTACAGCCCTTTCGCCGTGAGTGCTAAATCCGGTCCGGAACCGGATTGCCCGCGTCCCGGATCGCCCGCCCCACCGGCACCCGCGCCAGCAGCACGAAGCCGATCACGAAGAACGCCACCAGCGAGACGATCGCGTCCCGGTAGCTCCCGGTGAGCTGGTACGTCACCCCGAACAGCAGCGGCCCCAGCCAGCTCATCCCGCGGTCGCTCATCTCGTACGCGGAGAAGTACTCGGCCTCCTTGCCGGGCGGGACGAGGTGCGAGAACAGCGACCGGGACAGCGCCTGGCTGCCGCCGAGGACCAGCCCGATGCCGGCCGCCAGCACGAAGAACCACACCGGCGCCCCAGCCGGCAGGAAGAACCCGGCCGCCAGGGTCGCCGTCCAGGCGATCAGCGACCCGAGGATGGTCCGCTTCGCCCCGTACGCCCGCGCCAGCCGCCCCATGCCGAGGGCCCCCGCCACCGCCAGCACCTGCACCATCAGCACCGCCGTGATCAGCGTGGACTGACCGAGTCCCAGCTCCTCCGAGCCGTACACGGAGGCCTGGGAGATCACCGTCTGGATGCCGTCGTTGTAGATCAGGTACGCCAGCAGGAAGGCCAGGGTCAGCGGCCGCTCGCGCATGTCCCGCACGGTGGCCGCCAGCTGCTGCCAGCCCCGTACTCGCGGCGCGGCGGCGGCCGGCGCCCGGCGGTCGCGCAGCCGCCGCAGCGGCACGAGGGTGAACACGCCCCACCACAGCCCCGCCGAGGCCAGGCAGATCCGCACCGCCGTCGCCTCCGACACGCCGAAGGAGTCGTGGCCGGTGAACAGGACCAGATTCGCCACCAGCACCAGCGATCCGGCCGCGTAACCGAAGGCCCAGCCCCGCGAGGACACCGCGTCGCGCTCCTCGGGCGGCGCGATCTGCGGCAGATAGGAGTTGTAGAGGACCATCGAGACGGCCACCGACGCGTTCGCGACGATCAGCAGGAGGCCGCCCAGCAGATAGCGGTGCCCGTCCAGGAAGAACAGTCCCGTGGTGGCCGCGGCCCCCGTGTAGGCGGCCGCCGCGAGCAGGGGCTTGCGGCGGCCCGTGCGGTCGGCCGCCGCGCCCGCCACCGGCATCACCACGATCGCCACGACCACGGACGCCGACACGCAGTAGGCGAAGAACGACCCGGCCCGCACCGGGACCCCCAGCGGATGCACGAACCCGTCCGGGTCCGCCGCCGCCCGCGCGACCGAGGTGAGATAGGGGCCGAGGAACACGGTGAGCACGCTGGTCGAGTAGACGGAGCACGCCCAGTCGTAGAAGTACCAGCCGCGCTGCTCGCGCCGCCGCTCGGCGGCGTCCTCGCCGGCCTGTGCCCGCACGGTGCCGATGCCCACCCGTGCCCTCGCTTCCCCGCCTCCGGTGCCGCGCGCCCCTGAGGCGGGCGCCTCAGAACCAGACGCCCCGCTCCCGCATGACCTCGCGCAGCGTGTCGATGTGATCGGTCATGATGCCATCGACGCCGAGGTCCAGGAGCCGGTGCATCCGCTCCGGTTCGTTGATCGTCCACACGTGCACCTGGAGACCCAGCGCGTGGGCGGCGCGGACGAACAGCCGGTCGGCCACCGGGACGCCCGACTGCGCGACCGGCACCTGCGCGGCGACCGCCGACCGCCGCAGCACCGCCGGCACCCCCCAGGAACGCAGCCGCAGCCCCAGCACCCCGCGCGTGCCGTACGACGTCGCAAGGCGCGGCCCGGCCAGCCGCTGGGCCCGCACCACCCGCGCCTCGGAGAAGGAGCCCACGCACACCCGCGACCAGGCGTCCATGCGCTCGATCGTCTCCAGCAGCGGCCGCAGCGCCGGCTCCGCCTTCACGTCGACGTTCCAGCGCACCTCGGGGAAGGTCTCCAGCAGCTCCTCGAAGAGCGGCACCGGCTCGCGGCCCGCCACGCGCGCGTGCGCCACCTCCGCCCACGGCAGGTCCGCGATCCGGCCCGCGCCGTCGGTCACCCGGTCCAGGGTCGCGTCGTGGAAGGCGACCAGCCGGCCGTCCGCCGTGGCGTGCACATCGGTCTCGATGTACCGGTAGCCGAGTGCGACCGCCCGCCGGAACTGCGCCACGGTGTTCTCCAGCCCGTCGGCGGCGCCGCCGCGGTGAGCGAACGGGATGGGCCCCGGATGGTCGAGATACGGATGGCGTACGAGCGTGGTCACGGACGCAGTATCGCCCCTTCGGGTGACGTCGCGGCAACGGCCGGGCGGCCCGCGCCCGCCGCCGGAACGGCGAACAGCCGCAGGAAGAACTGCGCCAGCGGTCCGATCGACACCGCGTACAGCAGGGTGCCCACGCCGATCGTGCCGCCGAGGGCGAACCCGGTGGCGACCACCGCCACCTCCACGACCGTCCGCATCAGCCGCACCGAGCGGCCGGTGCGCCGGTGCAGCCCGGTCATCAGCCCGTCGCGCGGGCCCGGACCCAGCCGGGCGGCGATGTACAGGCCGGTGGCCGCGCCGTTCAGCAGGACGCCCCCCAGCAGCAGCGGGACGCGGACGGTCAGCGTGTGCGCCTCGGGCAGTACGGCGAGGGTCCCGTCCATCGCCACGCCGACCAGGAAGACGTTGGAGACCGTACCGAGGCCGGGCCGCTGCCGCAGCGGTATCCACAGCAGCAGCACCACGGCGCCCACGACGATCGACACCACCCCGATCGTCAGACCGGTCAGCTCGGCGAGCCCCTGGTGCAGCACGTTCCACGGCTCCAGACCGAGCCCCGCCTCGACCAGAAGGCCCGAACTGGCGCCGTACAGCACGAGGCCCGCGTAGAGCTGGATCAGCCGCCGTCCGAGGCGGTCGAGACGGTCCCGTCTGGACAAGATGTCCCCCCTGGTGGTGGAAGTGGCCCGGTGCGTGACACTCTGTGGCTTGAGAACGAAAGCCATCCATGGCCAATTCGGGGAAGGTGGACTGGTACGCATGGCGCAGTGGACCTCGGCGATGGGCGCCGCACAGCTCGCCCGGCTGCTCAACTCCCAGCAGGAGCGCCCGGCCGGCCCCGGCGCCCGCCGCCCGCCCGCCTACCGCGCGCTCGCCGACGGCATCCGCCTGCTGGTCCTGGAGGGCCGCGTCCCGGTGGCCGCCCGGCTGCCCGCCGAGCGCGAACTCGCCCTGTCCCTGTCCGTCAGCCGCACCACGGTCGCCGCCGCCTACGAGGCGCTGCGCACCGAGGGCTTCCTGGAGTCCCGGCGCGGGGCGGGCAGCTGGACCGCCGTCCCGGCCGGCAACCCGCTGCCGGCCCGGGGCCTCGAACCCCTGCCGCCGGAGGCGCTGGGCTCGATGATCGACCTCGGCACCGCCGCGCTGCCCGCCCCCGAGCCGTGGCTCACCCGCGCCGTGCAGGGCGCGCTGGAGGAACTGCCGCCCTACGCCCACACGCACGGCGACTACCCGGCCGGCCTGCCCGCGCTGCGCTCGATGATCGCCGAGCGGTACACCGCGCGCGGCATCCCCACCATGCCCGAGCAGATCATGGTGACGACGGGCGCCATGGGCGCGATCGACGCCATCTGCCACCTCTTCGGCGGCCGGGGCGAGCGCATCGCCGTCGAGTCGCCGTCCTACGCCAACATCCTCCAGCTGATGCGCGAGGCGGGCGCCCGGCTGGTGCCGGTGGCGATGGCCGAGGGGCTCACCGGCTGGGACCTGGACCGCTGGCGCCAGGTGCTGCGGGAGGTCGCGCCCCGGATCGCCTACGTCGTGGCCGACTTCCACAACCCCACCGGCGCGCTCGCCGACGAGGACCAGCGTCGCCGTCTGGTGGAGGCGGCGCGGTCGGCCGGGACGGTGCTCGTCGTGGACGAGACGATGAGCGAGCTGTACCTGGAACCGGGCCTGGAGATGCCGCGGCGGGTCTGCGGCTTCGACCCGGCGGGCTCCACGGTGATCACCGTCGGCTCCGCCAGCAAGGCCTTCTGGGCCGGCATGCGCATCGGCTGGGTCCGGGCCGCCCCCGACGTGATCCGCAGCCTGGTCGCCGCCCGCGCCTACGCCGACCTGGGCACCCCCGTGCTGGAGCAGCTCGCCGTGAACTGGCTGTTCAGCACGGGCGGCTGGGAGCAGGCGGTCGAGCTGCGGCGGGGGCAGGCCCGCGACAACCGGGACGCGCTGATCGCGGCCGTCCGGCGCGAGCTGCCCACCTGGGAGTTCGAGGCGCCGCAGGGCGGCCTGACGCTGTGGGTGCGCACCGGCGGGCTCTCGGGCTCCCGGATCGCGGAGGCGGGCGAGCGGGTGGGCGTACGGGTCCCCTCCGGCCCCCGCTTCGGGGTCGACGGCGCCTTCGAGGGCTACGTCCGGCTCCCGTTCACCGTCGCCGGAGCGGTGGCGGAGGAAGCGGCCACCCGCCTGGCCGCAGCGGCCCACCTGGTCCGGACGGGCACCCCGATGAACGGCAACTCCCCGAGGACGTTCGTGGCATGAGCCGAACCGTGGGCAGCCGTGCCTCCCCCCCCCGCCCCGCCGTACTTTGAAAGCGACGTAAGCACCTCCGCCTCACCGCCCCCTCAAGAAGCCTCCCCCACCGCCTTCGCCGCCTCCGCCACCGCTTCCTCCGCCTCGGCCACGGCCTCCGCCCCCGCGGCCTCCACCGAGCCCTCGGAGGTCCCGCCGCCGACGGAAGCGGGTTCCGGCACCGTCTCCCCGTCCGCAGGCGTCGTCTTCGGCGGCAACAGCTCCTCCACCGCCCGCCGCAGCGCCCCGCTGATCGAGTCGTCGTACGGATCGGGCGTCGCCGGCACCTGCAGCCGGTGCACCGCCCCGTTCCCCAGCCGCGCGTACCCCCGCCCGGGCGGGACGGCCGGCGGCGCGGTGGTGTGCGGCGGCGCGCCCAGCACCGCCTTGAGCTGCTCCGCCGTCGCCGGCCCGAGCACGACCCGCGCGCGCGTGTGCTGCCTGAGCGCCTCCCCGAGCGCGTCCGCGCTGTCGAACTGCTCGGCCACCACGACCGTCACGTTCACCGCGCGGCCGTGCCGCAGCGGCACCTGCAGCAGTGCCTGCGGGTCCTTGCGCCCGTCCGCGGCGGCCAGATGCGTGAAGGAGGTCGGCCGGTCCAGCAGCAGCCACAGCGGCCGCCGGGTGTCGTCCGGCGGCGCCTGCCCGGCCTGCCGGGCGCGGTTGACGGCGATCAGCCGGCGCTCGGTCTCGGTGGCCGCCCACTCCAGGCTCGCCAGCGCCCCGGAGAGCCCGCACTCCACCGCGAGGACCCCGTCCCGGCCCACCAGACAGGCGTACTCGCCGGTCCCGCCGCCGTCGACGATCACCACGTCGCCGTGCTGGAGCGCCTGCAGCGCGATGGAGCGCAGCAGCGTGGAGGTGCCGCTGCCGGGCTGCCCCAGCGCCAGCAGATGCGGCTCGGTGGAGCGCGGCCCGGTGCGCCAGACGACCGGCGGCACGTCGCGCTGCTCGGCGCCGTAGGCGAGGGGCAGGGTGCGCTGCACCTCGCTGGGGTCGGTGAAGCCGAGCACGGTCTCGCCCGGCGCGGTGACGAACCGCTGGGCGGGAACGCCGGTCGGCAGCGGGGCCAGCGCGGTGACCGTCAGCTCGTTGGCCTCCTCGTCCCAGGTGAACAGGTACTCGCGGCCACGGCCGGCCTTCGCGGTGAGCAGATGCTCGATCCGCGCGCGGGACTCCGGCTCGCCGTCGGTGAAGTACGCCGGGTAGCGGATCAGCAGGTGGCAGACGCGGCCGGAGTCGTCGAACTCGTAGCCGGGGAAGGCCTTCTCCCAGGCGCCGCCGTGCGCGTACAGCGGGGCCGGGTCGTCGGCGGCCGAGAAGTACGGGACCAGGGCCTCGTACAGCGACGCCAGGCGCCGGGTGCGCGGCTCGTCGGGGTCCTCGGCGGGTTCGGCCGGGGCGCGGTCCCGGCCCTGCCAGGCCGCCGCCGCCGTCACCGCGACGGCGGCGAGCAGCGGACCGTACGGCAGCACGACCACGGTCAGGCACAGGGCGGCCACCACGAACAGCAGCGGCCCGCGCCGGTCCTTGGGCGTCTCGGCCCATCTGCGCCGGCCGGCCGCGGCGAGCCGGCCCAGACCCCGGGCGACGGTGATCAGCGGGTGGAGGATGTCCGTGGCGCTGTCGGCCGCCGTCCGGGCCAGCTCCCGGCTCCGGGCCAGCTGCGCGCCGCCTGTGCTCAGAATGCGGGGGAGGGGCCGCCGGGCCACTGCTGCCTCCTGGGGGTGCGGACGGTCGGTGGGGGTGTCCCCTGGACGGCGTCTGCCTCGGTCCTCGGGGCGGTCGGCGTCAGAACCGCATGCCGCCGAGGAGGCTGGCCAGGCTCTCGCCGCCCGCTCTGATGCTCGGGGCGATGGCCGTGCTGGCCAGGTAGAAGCCGAAGAGGGTCGACACGCACGCGTGGGAGGGCTTCAGCCCGTCCTTGCGGAAGAAGATGAAACCGATGACGCCGAACAGGACGACGCCTGAGATGGAGAGGATCATGTGAATCTCCTGGTGTCGAAAGGGGGACAGTCACCCTGAGTCCTTCCAGGATCACAGCATGTATCCATATGACAAAAGGTGCAAGCGGGTGAAAAACGCCCGTTTTCCCTCGCGCGGCCGAGTCGGCGGGTGTGGCGCTCGCCCCGCCCTGTTGCGCGCGCCCGGCTCCCCGGTGATCTTTGCCTCCCGGCATCCCGGGTGCGGCGCCGCGCCAGCCAGTACCCTGGCGATTCACCCGTACGGCCGAGCACCGCTCGCGCGGCCGTACGCTTGCTCCCCGCAGTCCCCGGCTGCGACCAGCAGGTTCCGAGCAGTACCCCGCAGTCCCAGTAGTACCCAGCAGTCCCCAACGCTCGCAGTGAGAGGCGGTCCGGCCGATGAGTGATGCCCTCGACCCCGAGGTCGTGGAGCTGGCGACCAAGATCTTCGATCTGGCCCGGCAGGGCCCGGCCGACGCGCTCGTCGCCTACGTCGACGCCGGCGTCCCGGCCAACCTCACCAACGACCGCGGCGACTCCCTCCTGATGCTCGCCGCCTACCACGGCCACGCCGACGCCGTCCGCGCGCTGCTGGCCCGCGGAGCCGACGCCGACCGCGTCAACGACCGGGGCCAGACGCCCCTCGCCGGAGCGGTCTTCAAGGGCGAGCAGGACGTCATCGAGGCCCTGCTGGAGGCCGGCGCCGACCCCTCCGCGGGGACCCCGTCGGCCCTCGACACGGCCCGTATGTTCGGCCGGACCGAGCTGCTGCGGCTGTTCGGCGAGCAGTGAGCCCAAGGGCCGTCCAGCACGCCGTGAGCTGCTGAAACGGCCCGCCGACCAGGCATGACACACAAAACGGGGGAGGCGGTAGCAGGCCGCCGGAAATTTCGGTCGCGGCAGCGCGGACGCCGGGTCATCATGACGTCGTGATTCACGGACGCGACGGACGGGCAGAGCTTGCCGGACCGCGCGGACCGTGACGCGGTCCGCATGGGCCACCGACGAGAGGCAGAGGAAGATGGTCTACAGCAAGCAAGAGACGGCGGGCGCCCCGACGTGTTGTCACGTGGCCAGGTAGGAGCTGTTCCCCGGTTGCGTCGACGCTTGATGTGAGGCTGTTTCCCATGTTCGATCCGGTCATAGCGCCCAGCGGCACGCTGCTCGGCCTGCTCCAGCGGGGCCGCGGCGACGGCACACTGCACGCGCTCACCGCACCACGCGCCGAGGCGCTCGCGGCACTCGACCACTGTGTGCTGCACGACCCCCGGCACGACTGGCAGGTGGAGAACCGCTCCCTGTACTACGCCCGCCTCTACCTCGACCTGAACGGCGAGCTGGACGCGATCGAGGCGCACCTCTTCGACCCCGAGGACGCCCTCGACACCGATGAGTCCCGCACCGGACTCGCCCTCGCCGTTCTCGGCCACCTGGCCTCCTACGGCAGGCTCGACGCCCTCGCCCTGCTGCGCCGATACGCCGCCGGCGGCGCCAACTGGGCGTGGGCCCTGGACGAGCTGGCGCTGCGCGACGACGACGCCGGACTGCGCTCGCTGGCCGCCCCGGTCCTCGCCCGCTTCGCCACCGACGCCGAGGGCGAGGCCGCGCTGGCCGCCGCCGTGCGCGACGCCTTCGAGCCCCGGCCCTGGCGGCTGTGGGCCGAGGACCCGCGCGAGTCGATCGCCCGACGCGTCCGCGCCGCCCACGAGACCGGCTGCTTCGACCGCTGGCAGCGGCAGATGAGCCCCACCGGCCCCCGCCCGGGCTGGAGCGTGCAGGCCGTGTTCGACTGGGCGCAGCAGGGCCTGGAACGCGGCGCCGCCCTCCACGTCCCGGCCGCCCGCTGCCTGAGCGCCGTCGCCGGACCCGAGGACCGGCCCGAGATCCTGCGGGCCGCCCGGCACGGCTCCGACGGCGCCCGCTGCACCGCCCTGCGCTACCTCGCCGACGGCGACGATCCCGTCGCCCTCGATCTGATCGAGGCCGCGGTGTCCGACGGCTCGGCCGTCGTGGCGGACGCCGCACTCGACGCCTTCGAACGCATGCGCGGCGCGGTGGCCGTGGACCGCGCCCGCGGCTGGGCCCGCCGCCCCGACCCGCTGGGCGCCGCCGCCGGCCGCATGCTCGCCTGCCGCGGCGAGGTGCGCGACCGCGAACTCGTCCTCGCCGCCCTCCGCGAGGCCGTCCGGGGCGAGGGCCCCGACGCCGCCACCCTGTGGACCCTGGTCGACGGCGCCGGACGGCTCGGCATCGCCTGCGCGGCGCCCGTGCTGCGCCACGTCTACCGCGAGACCGCCTCCTCCCATCTGCGCCATCGCGCCGCCCGCGCGCTGGCCGCCACCGACCCCTCCTTCCCCGCGGGCTTCGCCGTCGAATGCCTGTGGGACTGCGAGGAGACCACCCGCGAACTCGCCGCCCGGCACGCCGAGACCGGCGACACCCGGGTCGTCGACCAACTGCGCCGGCTCGCCGCCGACCCGGCCGAGGAGGCGGAGGTGCAGACCGCCGTGCGCAGCCGGATCGGCCCGGACACGCCGACCGTCTGACCGGACCGGACCGGACCGCGCGCGGCGAGGAAGCGTTCGCGCCAGCCCGCCAGCCCGCCAGCCCGCCAGCCCGCCAGCCCGCCAGCCCGCCAGCCCGGCAGGCCGAGGGACGGGCGACGGGCGACGGGCGACGGGCGACGGCCGCGGGCATGGCCCTCAGCGCCGCCGCACCCCCACCGCCCGCCGCCGCACCGGCACGAACCGGACCGGCGTGCCCGGGACCGCCTGGGCCGCGGCGGGCAGGTCGGCGGCGTGGACGACCGCGACCACCGGATAGCCGCCGGTGGTCGGGTGGTCGGCGAGGAAGACCAGCGGACGGCCGTCGGGCGGCACCTGCACCGCTCCCAGGACCATTCCCTCGCTGGGCAGCTCGCCGGGCCGGGACCGCTCCAGCGCGGGCCCCTCGGTGCGCAGCCCGATGCGGTTGCTCGCCGACGACACGCGGTAGGGGCGCGAGGCGAGGACCCGCAGCGCCTCGGGGGTGAACCAGTCGTCGCGCGGCCCGAGGGTCACCCGCAGCACCAGCTCGGCCGCGGGCCCCGGCTGCGGGGCGACATCCACGTGCGCGTGGCGGTCGCTGGGCGGTCCCAGGGGCAGCACCGTGCCGTCCGCGAGCGGCGCGGGCCCGAGCCCGGAGAGCAGATCGGTGGAGCGGCTGCCGAGCACCGGCTCCACGGCGACCCCGCCGGACACGGCGACGTAGGCGCGTATCCCGCGGACGGCCGCGCCCACCTCCAGCACCGCGCCCGCCGGGACCCGTACCGGTGCTCCCCAGGCGGCCGGACGGCCGTCCAGCCGGACGGGGCAGGGGGCGCCCGTGACCGCCACGGTGACCGCGGAGCGGGGCCGCAGGGCGCAGCCGTCGAGCGTGGTCTCCAGGACGGCCGCCCCGCGCGGGTTGCCCGCCAGCCGGTTGGCCAGGGCGGCGGCCGGCGCGTCCAGCGCCCCCGAGCGGGGCACCCCGAGGTGCGCGTGGCCGGGACGCCCCTCGTCCTGGACGGTGGTCAGCGCCCCGGCGCGTACGACGACGAGCGCGCGGTCGCTCATCACGCCCCCACCCGCCCCGCCTGCCGCGGCAGGCCCACCCGCCCCGCCGAGTCCATGGGAACGAAGCGCACCCGTGTGCCCGGCGACAGCAGGGCGGCCGGCACGCGCGCGTGGTCCCACAGCACCGCGTCGGTGGTGCCGATCAGCTGCCAGCCGCCCGGCGACGAGCGCGGATAGACCCCCGTGTACGGCCCCGCCAGCGCCACCGCCCCGGCCGGCACCGCCGTGCGCGGAGTGGCCCGGCGCGGCACCCGGCAGCGCTCGGGCAGCCCGGTCAGGTAGCCGAAGCCGGGGGCGAACCCGCAGAAGGCGACCCGGAACTCGGTGGCCGCGTGCACGCGCGCGACCTCCTCCTCGCGGACCCCCCAGTGGGCGGCCACGTCGGCCAGGTCCGGGCCGTCGTAGCGCACCGGCAGCTCCACGGTCCGTCCCCCGCGCGGGACTGCCGACGGCACCGTCGCGGCGGCCAGTTCGCGGGCCGCCCGGTCCGGTTCGGCGAGGCCGTCGAGCAGGACCGTACGGGCCGCCGGGACGATCTCGGCCACCCGCAGCAGGCCCTGCGCGCGGCGGCGCAGCAACTCCGCGTGCAGGGCCTCGGCCTCGTCCCCGGAGTCGACCTCCACGAGCAGGGCGTCCGGGCCCACCGGCAGCACCCTCATGCGAAGGCCTCCACCCGCACGCCCGCCGCCTCCAGACGCCCGCGCACCTGCCGGGCCAGCTCGACCGCGCCCGGCGTGTCGCCGTGCAGGCACAGCGAACGCGCCCGTACGCCGACGACCTCCCCCCGGTGCGAGACGACCGTCCCGGAGCGGGCCAGACGCACCGAACGCTCCAGGACGGCGACCGGATCGGTGATCACCGCGCCCTCCAGGCCGCGCGGCACGAGCGTGCCCTCCTCGGTGTAGGCGCGGTCCGCGAACGCCTCGGTGACCGGGGGGAGTCCGGCCTTGTCCGCCAGCTCCAGCAGCCGCGAACCCGGCAGCCCCAGCACCGGCAGCGCGGCGTCCGCGAGCAGCACTCCTTCGACGACCGCGCCCGCCTGCTCCTCGTCCCGCACGACCCGGTTGTAGAGGGCGCCGTGCGGCTTGACGTACGCCACGCGCGCGCCGGCCGCCCGCGCGAACACCTCCAGGGCGCCGATCTGGTAGGCGACCTCGGCGGCCAGTTCGGCGGGCGGCACGTCCATCGCGCGCCGCCCGAAACCGGCCAGGTCCCGGTAGGAGACCTGCGCGCCGATCCGCACCCCGCGTTCGGCCGCCAGTTCGCACACCCGCCGCATGGTGACCGCGTCCCCGGCGTGGAAGCCGCAGGCCACGTTGGCGCTGGTCACGACGGACAGCAACTGCTCGTCGTCGGTCAGCCGCCAGCGGCCGAAGCCCTCACCGAGGTCGGCGTTCAGGTCGATCGAGGTCATGGCTCACTCGCTCGCGTCTCTCTCAGGCCACGCGGTACTGCTCGTCGCGGGCGTCGGTCAGGAACATCTGCCCCGGGGCGTGGGTCAGGGCGAACGGCGGCCGGGACGCCATCACCGCCGCCTGCGGGGTCACCCCGCAGGCCCAGAACACCGGCACGTCGCCGGGCTCGGCGTCCACCGGGTCGCCGAAGTCGGGCCGCCCGAGGTCCCCGATGCCGAGCCCGGCGGGCACGCCGCAGTGCACGGGGCCGCCGTGCACCGCCGGGAGCAGACTGCTCTCCCGGATCGCCGCCGACAGGTGCGCGGGCGGCACCGGGCGCATCGAGACCACCATGGGGCCGTGCAGCCGCCCCGCCGGACGGCACTGACGGTTCGTCACGTACATCGGGACGTTGCGGCCCTGCTCCACGTGCCGGATCGGCACGCCCGCCGACGCCAGCGCCCACTCGAAGGTGAAGCTGCAGCCGATCAGGAACGTCACCAGGTCGTCGCGCCAGTGGTCGCGCACATCGGTCGGCTCGGCCACCAGCTCGCCGTGCCGCCACACCCGGTAGCGCGGCAGATCGGTGCGCAGGTCCGCGCCCTCGGCGAGCACCGTCGTGGCGGAGCCGGCGTCCGTGACGTCCAGGACCGGGCACGGCTTGGGGTTGCGCTGGCAGAACAGCAGCATGTCGTACGCCCAGTCGGCCGGGACCGAGATCAGGTTCACCTGCGTGTGCCCCGCGGCCACCCCCGCCGTCGGCCCCGTCAGCCCGTCCCGGAAGCGCTCCCGGGCCTCGCGCGGGCTCCACGCGCGCGCGTGTTCGTCGGCGGCCACCACAGGGCGGTCCTGCGCCGGGGAGGCGGGCCGCTCCTGCGCGGCCCCGGCGGGGAGGCGGTCACCCGTCACGTCCGTGCGGCTCATGCCAGCTCCTTCCCGCGGGTCTCCGGCAGCCCCAGCAGCGCCAGGGCCGCGACGCCGTAGCCGATCGCGCCGAAGACCAGCGCGCCGCCCACTCCCCAGCTGTCGGCCAGGAAGCCCACCAGGGTGGGGAAGACGGCGCCCACCGCGCGCCCGGTGTTGTACGTGAAGCCCTGGCCGGTGCCGCGCACCGCGGTCGGGTACAGCTCGCTGAGATACGAGCCGAACCCGCTGAAGATCGCCGACATGCAGAACCCGAGCGGGAAGCCCAGCACCAGCAGCAGGGCGCCGGAGCCGCCGGGGACGTGGGCGTACGCCAGCACGCAGATCGCCGACAGCAGCGCGAACAGCCAGATGTTGCGCCGCCGGCCCAGCCGGTCGGTGAGGTGACCCCCGGTCAGATAGCCGACGAAGGCCCCCGAGATGAGGAACGTCAGGTACGCGCCGGTCCCGACGACCGACAGCCCGCGCTCCGTCTTCAGATACGTCGGCACCCAGGTCGCCAGCGTGTAGTAGCCGCCCTGCACGCCGGTGGAGAGCAGACAGGCGAAGACCGTGGTGCGCAGCAGACCCGGCTCGGCCGCCGTACCCGGCCGGAAGAGCGCCGTGAACGAGCCGCGCCGCGGGCTCTGTTCCCGCACCGCCATCGCCTGCGGCGCGTCGTGCACCCGGCGGCGCAGCCACACCACCAGCAGCGCGGGCAGCGCACCGGTCCAGAACATCACGCGCCAGGCCCACTCGTCGCCGGCCACCGAGAACACCAGCGTGTAGACGACCGCCGCCAGCGCCCAGCCGACCGCCCAGGAACTCTGCACCGCGCCGAGCGTCCGGCCCCGGTGCCGTGTGCTCGCGTACTCGGCGACCAGGATCGCGCCGACCGCCCACTCGCCGCCGAAGCCGAGGCCCTGCAGGGCGCGGAAGACCAGCAGCGTCTCGTAGGTCGGCGCGAAGCCGCAGGCGACGGTGAACACCGCGTAGGTGACCACCGTGATCATCAGCGCGCGGACCCGGCCGATCCGGTCCGCGACCACCCCGGCCACGGCGCCGCCGACCGCCGAGACGACCAGGGTGACGGTGGTGAACAGGCCCGTCTGCCCGCTGTCCAGACCGAAGTACGCGGCCAGCGCCACCATGCTCAGCGGCAGCGTGAAGTAGTCGTAGGAGTCCAGCGCATAGCCGCCGAACGCGCCCGCGAAGGCCCGGCGGCCACGGGGGTCCAGGGCCCGCCACCAGCCGGCCGGACCGCCGTCGGCGGCGTGCCCGCCCGGTCCGGAGCGGGAATGGGACGTCAGCGCCTTCTGTGGAGGGGTCGTGCTCATGGGCACCTCGCAACCGAGAGGGGAAGGGTGCTGGGACTGAGCCGTGCGATGGGCAGCAACGTAGAGGATCGTTCAACGATCCTTCAATACCCCCGTTGTCTCGCCCTGTTGTCTGCGGTTGAATTCCGGGCATGGCTGAGCAGCTGACGCCACTGGCCGACGACCGGGCCCTGCTGGGCCGCACCAGCACCGCCGAGCGGGTCTCCGACATCCTCAGGAGCCGCATCGCCGAGGGCTACTTCCCGCCCGGCACCCGGCTGTCCGAGGACAGCATCGGCGGGGCGCTCGGCGTCTCCCGCAACACGCTGCGCGAGGCGTTCCGGCTGCTCACGCACGAGCGGCTGCTCGTCCACGAGCTGAACCGCGGGGTGTTCGTCCGGGTGCTGGCCGTCGAGGACGTCGAGGACATCTACCGCACCCGCCGGCTCGTGGAGTGCGCCGTCGTACGCGGCCTGGGGGAGCCGCCGTACGCGCTGGACGGGCTGTCCGAGGCCGTGGCGGAGGGCCGGCGGTCCGCGCGCGAAGGTGACTGGAAAGGGCTGGGCACCGCCAACATCCACTTCCACCGCGAACTGGTCGCCCTCGCGGGCAGCGAGCGCACCGACGAGCTGATGTGCAGCGTCTTCGCCGAACTCCGCCTCGCCTTCCACGTCGTGGACGACCCGCGGCGGCTGCACGAGCCCTACCTCGACCGCAACGAGCAGATCCTGCGGGTGCTCTCGGCGGGGCAGCGGCGCGAGGCGGAGCGCCTGCTCGCCGTCTACCTGGACGACTCCCTGGAGCGGGTCGTCGAGGTGTATCGGCGCCGGGTGGGCGAGGAGGCGTAGGGGCGGGCCGCGGCGTCCTGTGCCCTCGGGGGCGGCGACCGAGGCGGGGCGTGGCGGCCCGGAGGCCGGGAACGACGGCGGCCCGCGCCGGAGCGGCCGGGCGCGCCGCCGCAGGCGGGCCGGGGCCGTCGCGGGGCGGCTGGTCTGCGCCGTTTGGGTCGTTGTCAGACCGAGGACCTAGTCTGTGCACCGTGACTTCGCCTGCATCGACGGACAGCGTTCCGCCCCAGCTCAGCGCGGGGCCGCGCCCCGCACCGGGCCCGGCCGCCGACGAGGGACTGGCGCGGCGGCTGCGCGCGCTCGCCTGCACGGCGCCGCTGCACGACCTCGACGCCCGCAAGGCGAACCTCGCGGGCGAGTACTCGGTGTACGGCATGGCCGAGATCGCGCTCGCCGGCATCGACCTGGTCACCCTCAACATGGACTTCGACACCGGCGCCGACCACGACCAGATAGTGGCCCGGCTGATCCCGCGCGTCGCCGCCCAGGCCCCCGGCCGCCCGGCCGCCGAGCACGAGCGGGTGGCCCGCTGGGTCCTGGAGAACCTGATCAACGTCGGCAGCGTCGACCGCGGCTTCCGCGCGGTGTACGGCACGTTCGGGCCGGACGGCGCCTATGTGCGCCGCGACTACGACTTCAAGCTCATCGAGGAGGTGCCGGGCCCCGGCGGCAGCGTCTACCTGCGCACCACCGACGAGGCGGTCAACGTCCTCGTGGGCGCCCTGGACACCGATGTCACCAGCGCGCAGATCGCCGCCGAGGTCAAGCTCGAGGTGCTCATCAACCGCGGCCGCCTCGCCGACGCCCAGCTCGCCGCCGAACAGGCCCGTTACCGCACGGTGCAGTACTCCGAGACCCTGCGCCGCGCCCTGGAGGCCACCCGGCGCAACGTCCGCGCGGTGGACTGGCTCAACACCGTGCCCGACATGATCGCCGAGGCCCTGGACCACGTCGCCGACCGCTACCGGCACGAGAACGCGATCCTGACCAACATCCGCCGGGCCCGCGACGAGACCGAGGAGCCCGAGCACAAGCGGCGCGCCGCAGAACTCGTCGACATCGTCAAGGACTGCATCCGCCGCCACACCCAGCTGCAGTCCCGGCTGCTGGAGGCCGGCCCCCTGTTCCGCGCCGAACAGGACCGCCAGGCCTTCGCCACGCCCCTGACCAGCTCGGGCACCGACCTCTACGGCCATCTGCTCGCCCCCACCCTCCCGCTGCCCCTGGAGCAGGCCCGACGCGTCACGGACGCCTTCTTCGCCCGCGGCACCGGCCTGCGCACCCCGGTGTCCGTGCGGGTCGCCGACCTGGTGGACCTGCTGCTGACCCCGCCCCTGGAGCGCGAGCACCTCGGCGCGGAGATGCCCGAGCCGGACCTCATCGCCACACCGGACGACAGCAGGTTCAGCGAGGAGCAACTGGCCGCCGCCATGGACCTGCTGGACCTGCCGGCGGACGCGCCCAGGCGGCTGTCCGGGCTGCTGGCCGAGGCGCGGCGGACCGGCGACTCCGATCTGGCCTACCTGGTCGCCCTGCTCGCCGTGCACGCCGCCAGCCCCCCGGTCGGCACCGCCTACCGGCAGGGCGAGCAGAAGCTGCTGTTCGCCGTGGACGACGGCACCGAGCTGGACGACCCCGAGTTCGGCGGCGCCGACCTCGTCGTCGGCACCGCGCTGCTGGACGCGGCCGGGATGGCCGCGGACCGGACGGAGGCGGCGTGACCACTTCGCCGCCGGCGTCCGGGAGCCGCGGTGCGCCGCCGGGCCGCGACCGGACGTCCCCGCGCCCCCGTACGTCCCCGCGCCCCCGTCGGGACGCCGGCTCCGGGGCCGCGTACCGCCCGGAGAGCGCTCGCACCCGGGCCACGTACCGCCTTAACGGCGCCGGCTCCCGGGCCACGTACCGCCTTAACGGTGTCGGCTCCCAGGCCCCGTACCGGCTCCGGGACGCCGGCTCCCAGGCCACGTACCGGCTTCGGGGCATCGGCACCGAGGCCGCGTACCGCCCTGGGGACGCGTGCGCACGCCGTACCCCCTTCGGGGCGTCCGCCTCCGAGCCCGGGGACCCGTCCCGGGCGCCCGCCACCAGAACCATCCGCGAGACCGAGGAGTTGTGTGTCCGTGACCGAGCACGTCGACCGGAGTGAGCCGGACCTCGACGGCGCGCCCACGTCGGCCGCCGTCACGCCCGCCGACGCCGCCGACGCGGCCCGACTCGTCGCCTTCGGGCTGCAGCCCAAACTGCAGCCCGCCCGCGACCAGGAGTACGCCGAGCTGCTGCGCCGCCACCGCGAGGACCCGGCGTTCGCCCGGCTCGCCGACGCCGTGGCCGCCGGCCTCGGGCTCGTCGTCCTGGAGGTGTCCCCGCGCGCGGGCATGGCGGTGACCGCCGCCGAGGACTCGGTGTTCGCCGTCCGCATGGGCGACTACGCGCGCCGCGCCGCCACCGACTCCGGCGACCGGTTCCTGCACGGCCTCGCCCACCTCGCGGTGGCCGCCCTCGCCTTCCCCCGCCCCGAGGACCTCGCCGACGACGCCTACATCGGACGCGTCACCGTCAACGGCGTCGACGCCTTCGTCCGCCAGGCCTGCCGCCGCCTGGAGGAACGCGCGGAGGAGCAGGGCGAGAACACCGACCCGGCCACCGACGCGCCCGGCCTGGAGGCCGCCTGGCGGATCTGGGCCAGGCGCAGCGCCACCGGCGCCACCAAGGACGCCCGCCGGCCCGCCGCCTCCACCACCGGCATCGTCGCCAAGGCCCTGGCGTTCCTCACCGACTCCGGGTTCCTGCAGCGCACCGGCGACGAGAGCGGCGGCACCTACCGCACCACCGCCCGCTACCAGCTCCAGGTGCGCGACCTGGCGGGCGCCGCCGCCATGGCCGAACTCCTCGACCTCGGCATCGTCCCCGTCACCGACGGCACACCGAGCCTGCTGCCCGCCGAGGACTCCGACGACCTGGAACTGGTGGCCGACGCCGGCCTGCCGTTCCACGCGCCCACCCAGCCCTGAACCCTGCCGAACCGCACGAAGACTGACGAGAGTCCGCCATGTACGAGCTGTCCCGGGTCCGCCTCTACTCCATCGGACCCGCCGGTGCGCGCTACGCCGACACCGTGCTTGACCTGCGGGGCGTGGGCCGGCCGGTGCCCGACCCCGCGCCCACCCAGGCGGAGTTCTTCGAGGAGGAGCCGGTCGGCCCGCCGCGCCGCCCCGCACCCGCCGGCGTGCTCTTCCTGGAGAACGGCGGCGGCAAGTCGGTCCTGCTCAAGCTGATCTTCTCCGTGATGCTGCCCGGCCACCGCAACACCCTCGGCGGCGCCAGCTCCGGCGTGCTGCGCAAGTTCCTGCTCGCCGACGACTGCGGGCACGTCGCGCTGGAGTGGCAGCACGTGCAGACCGGCGAGTGCGTGGTCGTGGGCAAGGTCAGCGAGTGGCGCGGACGCCAGGTCTCCAACGACCCCCGCAAGTTCGCCGAGGCCTGGTACTCCTTCCGGCCCGGCCCCGGCCTCACCCTGGACAACCTGCCCGTCGCCGAGGCCACCTCCGTACGCCCGCCCGCCGAGGGAGTCTCCGGCGCCCGGGGCCGGCGGCGCACCATGAAGGGCTTCCGCGACGCCCTCACCGAGGCCGGCAAGGCCTACCCGCACCTGGAGGTGCACTGGGAGGAGATCCACGACCGCTGGATCGAACACCTCGGCGACCTCGGCCTCGACCCCGAACTCTTCCGCTACCAGCGCGAGATGAACGCCGACGAGGGCGAGGCGGCCGGCCTGTTCGCGGTGAAGAAGGACTCCGACTTCACCGACCTGCTGCTGCGCGCCGTCACCGACACCCGCGACACCGACGGCCTCGCCGACCTGGTCAGCGGCTTCGGCAACAAGCTCGGCCGGCGCTCCGAACTGATCGCCGAACGCGACTTCACCGCCGGCTCGGCCGACCTGCTCGGCCGGATCGTCGAGGCCGCCGAGGCCCGCACCCGCGCGCGCGACATCCACGCCGCGGCCGAACGCCGCACCCGCACCCTGGTACGCCGGCTGTCCGCCCGGGCCGTGCAGGAGCGGGTCCGGGCCGCCGACCTCGCCCAGCAGGTCACCGCCGCCGCCCACACCGTCACCCAGTGCGAGAGCGCCCGCGAACGCAGCTCCCTGATCGCCGCCGAACTCGCCTACCGGCACGCCTCCCTCGCGCTGGCCGCGGCCGAGAAGTCCGCCGCGGCCCAGAAGCGGGAACTGGCCGACGCGCGCACCCTGCACTCCGCCTGGCAGGCAGCCGAGGCCGTGCTGCGCCACCGCGCCGCCGCGGACCGGGTGGCCCGCGTCTCCGCCGCGATCCAGGAGGCCGAACGGGACGCCGCGCCCGCGCTCGCCGCCCGCGCCAAGGCCGCCGTCGACCTCGTACGGGCCCTGCACGCGGCGGCCGAGAGCGCCGAGACCCTCGCCAACGAGGGCGAGGAGCGCTCCGCGCAGCTCCAGGAGACCGGCGAGACCGCCCACCGGGACGCCACCGCCGCCGCCACCGAGGCCCAGCGCGCCCGCAGCGAGGCCGGCCATCTGCGCCAGCGGCTGGCGGAGGTCGAACAGGAGACGGCGGAGGCCGTCCGGGCCGGCTGGCTGGACGACAGCACCCCCGACGCCGACCCGGCGCGCGCGGCGCTCGCCGCCAGCGACGCCGAGAAGACCGCCGTCGCCGCCTGGGACCAGGCCCGCGAGACCTCCCGCAAGGCCTCCGAAGGCGCCCGTGAGGCGGCCTCGGCCGAGTCCCGCGCCGAACTCACCGCCGCCCGCGCTGCCGACGCGGCGGCCGCGGCCCGGCGGGCGTACGAGGCCGAGCACCGCACCGCCGAGGCCCTGGCGGCCGAGGAACGGCTCGCCGAACTGCTGAGCCTGCCGGCCGCCGCCCCCACCGGACGGGCCGGGGTCCCCGGCCCCCGCACGGCGGTCGAGGACCCGCTGAGTGGGCCCGCGCGGGCAGCGGCCACCGGAGCGACGGGGACGGGCACACGGCCGGACGGCGCGGACGCCGCGCCGCAGGGCCGCGCGGACGGCGATACGGCCGTGCCGGCGCCCGGCACCGGCGGGAACGGCTCCACGGCCGCGAGCCGGGCGGGCGCGCCGGCCGGCCGCGCACCCCGCCCCCTCGCCGACGGCCCCCTCACGGTGGAGGACCTGGACCGCTTCGCCGACGAGCTGCGCGAACTCCTCGACACCGCCGTCTCCTCCGCCGAACGGCACCTGTTCGAACTGCGCACCGCCGCCGCCGACGACGCCCGCATCCTCGGCGCGCTCGGCGACGGGGGGCTGCTCCCGCCCGGGCCCGACGTCCTGGCCACCGTCGAGTTCCTCGGCGAGCACGGCATCCCCGCGCTGCCCGGCTGGCGCTACCTCGCCCAGGCCGTCGACCCCGCCGACCACGCGCGCGTGCTGGCCGCCCGCCCCGAACTCGTCGACGGCGTCATCATCACCGACCCCGACACGCACGCGCGGGCCCGCGCGGCCCTCGCCGACGCCGCCCTGCTGCCCCGGTCCGCCGTGGCCGTCGGCACCGCCGCCGCCCTGCTCGCCCCCACCCCCGCCGAGAACCTCACCGAGGGCGCGATCTTCCTCGTCACCCCGAACCCGGCCATGCACGACGAGCACGCCGCCGACGAGGAACGGCAGGCGCTGCGCGCGCGGGCGACCGAGCGGGACGAGGAGATCCGCCGGCTCGCCGCCCGGCTCGGCAAGGATCGCGAACTGGCCGCCCGGCTCGCCTCCTGGCGCACCGGCTGCCCCGCCGGACGCCTGAGCGAACTGGCCCGGGCCGCCCACGACGCCCGCGCCTTCGCCGAGGAGTCCGAGGCCGAACTGGCCGAGGCCCGCACCGCACGCGCGGAGGCCGAGGAGGCCGCCGCCGAGGCCGCGCAACTGCGCGACGAGCGCCAGGAGGCCGCACAGAAGGCCCGCCGCGCCGCCGACGCCCTCGCCGGGCTCGCCTTCCGGCTGCGCGAGCGCGCCGGCTGGCAGGCCAGGCTCCGCGAACTCGCCGACGAGGCCGCCGAGTCGGAGGCCCGCGCCCAGGCCTGTCTGGACCGGGCCCGCGCCGCCGACGAGGACCGGAGGGCCGCCCAGCGCGCCGCCGACGACGCCCGCCGCACCGCCCGCGCGCTGCGCGCCGAGCGCTCCGAGATCGCCGGCGCCCCCGACGACCTGCCCGAGACCGACGGGGACGGGCCCAAGGCGTCCCTGCCGGCCCTGCGCGAGGCCTACCGCGCCGCCTCCCAGGTCTACGAGAAGGTCGGCGTCGGCGCCGATCTGCGCGCCGAGCAGGCGCGCGCGGAGAGCGACGAGAGCGCGGCCCGCGCCGAACTCGACCGGCTCAGCAACAAGGTCCGCACCCGTGCCGAGCAGCTCCTGCAGTCGCCCGACGGCTCCGACGGGCCGTCCCGGCAGGCCGCCGCGGCGCGGGCCGAGGAACTGGTGCAGCTCCTGGAGACCCGTATGTCCTCCGCGAGCGAACAGCTCGGCCGGCTGCGCGGCGAGGCCGAACGCCTCGCCCCCGAGGACGGCGAGCGGCACACCGAGCTGCCCGAGGAACTGCTCCCGCGCGACGCCGAGCACGCCCAGGCGCTGCTGCGCACGGCCACCGCCGAACTCGCCTCCCGCACCGAGGCGTTGGCCCAGGCCCGCGACGCGCACACCGAACTGCTGGAGGCCCACCGCGCCGCCGAGGACGCCGCGGGCGGCTTCGACGAGATCGCCGCCATGCTCCGCGACCTGCTGCGCGAGCACATCGCGGAGGACGAGCAGGAAACGCCGGAGCCTTACCCGGGCAGCCCCGAGGCGGCCCGGCAGGCCGCCGCCGAGGCCCGCCGGTCGCTGCGCGGCTGCGCCGCCGACCTGTCCGCCGCCGAGGCCGCCGTCCGCGAGGCGAGCGACGTCCTCGTCCGGCACGCCAACTCCACCCGGTACGAGCAGGTGCGCACCCCCGCCCGGCAGCAGATCCGCGAACTGCCCGCCTCCGCCCTGCCCGAGCACGCCCAGAAGTGGGCCGAGGCCTTCGCGCCCCGGCTGCGCGTCCTCACCGACGAACTCGCCCAGCTGGAACGCAACCGCGACTCGATCGTGGACCGGCTGCGCGGCCTGGTCGAGTCCGCCCTCGCCACGCTCAGGTCAGCCCAGCGCCTGTCCCGGCTGCCGGAAGGACTCGGCGAGTGGTCCGGACAGGAGTTCCTGCGCATCCGCTTCGAGGAGCCCGACCAGGCCACGCTCACCGAGCGCCTGGGCGAGGTCATCGACGAGGCGACCCGGGCCGCCGTGAAGAAGAACTCCGACCTGCGGCGCGACGGCATGTCCCTGCTGCTGCGCGGTGTGGCCGCCGCGCTCCAGCCCAAGGGCGTCGCCGTGGAGATCCTCAAGCCGGACGCGGTGCTGCGCGCCGAACGCGTCCCGGTCGGGCAGATGGGCGACGTCTTCTCCGGCGGCCAGTTGCTCACCGCGGCCATCGCCCTGTACTGCACCATGGCCGCCCTGCGGAGCAACGACCGCGGCCACGACAAGCACCGTCACGCCGGCACGCTGTTCCTGGACAACCCCATCGGCCGGGCCAACGCCACCTATCTGCTGGAACTTCAGCGGGCCGTGTCCGACGCGCTCGGCGTCCAGCTCCTCTACACCACCGGCCTGTTCGACACGACGGCGCTGGCCGAGTTCCCGCTCGTCATCCGGCTGCGCAACGACGCCGACCTGAGGGCCGGGCTCAAGTACATCAGCGTGGAGGAGCACTTGAGGCCGGGCCTGCCGCAGGAGATCCCGTCCGGCGAGGCCGTGCACAGCGAGATCACCGCGACCCGCATGTTCAAGAAGCCCGCACCGAGCACTCCGTGACCGACCAGGCGTGACCGACGACGGGGGAGCGAGGCGGCCTCCACGGGTGCCAGGCGCCCCTACGGGTGGGAGAGCTGCCCCGCGCCGCCCCGGCGGCGTATTCGCTCCTGCGTCCGCTCGGCCGCCCGCGCCTCCCGCCGGGCCCGGCGCCGCTCGCGCCTGAGGGCCCGCGCGGTGCTGTTGGGCGCCGAGACCACGCCGTTGCGCTGGTTCCACACCTGGCGGGTCACCCACACGTCGAGCGCCGCCCAGGTGGCCACCACCGTGCTGGCCACACTGCTGATGACCATCGGGAAGGCCAGCCAGGACCCGGCCATGGTGCACAGGAACGCCACCACGGCCTGGATCAGCGTGACGGCGATGATCAGCACCGCCCGCACCGCCGCCTCGCGCACGGGGTCCGGCAGCCTGCGCCGCCGCGCCGGCTCCTCCACCCACAGCGGCCGGTAGGCGGGCTGCGCGGCGGGTTCCTCCTCGTACGCGGGCCGGTCGCGGCCGCGTACGGGGTCCCGGCCGGCCCTGGCCGCCGGAATGTCGTGATCCGGCGCCCGCCGGACCGACGCCGGCCGCGCACCACCCCTGCCGACGGCCCTCTCGTGCCGCTCCGCCGTGTCCATCAACGTGTCACTCCCCACCGCCAGCAGACCGCTCGCCCCGGCGTCCGAAGAACCGGCTCCCCAGTGGGCTGCCCGGCTTGCGCTGTTTTACGCCGCCCGGGTGCGGGACGCGGCTCCAGTGACTCATTCCGCCCCCATGCCCCATGTGTAAGGACGAGCGGGACGCCGTGAAGATTCCCGGCAGACGAAAAATATCGGCCAATGGATCAGGTCGGCCCGCCCGGTCCGGCGCACCCGCCACCTTCGCATTCCGGGCAGCCATCTCCCGCCATGCCCGGACAACTCGCCATCTGTCGCCGCTGGCGCGGAAGTTCGGCTTCCGTTCGCGCCTTCGAGATACCTGTGCGTCGGTAGTAGGCTCGCGCCGTTTGTTGACGCACATGTGTACCCCCGGCCGGTGGGGGTCGAGCTGGGGGAGGCCATGCGCTTTCGCGGGAATTCCATCCGCCGGAAGATCGTGGCGCTGCTTCTCGTGCCGCTGCTGTCCCTGACCGCGATCTGGGCCTTCGCCACCGTCCTCACGGGACAGCAGGCGACCCGGATGTTCGACACCTCCTCCGTCGTGGAGAAGATCGCCTACCCCACCGAGGACGCTGTCCGGGCGCTGCAGCAGGAACGCCGCCAGACCCTCGTCCACCTCGCCGACCCGCGCGCCTTCGACGGCCTCGCCGCGCTGCGCCGCAGCCGCACCGCCACCGACAAGGCCATCGCCGAACTCCGCGGCAACGCACGGAACTCCGACGTCCGCGACGCACTGGGCACCGGCTCCGAAGGACGGCTGACCGCGGCACTGGACGCCTTCGACGGCCTCTCCTCCCTGCGGCGCGGCGTCGAGGACCGGACCCTCCGCCGCGCCCAGGCGCTCGACCTCTACAACCGCCTGGTCGACCCCTGCTACGCCCTGCTCGCCGACCTCCACGTCGTCAGCGACGTCACCCTGGACAAGCAGTACCGCGCCCTGGTCAACCTCGCTCGCGCCCGCGAACTCCTCTCCCGCGAGGACGCGCTGCTCGGCTCCTCCCTGGTCGTCGGCACCCTCACCCGCGACGAGACCCGCGACATCTCGGAACTCGCCGCCGAGCGGACCCTGTTGTACGACATCAGCCTGCCGCTGCTGCCCGCCGACGAACGCGGCCCCTACCAGCGCTTCTGGAGCAACGCCGCCTCGGCCCCGCTGCGGGCCGCCGAACAGGCCGCAGCCGCCACCGGCTCGGGCATGCCCCGGGGGGTGACCGCGCAGAGCTGGGACACGGCCGCCGGCGCGGCCCTCGACCGTCTGCGCACCCTCGACGACCAGGCCGACGACCGCTATCAGGACCGCGTCCGCCCGGTCGCGATGAGCGTCATCCTGCGGGCGGCCGTCACCGGCGTCCTCGGCCTGATCGCCGTCCTGGTCTCCCTCTTCCTGTCCGTGCGCATCGGCCGCGGCCTCATCCGCGACCTGCGCCGACTGCGCACCGAGGCGCACGAGGCGTCCGGCGTCCGCCTGCCCAGCGTGATGCGCCGCCTCTCGGCCGGCGAACAGGTCGACGTGGAGACCGAGGTGCCCCGCCTCGAATACGACAGGAACGAGATCGGCGAGGTCGGCCAGGCCCTCAACACCCTGCAGCGCGCCGCCGTCGAGGCCGCCGTGAAACAGGCCGAACTCCGGGCCGGCGTCTCCGAGGTGTTCGTCAACCTCGCCCGCCGCAGCCAGGTCCTGCTGCACAAGCAACTCACCCTCCTCGACACCATGGAACGCCGGACCGAGGACACCGAGGAACTCGCCGACCTGTTCCGCCTCGACCACCTGACCACCCGTATGCGCCGGCACGCCGAGGGCCTGGTGATCCTCTCCGGCGCCGCCCCGTCCCGGCAGTGGCGCAAACCCGTGCAGCTGATGGACGTCGTCCGCGCGGCCGTCGCCGAGGTCGAGGACTACGAGCGCGTGGAGGTCCGCCGGCTGCCGCGGGTGGCCCTGACCGGTCCCGCCGTCGCCGACATCACGCACCTGGTCGCCGAACTCCTGGAGAACGCCACGGTGTTCTCCCCGCCGCACACCGCCGTGCAGGTCATCGGCGAACGCGTCGCCAACGGCTTCACCCTGGAGATCCACGACCGCGGCCTCGGCATGTCCGCGGAAGCACTGCTGGACGCCAATCTGCGGCTCGCCGAGACACCCGAGTTCGAACTCTCCGACACCGACCGGCTCGGACTGTTCGTGATCAGCCGGCTCGCCCAGCGGCAGAACGTCCGCGTCTCGCTCCAGCCGTCCCCCTACGGCGGCACCACCGCGGTGGTCTTCCTGCCCGACGCGCTGCTCACCGACGACGTGCCCGACACCAACGGCGTCGGTTTCCGGCTGGACCGGCAGCGGTCCCTGGAACGTGCCGGGCGGGACGACGGCCGCGGGGGCGCCCTTCCCGAGACGGCCGTGCAGCTGCCGGGTCTGCCGGTCTCGGTCCTGGACGGGCCGGTGGAACTGGAGGCCCCGGTCGACCTGGACGCCATCGAGGAGTTCGCGGACGCCCTGGACGACGAGGACGGCGACGGCGGTCTGTTCCGTCCCCGCCGCTCCGTGCCCCGGCCGCGGTCGGACGAGACGACGCCCCGCGATCTCGCCGGGCACCGGCAGCACCCCGGCCTGCGCGACGCCTCCGACCGCACGGGCGACGACGAGGAGAGCGACGGCGACCGGCTGGTGCCGCTGCCCCAGCGCCGGACGCCCAAGCTGGTCAGCTCCCACGGGCGCCCGGTCACCGGCCGGCGGACCCGCCGCGACCGGAACGAGGGCAAGGGCGGCGCCGCACGCGCCGACGAACAGCCGCTGACCCCGTTGCCGTCCCGCCGCCGAGGCGAGAGCCCCCTGGGGAAGCCCGCCGCCCCGGCGGACCGCCCCGACCCGACCGTCGCCCCGGCCCCGTCCCCGGGCGACGGCACGGAGCAGCCTCCCGCCCTGCCGCAGCGTACCCGCCGGCCCGCCCTCGGCGCCGGCCGCACGGACGGCACCGGCACCGACCCGGCCGCGGCCCCTGTGGACCCGGCCGCGCCCTCCGCGCCGCCGGAGCCCGACACCGGAGGGCTGCCCCGTCGCGTACGGCAGGCGAGCATCGCCCCGCAGCTCAAGCGGGCGCCCCAGCGGCGCACCGAGGACCGGACGGACCCCGTCGAGCGCGACGCCGACGAGGTACGCAGCCGGATGGCCTCGCTCCAGCGCGGCTGGCAGCGCGGCCGCGAGGAGAACGCCGCGGGCGACGACGCCCGCGACGGCAGTACAGCACCAGGAACGACAGAGGGGGACGGTCGATGACCGCACCGAAGGCCACCGGCCACAGCGCGACCGACAAGAGGCAGCTCAACTGGCTCCTCGACGACCTCGTGGACCGGGTCGGAAGCATCCGCAAGGCCATCGTGCTCTCCGGGGACGGCCTGCCGACCGGGGCGTCCAAGGACCTGACCAGGGAGGACAGCGAGCACCTCGCCGCCGTCGCCTCCGGCTTCCACAGCCTCGCCAAGGGCGTGGGCCGGCATTTCGAGGCGGGCAACGTCCGGCAGACGGTCGTCGAACTCGACGGCGCCTTCCTGTTCGTGACCGCCGCCGGCGACGGCAGCTGTCTGGCCGTCCTGTCGGACGCCGACTCCGACGTCGGACAGGTCGCCTACGAGATGACGCTTCTCGTCAAGCGGGTCGGTGTGCATCTGGGGGCGGCTCCGCGCACCGATCTGCCCTCCGGCGGGTAGTGGGATGACATGAGCGCAGACGGTCAGGCAGGAAGCCACTGGTTCGACGACGACGCCGGACCGGTGGTCCGCCCGTACGCCATGACGCGGGGCCGCACCAGCCACGCGGCCCAGCACCGCCTCGACCTGATCGCGGTCGTCGTCACCGAGCCCCACGTCGACGACCCCGAGGCGGACGACACGCTGTCCCCGGAACACGTGGACATCGTCGAGCTGTGCCGCGACACCCCGCAGTCGGTCGCCGAACTCGCCGCGGAACTGGACCTGCCCGTCGGCGTGGTCCGGGTGCTCATCGGCGACCTCGTGGACGAGGAGTACGTCCATGTCAGCCGTCCGGTTCCGCCGGCCGAGCTGCCGGACGAGAGTATTCTGCGCGACGTGATCAACGGCCTGCGGGCGCTGTGAGCGGCGTGGAAGCGGAGTAGCGACGTGACGGGCTGGCAGTTCTGGGTCGATCGGGGCGGCACCTTCACCGACATCGTCGCGCGGCGCCCGGACGGCCGCCTGGTCACCCGCAAGCTCCTGTCCGACAACCCGGCCCGCTACGCCGACGCGGCCGTCGCCGGCGTCCGGGAACTCCTCGCCGAAGCCGCAGGTCCCGTGGAGTCCGTCCGCATGGGCACCACGGTGGCCACCAACGCGCTGCTCGAACGCCGCGGAGAGCGCACCCTCCTCGTCGTCACCCGCGGCTTCGGCGACGCCCTGCGCATCGCCTACCAGGACCGCCCGCACCTCTTCGCCCGCCGCATCGAGCTGCCCGAACTGCTGCACGAACGTGTCATCGAGGTGGACGAGCGCGTCGCCGCCGACGGCGCCGTCCTGCGCGCCCCCGACCTGGACGCCCTGGCCGGCCCTCTTCAGAAGGCGTACGAGGACGGCATCCGCGCCGTCGCCGTGGTCTGCCTGCACAGCCATCTGCACCCCGCCCACGAGCGCGCCGTCGGCGAGCTGGCCGCGCGCGTCGGCTTCCCGCAGATCTCGCTGTCCAGCGAGGTCAGCCCCCTGATGAAACTCGTCCCGCGCGGGGACACCGCCGTCGTGGACGCCTACCTCTCGCCCGTGCTGCGCCGCTACGTGCGGCACGTCGCCGACGATCTGCACGGCGTCCGGCTGATGTTCATGCAGTCCAACGGCGGCCTCACCGAGGCCGGGCGGTTCCGCGGCAAGGACGCGATCCTCTCCGGACCCGCCGGCGGCATCGTCGGCATGGCCCGCATGTCCCGCCTCGCCGGATACGAGCGGGTCATCGGCTTCGACATGGGCGGCACCTCCACCGACGTCTCCCACTACGCGGGCGCCTACGAACGCGTCTTCACCACCCGGATCGCGGGCGTCCGGCTGCGCGCCCCCATGCTCGACATCCACACCGTCGCCGCAGGCGGCGGCTCCGTCCTGCACTTCGACGGCGCTCGCTACCGGGTGGGCCCCGACTCGGCCGGAGCCGACCCCGGACCGGCCTGCTACCGGGGCGGCGGTCCGCTCACCGTCACCGACGCCAACGTGATGCTCGGACGCATCCAGCCGGCCCACTTCCCCGAGGTCTTCGGCCCCGACGGCGACCAGCCGCTCGACGGGGAACTCGTCCGCGACCGGTTCACCGCGCTCGCCTGCGACATCCGCGAGCAGACCGGCGACGACCGCACCCCGGAGCAGGTCGCCGAGGGCTACCTGCGGATCGCCGTCGCGAACATCGCGGGCGCCGTCAAACGCATCTCCGTGCAGAAGGGCCACGACGTCACCCGCTACGCCCTCACCACCTTCGGCGGCGCGGGCGGCCAGCACGCCTGCATGGTCGCCGACGCGCTCGGCATCCGCACCGTCCTCGTCCCGCCTGTGGCGGGCCTGCTGTCCGCGCTCGGCATCGGCCTCGCCGACACCACGGCCATGCGCGAACAGTCCGTCGAAGCAGCACTGGAACCCGCCGCCATGCCGGGCGTCCACGACACGGCCCGCCACCTCGAAGAGGCCGCCCGCGCCGAACTGCGCGGCGAGGACGTCCCCGAGGAACGCGTCCGCGTCACCCGCCGCGCCCACCTGCGCTACGACGGCACGGACACCACCCTCACCGTCGGACTCGCCGAGCCCGACGCCATGAAGCGCGCCTTCGAAGAACTTCATCGCCGCACGTACTCCTTCACCCTCGACCGCCCCGTGGTCGTCGAAGCCCTCTCCGTGGAAGCCACCGGTCTCACCGAACCCCCCGATCTCTCCGCCCTCGCCCCGTACCGGCCCGCCCGCGCGGGACGGCCCGCCGCACCGCGCACCGTCCGGCTGCACACCGGCGGCGCCTGGCGCGACGCACCCCTCCACCACCGCGAGGACCTGCCCCCCGGCGGCGCCGTCACCGGCCCCGCGATCATCACCGAGCCCGGCGCGACGACCGTCGTCGACGACGGCTGGCGGGCCACCGCCACCGACGACGGGCATCTGGTGGTGGAACGCACGGCGATTACGGAGAGTTCCGATCTCGACACGGAAGTCGACCCGGTTCTGCTTGAGGTCTTCAACAACCTCTTCATGTCCATCGCCGAGCAGATGGGCGCCCGGCTGCAGTCCACGGCCCAGTCGGTCAACATCAAGGAACGCCTCGACTTCTCCTGCGCCCTGTTCGACCCGGCCGGAAACCTGGTGGCCAACGCCCCGCACATCCCCGTCCACCTGGGATCGATGGGCACGAGCGTCAAGGAGGTCGTCCGACGGCGCGGCACCGCGATGCGGCCCGGCGACGCCTACGCGGTCAACGACCCCTACCACGGCGGCACGCACCTGCCCGACGTCACCGTCATCACCCCGGTCTTCGGCCCCGCGGACACGCACGGTGACCGGATCCTGTTCTACGTCGCCTCCCGCGGCCACCACGCCGAGATCGGCGGCATCGCCCCCGGCTCCATGCCCGCCGGCAGCCGCACCATCGACGAGGAGGGCATCCTCTTCGACACCTGGCTGCTCGCCGAGGACGGCCGGCTGCGCGAGGCGGAGACCCGCCGCCTGCTGACCTCGGGGCCGTACCCCTCGCGCACCCCGGACACCAACCTCGCCGACCTGCGCGCCCAGATCGCCGCCAACCAGAAGGGCGTCGACGAAGTCGGCCACATGATCGAGGAGTTCGGCCTCGACGTCGTCCAGGCCTACATGCGGCACGTCCAGGACAACGCCGAGGAGGCCGTCCGCCGCGTCATCGACGCCCTGGACGACGGGGAGTACGCCTACGAGACCGACTCGGGCGCCGTCATCCGCGTACGGATCACCGTGGACCGCGCGCGGCGGTCGGCCGTCATCGACTTCACCGGCACCTCACCGCAACTGGACACCAACTTCAACGCACCCCGCTCCGTCGTCCACGCCGCCGTCCTGTACGTCTTCCGCACCCTGGTCGCCGACGACATCCCGCTCAACGACGGCTGTCTGCGCCCCCTGGAGATCGTCGTCCCGGCCGGCTCGATGCTGAGCCCCGAGCCGCCGGCCGCCGTCGTCGCGGGCAACGTGGAGACCTCCCAGGCCGTCACCGGCGCCCTCTACGCGGCGCTCGGCGTGCAGGCGGAGGGCTCCGGGACGATGAACAACGTCACCTTCGGCAACGAGCGGCACCAGTACTACGAGACCGTCGCCTCCGGCTCCGGAGCCGGCGACGGCTTCCCCGGCGCGAGCGTCGTGCAGACCCACATGACCAACTCCCGGCTCACCGACCCGGAAGTCCTCGAATGGCGGCTGCCCGTGCGGCTGGAGGAGTTCGCCGTGCGGCACGGCAGCGGCGGCGCGGGCCGCTGGCCCGGCGGGGACGGCGCGGTGCGCCGCATCCGGTTCCTGGAACCCATGACAGTCTCCACACTGTCCCAGCACCGCAGGGTCCCGCCGTACGGCATGGCGGGCGGCGAGCCGGGAGCACTCGGCTCCGCCCGGGTGGAACGCGCCGACGGCACGGTCGTCCCCCTCGGCTCCAGCGGCTCGGCCGACGTCGGCCCCGGCGACGTGCTCGTCGTCGTCACCCCCGGCGGCGGAGGCTACGGCCCACCGCCGCCCGACCCATCGAGCAGGAGAAATGAACGATGATCTTCGGGCGTACTGAGCGCGGCAAGCCCCCGGTCGAGCCCGTCACGCTCAAGATCCTGGTGGCGGGCGGATTCGGCGTGGGCAAGACCACCCTGGTCGGCGCGGTCAGCGAGATCAGACCGCTGCGCACCGAGGAGGTGCTCACCGAGGCGGGCCGTCCGGTGGACGACGTCAGCGGCGTGGAGGGCAAGCACACCACCACCGTGGCCATGGACTTCGGCCGCATCACCCTGCGCGAGGACCTGGTGCTGTACCTCTTCGGCACCCCCGGTCAGGAGCGGTTCTGGTTCATGTGGGACGAGTTGTCCGAGGGCGCCCTCGGCGCGGTCGTCCTGGCCGACACCCGCCGCCTGGAGGACTGCTTCGCCGCCATCGACTACTTCGAGCGGCGCGACATCCCCTTCCTCGTCGGCGTCAACTGCTTCGAGGGCGCGGCCCGCTACCCGGCCGAGGACGTCCGCCGGGCCCTCGACCTGGACGACGGGGTGCCACTGCTGCTGTGCGACGCCCGCGACCGCGAGTCGGTCAAGGAGATCCTCGTCGGCGTCGTCCAGCACGCGATGAAGTACACCGCGGACCGCCGCCGGCGCGCACTCACCACCTGACACGCGCGCCTGCGTCACGACGGCACGCGCGCGTACGGCGCAGACGACGGCACACGCGCGCGTGCGGCACGACGGGCGCCCCCGGGGGACCGGCGGGCGCGGCCTAGCCCTCGCCGTCCTCCAGCCAGCCGAAGCTCTTCTCCACGGCCTTGCGCCAGTTGTGGTGCTCGCGGTCGCGGACGGCCGGTTCCATGGACGGCGTCCACTCGGCGTCCTTCTTCCAGTGCGACTTCAGCTCGTCGAGGTCGTTCCACACCCCGGTGGCGAGTCCGGCCGCGTAGGCGGCGCCCAGACAGGTGGTCTCGGAGACCTTGGGACGGATCACCGGGACGCCGAGCACGTCCGCCTGGTGCTGCATGAGCAGGTTGTTCTTCGTCATGCCGCCGTCCACCTTCAGGGTGGTCAGTTCCACTCCGGAGTCCTGGTACATCGCGTCCACCACTTCGCGCGTCTGCCAGCTGGTCGCCTCCAGCACCGCCCGCGCGAGGTGCGCCTTGGTGACGTACCGGGTCAGCCCGGTGACCACACCCCGGGCGTCCGAACGCCAGTACGGCGCGAACAGGCCGGAGAACGCGGGCACGATGTACGCGCCGCCGTTGTCCGCGACGCTCGCCGCCAGCGGCTCGATCTCGTCGGCGGTGCGGATGATGCCGAGCTGGTCGCGGAACCACTGCACCAGCGCGCCCGTGATCGCGATCGCGCCCTCCAGGCAGTAGACCGGGGCCTCCTCACCGATCTTGTAGCCCATGGTGGTGAGCAGGCCGCTCTTGGACGGCACGGGCCGGTTGCCGGTGTTCAGCAGCAGGAAGCTGCCGGTGCCGTAGGTGTTCTTGGCGTCCCCCACGTCGTAGCAGGCCTGCCCGAACACGGCCGCCTGCTGGTCGCCGAGGGCCGACGCCACCGGCACACCCGCAAGCGGTCCCACGGCGGTGCCGTACACCTCCGAGGAGGACCGGATCTCGGGGAGGATCGCCTCCGGGATGTTCATCGCGGACAGGATGGACTCGTCCCACTGGAGGGTCTCCAGGTTCATCAGCATGGTGCGGCCGGCGTTGGTGACGTCGGTGACGTGCCGGCCGCCGTTCGTGCCGCCGGTCAGGTTCCAGATGAGCCAGGAGTCGATGGTGCCGAAGGCGATCTCCCCGCGCTCGGCGCGGTCGCGCAGGCCCGGTACGTGGTCCAGCAGCCAGGCCGCCTTCGGGCCGGAGAAGTAGCTGGCGAGCGGCAGGCCGGTCTGCTCGCGGAAACGATCCTGTCCCTCCGCGCCGCCCAGTTCGTTGCACAGCGCCGCGGTACGGGTGTCCTGCCAGACGATCGCGTTGTGCACGGGCTTGCCGGTGGCGCGGTCCCACAGGACCGTCGTCTCGCGCTGATTGGTGATGCCGAGGGCACTGACCTGGTCGGCGCGCAGCCCCGCCTTGGCCGTCGCGCCCGCGACCACCGCCTGGGTCTTGGACCAGATCTCCGTGGCGTCGTGCTCGACCCAGCCGGGCTTGGGGAAGATCTGGCGGTGCTCGCGCTGGTCGACCGCGACGATGGAGCCGCTGTGGTCGAAGACGATGCAGCGGCTCGAAGTGGTGCCCTGGTCGATTGCGGCCACGTACTTCTCGGCGTTGTCCGTCATGGCTACCCCTAGATGGCGAGGGTCGGAGGGCCGCGCCGGGCCGGTGCCCGGGAACGCCTTCCGATCAGCGGAAACGGTGTGCGGGCCCGGGCCGCGGGTCCGGCGGGTCGTACGACCGTGCCCCTGGGTACGCGGACACGGCCGAGGGCCGGGAGCGGCGAGCCCCCGATGCCCTCACTGATGTCATTTTGTCCGCATCGGCATGAATCTGCGCGCGATGGGCGGCGGGTGCGACCGCCCCGGCGCGAACAGGGCTCGCACGCGGCGGGCGCGGGCGGCCACGCGCCGGGACGGCGCGGAGAACGCAGGACTCCGCCGTCCGTCACGGTCAGTGTTCCGCCGGACACCGACAGCGTCAACCCGTCCACCCCGCCAGTGTCCGCGTCCGCCGCCGGGACCCGTCTCCCGGCGACGGCGGACCCCGGGCCGGCCGCGACAAGACGCTTGTCGTCTCATCGGATACAGTCCGCGCGTGTCCGAGAATCAGCACCTGACCGCCAACTCCGCACCGGGCTCCCACTGTTCGAGCTGCGGAGCGCCCTACGCACCGGGCGTCACCGGCTGGCCCCGCACCTGCCCGTCCTGCGGGACGGCGACCTACCGCAACCCGCTGCCGGTCGCCGTGGCCCTCCAGCCCGTGTACGACACCAAGGGCACCGCCCTGGTCGTGATCACCCGCACCATCGCTCCCGCGCGCGGAGGCACCGCACTGCCGGGCGGCTACATCGACGACCGGGAGGACTGGCGGCACGCCGTGGTCCGCGAACTCAAGGAGGAGACCGGGATCGACGCGGCCGCCCGCGACGTACGGCTCATCGACGCCATGAGCGCGCCCGACGGCCACCTGCTGCTCTTCGGCCTGCTCCCCGAACGCCCGGCCGACACCCTGCCGCAGTCCGCCGCGACGGACGAGACGGAGGGCTGGCACCTGCTGCGCAGGCCCGAGGAGCTGGCCTTCCCGCTGCACACCATCGCCGCACGCGCCTGGTTCGAGGGCCGCTACATCTGACCCCGGCCCTCGCCCAGCCCCCGCACGCGCACCGGACGGGAGGGCGCCTGCGCACCGCCCTCCCGCTCACCCTCCACCACCACGCGCCCGTCCTTCAGCCGCACCGTGTAGCGCTCGACCTGCGCCTCCGCCCAGCCGTCTCCGGGGTCCGGCACCACCAGCCCGCCCCCGGCACGCCCCGGAGCCGGCGCCCACACCTCCAGCTCCATCCCGCCATGGTCGCCCCGCACGGGGATCACCGCCCCCGCGCGCGCGAACACGGGTATCCGCGCGAGCGGAGCGTCCACCACCACCTGCCCCGGCCCCTCGTACGCCCGCCCCGTCGCCGTGTCGTACCAGCGGCCCCGCGGCAGCCGCACCCCGCGCCGCTCCGCCCCCGCCTCGAGCACCGGAGCCACCAGCAGGGCGTCGCCGAGCAGGAAGGCGTCCTCGCAGTCGCGCAGCGCACGGTCCTCCGGGGTGCCCCACCACACCGGACGCACATAGGGCGCCCCCGTGCGCCGGGCCAGCTGCGCCAGCGTCACGAAGTACGGCAGCAGACGGCGGCGCTCGACGAGCGCCACGCGCGCGTGCCCCAGTACCTCCGCCCCGAACTCCCACGGCTCCCGGCGACCCGCCCGCACACTCGCGTGGGTCCGGAACAGCGGCAGGTACGACGCCAGCTGGAACCAGCGCAGATACAGCTCCGGCGAAGGACACCCGTCGAACCCGCCGACGTCCGGACCCGAGTACGGCACCCCGCACAGACCGAGACCCAGCACCAGCGACAGCGACGCCCGCAGCCCCGGCCAGCCGGTGGCCACGTCCCCCGACCAGGTGCCGCCGTACCGCTGCATGCCGGCCCAGCCCGAGCGGGAGAAGACGAACGGCCGCTCCTCGGGCGCCCGTTCGCGCACCCCCTCGTACCCGGCGCGCGCCATGCACAGCGCGTACACGTTGTGCGCCTCGCGATGGTCGCCGCCCCGGCCCTCCAGCGCGTGCCGGGCCGAGCGGGGCAGCGTCGTCTCGCCGAAGGCGGCGAAGGAGGTCGGCTCGTTCATGGCGTGCCAGAAACCCGCGAACCCCTGTGCGATCCGCTCCTCGTAGAGCCCGCCCCACCACTCCCGCACGCGCGCGTGCGTGAAGTCCGGGAAGACCACCTCCCCGGGCCACCCCACGCCCCGCACGACGCTCCCAGAGGCGTCCCGCACGAAGGCGTCCTCGGCCGTGCCCGCCTCGAACACGGCGTTCCCGGGCGCGGCCCGCACCGCGGGATCGACGATCGACACCAGCCGGATCCCGTCCCGGCGCAGCTCCTCGGCCAGCACCGGCAGTTTCGGGAAACGGTCCTGATCGACCGTGAACACCTGGTGCGCGTCGTAGTGGTCGATGTCCAGATGCACCGCGTCCAGGGGCAGCCCACGCTCGTGATAGCCCGCGACGATCCGCCGCACCTCCTGCTCGTCGCCGAAACCCCAGCGGGCGTGCTGATGGCCGAGCGCCCACGCGGGCGGCACCGCCGCCGCCCCGGTGAGCGAGGCCCAGACCTGCGCCACGCGCGCGGGAGTGCCGACGACCACCCAGCAGCGGAGCGGGCCGCCGGCCATCCTCAGCTCGCTCGTCCCCGCCCGGTCATGGCCCGAGCCGGCGCCCTCCACGCCCTCCCGCAGCGTGACCGTGCCGTCGAAGGAGTTGTCGTGGAACACCAGATGCGTGCCCGCGTCGGCGACGACCAACTGGACCGGCATCGTGATGTACAGCGGATCGTCGCCGGGGCCGAACGGGCGACCGGGATCGGTGTTCCACAGCCGGTGCACCCCGTCGCGCAGCCGCGGCCCCGACGCCCGCCCGCCCAGACCGAAGAACCGGGCGTCGGCCGCCACCTCCGAGCGCTGCGTCCAGCGCGCGGCGCCGCCGCCCACCGGCTCCCACCAGCGCGGCGGCAGATCCCGCCGCAGCGGCACCCCGCCGGGCGTGCACACCTGGATCGCGCCGTACCGCGAGACGGTGACCGTGACCCGCTCCGCCACCACCCGCCAGCCGCCGTCCTTGTCCGGCTCCAGCACCGCCCGCGGATCAGGCTCCGGACAGCGCCCCGCGAGCGCGTACGACGGCTCGGGGCCCGCCCCGTCCCAGCCCCAGAAGACGGCGCCGTTGACGGCGACCCGGACCCGCAGCTGCGACCGGCCGAAACGCAGAACACCGCCCCCGGGCCGCGGCTCCGCGTCCACCACCGCACCGGGCACCCGCGCGCGCTCGGCCCCGCGCGGCGGCAGACCCCTGGCGTCGGCGCGCCGTCTGCGCCAGGCGGCCCGTACGGTGCGGACCGTCCGGACCGCCCCCGCCGAACCGACCGCCTTCACCGAACGCACCAGGTCACGAGCTTCCATGCCGCTCACCCTGCCATCGACCGATCGCCGTGAGGGCGTCGTTCAACTGCCGTTCACCCAGGCTCGGACGACATCTTCACGGCACGCACGGTGTGAGGCGAGCCCTGGTGCGCAAGTCGATCACATGGCATCGTCCGTGTCAGCCGCGTCACGCGCACACCCCAGCACGTGCGCGGACCGACGCACACGACGCGCACAGTCCGGGAGCCGCCCATGTCGACCGTGAACCCCCAGCCGCTCTGGCAGCCCGACCCGCAGCGGACCGCCGACGCACAGATCACCGAGTTCCAGGCCTGGGCGGCCGAGCACCACGGAGCGCCCGCCGAGGGCGGCTACCCGGCCCTCCACCGCTGGTCCGTCGAACAGCTGGACACCTTCTGGAAAGCCGTCACGGAGTGGTTCGACGTACGGTTCTCCACCCCCTACGCGCGCGTACTGGGCGACCGCTCGATGCCCGGCGCCGAGTGGTTCCCCGGCGCACGGCTGAACTACGCCGAGCACGCGCTGCGCGCCGCCGACGCCCGCCCGGACGAGCCCGCCCTCCTCCACCTCGACGAGACCCACGAGCCCCGCCCCGTGTCCTGGGCCGAACTGCGCCGCCAGGTGGGCTCCCTCGCCGCCGAACTGCGCGCCCTCGGCGTACGCCCCGGCGACCGCGTCAGCGGCTATCTGCCGAACGTCCCCCAGGCCGTCGTCGCCCTCCTCGCCACGGCCGCGGTGGGCGGCGTCTGGACCTCCTGCGCCCCCGACTTCGGCGCCCGCAGCGTCCTGGACCGGTTCCAGCAGGTCGAACCGGTCGTCCTGTTCACCGTCGACGGCTACCGCTACGGCGGCAAGGAGCACGACCGCCGCGACGTCGTCGCCGAACTGCGCCGCGAGCTGCCCACCCTGCGGGCCGTCGTCCACATCCCGCTGCTCGGCACCCCGGCCCCCGAGGGCGCCCTGGAGTGGTCCGCCCTGACCTCCGCCGACGTGGCGCCCGTCTTCGAGCAGGTGCCGTTCGACCACCCGCTGTGGGTCCTGTACTCCTCCGGCACCACCGGCCTGCCCAAGGCGATCGTGCAGTCCCAGGGCGGCATCCTGGTCGAGCACCTCAAGCAGCTCGGCCTGCACTGCGACCTCGGCCCGCGAGACCGCTTCTTCTGGTACACGTCGACCGGCTGGATGATGTGGAACTTCCTCGTCTCCGGCCTGCTGACCGGCACGACGATCGTCCTCTACGACGGCAGCCCGGGCCACCCCGACACCGGCGCCCAGTGGCGGGTCGCCGAACGCACCGGAGCCACCCTCTTCGGCACCTCCGCCGCGTACGTCATGGCCTGCCGCAAGGCGGAGGTGCACCCCGCCCGCGACTTCGACCTCTCCTCGGTCCGCTGCGTCGCCACCACGGGCTCCCCGCTCCCGCCCGACGGCTTCCGCTGGCTGCACGACGAGGTCGGCGACGACGTGTGGATCGCCTCCGTCAGCGGCGGCACCGACGTCTGCTCCTGCTTCGCCGGCGCCGTGCCGACCCTCCCCGTGTACATCGGCGAACTTCAGGCCCCCTGCCTCGGCACCGACCTCCAGTCCTGGGACCCGAGCGGCGCACCGCTGACCGACGAGGTCGGCGAGCTGGTGGTCGTCAACCCCATGCCGTCCATGCCGATCCACTTCTGGAACGACCCCGACGGCAGCCGCTACCACGACAGCTACTTCGCCATGTACCCCGGCGTCTGGCGGCACGGCGACTGGATCACCCTCACCTCACGCGGCTCCGTGATCATCCACGGCCGCTCCGACTCCACCCTGAACCGCCAGGGCGTCCGCATGGGGTCCGCCGACATCTACGAGGCGGTCGAACGGCTGCCCGAGATCAAGGAATCCCTCGTCATCGGCGTCGAACAGCCCGACGGCGGCTACTGGATGCCGCTCTTCGTCCACCTCGCCCCCGGCGCCGTGCTCGACGACGCCCTCCTGGACCGCGTCAAGCGCACCATCCGCGAACAGCTCTCGCCCCGCCATGTCCCCGACGAGATCATCGCGGTGCCGGGCATCCCGCACACCCTGACCGGCAAGCGCATCGAGGTCCCGGTCAAGCGCCTTCTCCAGGGCACCCCACTGGAGAAGGCCGTCAACCCCGGCTCCATCGACGACCTCGACCTGCTGCGCTTCTACGAGGACCTGGCCCGCAAGCGCGCCTGACGCGACCTGGACAGCCCGGCGGTCCCGGCCCTCACCGTCACACTCGGCGAGCACCGGGGCCGCCCGCGGCCACGTTGGCCAGCGCCACCCCCGCCTCTGACCTGCGCCGTCCGTCACCCTCCGGCTCTCGCACCCCGCGTTGTCAGTGCCCTCGATTACTGTGAGTGAGCATTGATCGATCCCTGCGTACAGGGGACGACGAACAACGAACACGGGGGAAGAACATGGCGCACACCGACCACCACACCCTGCGGCGCGTCCTGCGCCGGGAGATCGCCGGCACCATCGGCCTGCTCGCCGACGAACAGGACTTCAGCGCCATGCGGCGCTACCGCAGCTTCACCTTCGACGACCACACCACCTACCTGCAACAGGTCGAAGAACTCCTCAAAACCAGGGCCGCGGAGGGCGGCCACACCACCGTCGCCCTCTTCGACCCCGAGGAATACGCCGCGTACTGCGCGGACGCCGGCCTCGACCCCGACGCCCCCGCGAGCCGCACCCGCTACACCGCCGAACTGGCAGCCGCCGGACCGAACCTTCCCTACGACGGCAGGCCCCTCGCCGAGATCGTCCCCGACCTCGTGGGCGAAGCCGTCCGCCAGGCCACCTGGGAGTACGCCTCCACCCTGCTGTCCCGGCTGGGCCCCTGCACCTCCTGCGGCGAGGACATCGGCCGCGCCGCCTTCGCTCGGGCCGCGGAACTGGTCGCCCGCATCCTCGACACCGCGCCGCCCGGCGAGCGGCACCTGGTCTGCACCACCTCGACCGCACCGGAAACCCTCACCGCCGTCCTCCACGCGGACGACGAGGACGACGGCGCCGTCAGCCTGGACGAGGCCGAGGCCCTCGAATTCACCACGGTCCTCGCCCTCGGCATCGCCACCCGCAGCCCCGGCGGACTCGTCATGCGCACCATCGCCCCGGGCGTCCCCGACCGGATCTACGGCTGGCGCCTGCGCGGCGACGGCCTGCACCCCCTCACCGCCGGCGAGGTCTTCGACGCCTACTGCACCGACATCGAATCCGGCGACCTCGTCGCCCCGGAATCCGGCGTCGACTACTGCGTGCCGCCCGACCTCGGCGACGAAGGACCGACGACATCCCCGCACCGCCACTGAGAACCGTCGAGTGCCGGCACGGGAACAGCCGTACCGGCACCGGAACACAAGGAGGGGCGCCCCACCCGCAGGTGAAGCGCCCCTCCCGGGCCGGCCGGAGAACGGCCGGCGGCCGGATCACTCGCCCGACAGCACCGCCTGAGCCGCCTGCCGCGCCTCTTCGGCGCTGTCCGCGGCCCGCGCCGCCGCAGCGGCGCGCTCGCACTGCGCGAGTGTGTACTTCGCCAGCGTCGCCCGCACGTAGGGAAGCGACGCCGCACCCATGGACAGGGAGGTGACACCCAGACCGGTCAGCACACACGCGAGCAGCGGGTCGGAGGCGGCCTCGCCGCAGACACCACAGCTCTTGCCCTCGGCCTGGGCCGCGTCGGCGGCCATCGCGACCAGGTCGAGCAGCGCGGGCTGCCACGGGTCCTGCAGCCGGGACACCGCACCCACCTGCCGGTCGGCCGCGAAGGTGTACTGCGCCAGGTCATTGGTTCCCAGCGACAGGAACTCGACCTCCTGAAGCACCGAGCGCGCCCGCAGCGCCGCCGAGGGGATCTCGACCATCGCACCGAACTTCGCCCGCAGCCCCGCCGCACGGCAGGCGTCCGCGAACGCCTTGGCGTCCGCCCGGTCCGCCACCATCGGAGCCATGACCTCCAGGTGCACCGGCAGCCCCTCGGCGGCCTTCGCGAGCGCCGTCAGCTGCGTGCGCAGCACCTCCGGGTGGTCCAGCAGCGTCCGCAGACCGCGCACACCGAGGGCGGGGTTCGGTTCGTCGGCCGGGGTCAGGAACTGAAGCGGTTTGTCCGCACCCGCGTCCAGCACCCGCACGACCACCCGGCCCTCGGGGAAGGCCTCCAGCACCTGCCGGTACGCCTCGACCTGCTTCTCCTCCGACGGCGCCTTCTTGTCGTCGTCCAGGAAGAGGAACTCGGTCCGGAACAGCCCCACACCCTCGGCGCCGGCCTCGACCGCCGCCGCCACGTCGGCGGGACCGCCGATGTTGGCGAGCAGCGGCACCTTGTGCCCGTCGGAGGTGGCGCCCGGACCCGTCGAGGCGGCCAGCGCGGCCTTGCGCTCGGCGGCCGCGGCCTCCAGCTGCGCCTTCTTCTCGGCGCTGGGGTTCACGAAGATCTCGCCGCTGCTGCCGTCCACCGCGATCACCGTGCCCTCGGCCAGTTCACCGGCGCCGGGCAGAGCCACGACGGCCGGCACGCCGAGCGCCCGCGCCAGGATGGCGCTGTGGCTCGTCGGTCCGCCCTCCTCGGTGACGAAGCCGAGGACGAGCGTCGGGTCCAGCAGCGCCGTGTCGGCGGGAGCGAGGTCCCGGGCGACCAGGACGTAGGGCTCGTCGCTGTCCGGCACACCCGGCATGGGCACGCCGAGCAGGCGCGCCACGATGCGGTTGCGCACGTCGTCCAGGTCGGCCACCCGGCCCGCGAGGTACTCACCGGCGCCGGCCAGCAGGTCCCGGTACGCGGCGAAGGCGTCGTAGACCGCGCGCTCCGCGGTGCTGCCCACGGCGATGCGCCGGTCCACGTCCGCGATCAGCTCGGGGTCCTGTGCCATCAGGGCCTGCGCCTCGAGCACCGCCTGGGCCTCGCCGCCCGCGAGATTGCCGCGCGCGGTCAGGTCGGCCGCCACAGCCTCCACGGCCTGACGGGCGCGCCCCTGTTCGCGCTCCGCCTCGTCCGCCGGTATCTGCTTGGCGGGCGGCTCCAGCACCGCCGTGCCCATGTGCCGAACCTCGCCGATGGCCACCCCGTGGCTCACTCCGACGCCTCGCAGCGTTGTCTCCATCTGACCCGTCTCCATTAGTGCGGCGGCTGGGCCGCTGTGGTGGTTGTTCTGGTCGCCGTATGCGGAACGGCGGGGAGTCACTTCCAGGAGAAGAGACTGTCGCCGGTCTTCAGCTCGCCGCTGTCGCGTAGATCGGTGAGCGACTCGGCGGTGGCCTCCAGGGCCACGACCGGGCAGACGGGGGACTTGCCGGCCGCCTCGACGGCGGCGGGGTTCCAGCGCACCACGGCCTGGCCGCGCGTCACCGTGTCGCCTTTGTTCACGAGCAGCTCGAAGCCCTCGCCGTTGAGCTGAACGGTGTCGATGCCGAGGTGGGTGAGCACGCCGTGGCCCTGCTCGTCGACGACGACGAAGGCGTGCGGGTGCAGCGAGACGATGACTCCGTCCACGGGAGAGACCGCCTCGGACGGCTCACGCACGGGGTCGATCGCCGTGCCGGGGCCGACCATGGCGCCGGAGAAGACCGGGTCCGGCACGGCAGCGAGTCCGATGGCGCGTCCGGCGAGCGGTGACGTCACGGTGGTCATGGGAAGCCTCCCAGGGGTGGAGAGTCGATGAGCCGTCACTGCTTGTCCCGGACGGCGCGCTGTGCAGCAGGGTATGTCACGGTAAGTACCGGTTCCGGGCGAGAGCTTACGACAGCTCCCGTTGGTGGTCTAGACCACCCTTCCAACGGATTTGCACCCACTCGGCGGAGCGCTGTAGAGTCGTACTCCTGCCGGGGACGAGTGACGCTCACCAGCGTGCCCGCCCGGCGGCATCCAACTTGTCAGATCCTATCTCGGGATCATCTTCCGCATGTCCGCGGGACGGTGGTCAGAGAGACCGGAAAACCCTGATAGTGTTTGGAAC